>QHWJ01000379.1 GCA_003222535.1 Acidobacteriota bacterium | reverse complement strand
GGAGAGACATTGTGGGCGCGGTGCCGCACCTGTGGTCGCGTGCAGCGTGTCGACGATGACCGATGATCGTCAGACGAGGGCCGGGCAATCCGTGATCATCGCGCCGGCTCGTGGCCGATCGGCAGCGTCGTCAGCCGTGCAGAGCGCCGCGTGATTGAGCGACTCCCGCAGTCGTCGCGGAATCAAGTCCGGAAGCAGGTTCGGGGGCACGGCAATCGACAGCACGTGCCGTACGTCGAGCCCATAGACGCTGAAATCCCATCGTCCGCGCGTGCGCGAAGGCTTCACGACGACTCGCCATGCGCCCGGCAACGCCATCTCCTGGAACGCCTCGCGAATCGTGGTCTCGACGTCGTCGACGAGCGCGGCGTTGTCGATGCCCTCGACGAGGATCTCGAATCGGCTACCCATGGCACCGTCCTTTCGAATGGCCCAGACGGCAGCGTCGCCGGAAAAACGGCGGCGTCAGCCGAGATGGAATCCGAGAGCACGAGTGCAATACGGCGCCCACTCCGGGCCGTCGAGGAACGGCGTGGTGGAAACCAATTCATTGCAGTGGTTTAAAGCCGATCGTGCGAGGAACGGGCCGCGGGTCACTTTACGTCCAGCGGTGTTCCCATCTGAGACACACGTTTCGCCGTAGCACACAGCATCGGGGTCGTTTTTCCGAAGTCACGCGCTCAGCAGAAACCGGCACTCGTCGAACCGTGCTGCGGCGGCGCCATCCTCGGTGGTCCGCACGACCTCCGCCGCGCACACGAGCTTGCCGGAGGCCATCGACCCGATGTTGACGGGCGCGGCAAAGATCACTTCGAGCGGCGTGCCCGGACGCACGCCGGCCGGACCAAAGAGGACGCCTGAATCGCTGATGTTCACCACGCGGCTCTGAATCCAGTGATCATCACCGGCGATGCAATACGTGATTGCGATCGGGAGCACGAGCCGTTCGGACCGCGGGTTCTGCATTGTCACTCCTCATCAGCCGCAGCGATGTGCGTAGCATAGCGCACTCATCGCGGGATGATCCGCACCGCCGGCCGGAGAGTAAGGGCCCTAACCACCCCGAGCGTCAATGGCTTGTGCAGCGGCCCAGCGGCACAACGCCAGACCACCGCGTAACTTCTACGTTTCTTGTATGGTTCCCGCTGACACGTTCGGACGTAAATCCGCAAAATCCTCTGAAAACCGGCCTGGTTTCGACGGTTTCTCATCGTCACGCTGAGGTCGCGCCGTTTGCACGTCCGGCACGCATGAGAACGCTCCGGCCCCGCGGGAGAAACACGATTCTTGTGATTCACGAGGACCGATCCACTCGCGACAGGATCGTCGAGACACTGGACATGGAAGGGTTCATGGGCATTCCGGCCGAGAGCGCCGAGGATGCGATGCGTTACTTGCAGAGCGGCGGCGAAGCCCGCGTGATTCTGCTCGATGAGCGCACGGACTGGACCGCGTTTCGTCGCGCGCAACAACACGACGCGAGGCTCACGGACATCCCCGTGATGGCGATCTCGCCGCTGCAGGGATCCTCGACGATGTATGCCCCCCGTGGACGTGTGGACGTCGCGACATTGGTCATTATCGTTCGCCATCTCTGCAGCAGCAGCGGCACTGCCACTGCCGTTCGTGGCCGGCCCTGATCGTGATTCCATGGAGATCGACGCTGTCGCGGCCTCGGACAATCGGATAATCGGGAATATATTCGACGGAGAACCGGCTGCCGAGCAGCCTCTGACGCGGGGGGATGGGGACAGCGGCCTGAACGGGCAGCTGGAAGCGAGACGCGGTCGACGCCCTCGTTGCTCCTAATTCAATTAAATTAACTGAACCCGGCCATGTGGACGCTGCCCCTCGCAAGGATGCGTCGTGTCACCTCCAGGACTTCGTCCAGCCAGATATCAAACGGCGACAACTCCCCGGGCGGCGATCAGCAGGTCTTCGAGCTCGTGCTGCCGCCGAAGCGCCGCAGCCGGAGTGGTGAAGTACTCGACGATCACGCCCTGAGCGTGGTGGACCGTGAGCCGATAGGGACCGGTCGTCTCGAGGGCGATGAGATCCCATCGCACCAGTTCGGGGCCCGCCATGAAAAAACTGAGCACGGACGCGCTGACCGCAAGGCGAGTGCCGGGCCAGGCTGCTCAGCGCTGCACGGTTCCACACAATTCGCGTGTGCTGCTTGTGCACACCGGATGGCGATCTGGTAATCGCCCAGACCCCGAATCCTGACGTGTGTGTTGCCAGAACGCCCGCGATCGGTCACGATTAACATATGTCTGGTCTGATCTGGATGGTACTCGGCGGCGTCGTGGTGGTGGTCGCGGTGGGCGCGTGGGCTCTGGCCCGAGGCGGTGGCGACGGCGAAGGACCGGACCTCGGCACCATCAGCGGTCAATGGATGGCCGAACGGCGCATGCACGAGCGCGAGGCAGGCGATCGCTAGAGCCGTTTCTCAACGTGGGGTTGCGCCAAATACGGCTTCGTATTCACGCGCTCGGGCAAGAATTCGACCAGACCGGCGGCTGCCGACGGGAGAACGGCTCGCGCGCAGTCACGACTCGCGTTTTTCAAACGCGAACGTCAACTGATCGTTGTGCGCGCTGATCGTCACCGTTCCGCCGTGCTCCAGCTCGCCAAATAGAATCTCGTCGGTCAGCGGGTCGCGCACTTCCTTCTGGATCACTCGCGCAAGCGGTCGCGCGCCAAACTTGGGGTCGTAGCCCGTCGCCGCCAGCCAGACACGCGCTTCGGGCGTCAGCGTGATGGCGACGCGCCGATCGGCAAGCTGCGTTTCCAGCTGCGTCACAAATTTTTCGACGATCGTCTCCATCGCCGACGGCGTGAGCGATCGGAAGGTCACGATGGCGTCGAGCCGGTTCCGGAATTCCGGGCTGAAGGCACGCTCGATGGCCGCCTTCGATTTGCCCACGGCCGCCCGGCTCCAGGCGCCGTCGTGCGCATCGCCCGCCGCGCCGTCCACAAACCCGATCGACGTGGTGCTCATCTCGCGCGATCCGGCATTGGACGTGAGAATCAACACGACGTTCCGGAAATCGGCCTTGCGGCCCGTATTGTCCGTGAGCGTGGCGTGATCCATCACCTGCAGCAGGATGTTGTAGATGTCCGGATGCGCCTTCTCGAATTCGTCGAGCAGGACGACGCTGTACGGGTGCGTGCGGACCGCGTCGACGAGCAGGCCACCCTGCTCGAAGCCGACGTATCCCGGCGGCGCGCCGATGAGCCGCGCGATCGCATGCTTCTCCATGTACTCGCTCATGTCGAAGCGGATGAACTCGTTGCCGAGCTGATTCGCCAACTGCTTGGCGAGCTCCGTCTTGCCGACGCCTGTCGGCCCCGTGAACAGGAAGCAGCCCGCCGGCCGGTCCGGCTGGCCGAGTCCCGCCCTCGAGCGTTTGATCGCCTGCGCGACGACATGGACGGCCTCGCGCTGACCGAACACCACGCGCTCGAGTGACTCTTCGAGCGTCCGCAGCCGCTCGCGATCGGTAGACGATGCCTGGCGAGCCGGAATCCGGGCCATCCGGGCGACAACGGGCTCGATGTCGGCGGCATCGACGGCCGCGTCGGCCGACCGGGTCCTCAGCTTGATCACCGCGCCGGCCTCGTCGATGAGATCGATGGCGCTGTCGGGGAGCCGGTAGTCGCGCAGATGGCGCGCAGCGAGCTTGGCGGCCGCTTCGAGCGCGGCGTCGGTGTACTTCACGCCATGATGCTCTTCGTAGCGGCCGCGCAAGCCGGCCAGGATCCCGACCGTTTCCTCGATCGACGGCTCGTCGATCGCGATCTTCTGCAGCCGCCTCGCGAGCGCGCGATCCTGCTCGATGTGCTTGAATTCCTCGAACGTCGTCGAGCCGATGACGCGAAGATCGCCGCCGGTGAGGAGCGGCTTCATGAGGGTCGCGAGATCCATCGTGCCGCCGGTCACGGCGCCCGCGCCGACCGTTGCGTGGATCTCATCGATGAAGAGGATCGCCTTCGGCCGCGTGCCGAGCGCGGCGACGACGGCCTTGAACCGCTCTTCGAAATCGCCGCGGAAGCGCGTGCCCGCCAGCAGCGCGCCGGTATCGAGCGCGAAGACCTCCGCTCCCTTCAACACGTCCTGGACATCGTCTGCCAGCAATCGTGAGGCGAGGCCTTCGGCCATCGCCGTCTTGCCCACCCCGGCGTCGCCGACGAACACGGGATTGTTCTTGCGCCGGCGGCAGAGGACTTCGATTGTGCGCTGGAGCTCGTCGGCGCGCCCGATCACCGGATCGAGGAGGCCTTGCCGGGCGCGAGACGTCAGGTTCAAACAATAGACGGACAGCGGATCCTTCGCCGCCGCAGATCCCTCCTCGCCGTGTCCCGCCGTCACGCCGTGTGGCGCCGCATCCGGAGCGCCGGCCGCCGGCGTTTTCGTGATGCCGTGCGAGATGTACTCGAGGATGTCGAGCCGCGTGACGCCTTGCTCCGTGAGCAGGACCGCCGCCTGGGTCTTCGGCTGCTGCAGAATCGCCGCGAGGATGTCGCCGACCTGGGCGTCCTGCCCCTGCGCGCTTTGCACGTGCATGACCGCGGTCTGCAGGACCCGGCGGAATGCCGCCGTCTGTTCCGGTTCGTGCTGCTTTCCGCGCGCGAGCGATTCGATCGATTCGTCGAGGTACGCGTTCAGGCTCCTTCGGAGCTGCGGAAGATCCGCCCCGCAGGCGCCGAGGATGCGCTCGCCGTCGGCATCATGTGCCAGCGCATACAGCAGATGCTCCAGGGTGAGATACGCGTGCCGGCGGGCAACAGCCTCGCGGAACGCAATGTGGAGGACGACTTCAACGGAGGCGGAAAACACAGCTACCAGATTACCTCAAGCTTCCTCAATCGTCGCCCTCAATGGATAACCGGCCTCGCCAGCGAGCGACGCCACCTTGTCGGCCTTCGTCTCGGCCACTTCCCAGGGATAGACGCCGGCAATCCCGCGGCCGTTCAGGTGGACGTGCATCATGATCCGATACGCCTCGGCCGGTGACTTCTGGAAGACCGTCTCGAGCACGTGCAGCACGAACTCCATCTGGGTGTAGTTGTCGTTGAGCAGGACGACCTTGTAGAGCGCCGGATCCTGCTTCCTGGTGTCGACGCGCTCCTTGACGGCTCCGCCGGTTTGCTCCTGCCGGTCAACCACTCAGAAAGGGTAGCGCATCCACGGCGATCCAGACAGCGGCTGAGGTTGACCATTTCCGCGAAATACGCCAGGCAATCGTGATCAGCGTGAGACGCTCCCGGTGTCCCGCGACACCTCCCGCACGAGCTCGGCCACTTCATGTTCCCGCCCTGCCCACGCGAGATCCGCCTGCGAGATCATGCCGACGCACCGCCCGCGATTGTCGACCACGGGCACACGCCGCACCTGATGCTTCTCCATTTCCGCGAGGACGTCTCGTACTGGCGCGTCCACCGGCACCGTTACCACGAGTTGGGACATGCAGATGTCGGCGGTGTACGCCAACGGGTTCTTGCCCTCCGCGACGACGCGACAGACAATGTCGCGGTCGGTGACGACCCCCACGACCTGCTCGGACACGTCGAGCACGGGAATCTCACCGCAGTCGTGCTGAACCATGAGCTTGGCGACCTGATCCAGCGGGGTCTCCGGCTTACAGCACGCCGGATTCGCCGTCATTAAGTCCTTGGCCAGCTGGGCCATGCATCCCTCCTTGTTACTGCTCGGCCTGGTGTCCGGTCGATCGGAATGATGCAATCTCGGGTCCGCCACCGTACGGTATTCGTCCGTTCATCCCCCGAAATAGCCGCTTCTGGCCTTCACCTTGGCCGACGGACGTTTAACGCGTACGTCGAGCCGGCGCCATTCGTTTGCGCCCGCCGCCTCGATGGCGAGGACGTACTGCTGTCGCAGTTCGTCCACGAGTCGCGACGCGGTCGCGATCGTTTCCACCGGTGTGCTGGAGAAGACAAATGCGCCACCGGTCCACTCGGAGAGATCGCGCAGGTCCGCGGCTTCGGCGCGCGGTCGATCCGACGTCTCCAACATGAAGCGTTCATCGACGGATGGGACGGTTGCGACGATGAACACGGGAACGTCGATCGAGCTTGCGAGCCCGGAGACCTCCGCAGCCGTCAACATGCTGCTCGTGTCGAGGCCGTCGGTCAGCACGACGATTGCTTTGTGCGCTCCGGTCCGGCTGGAGAGGCGCCGCGCGGCGGCCGCGGTCGCATCGTAGAGCGAAGTAGTGCCGAACGGCTCGAACTCCGTCAGCGCGCTCTTGAGTTTCCAGAGATCCGTCGTGAACGGCCGGCGCTCATGCAGTGCCGAGTCGAACGTGAACACCGCGGCTTCGTCCCGACCCTGTCGAAGTTGTGCGAGGAGCGCGTCGTACGCCTGCCTCGCCATCGCCACCTTCCCGCTCGCCCGCATGCTGCCGCTCATGTCCACGAGCAGGGCAAGGCTCAGCGGGGACTGCCGATCGGATCGCAGCGAAAGAATCTGGCGAAGCTCGCCGTTGTCCCTGATCTCGAAATCGGCGCGCGTCAAGCCGTTCAGCACCCGTCCACGCCCATCGCGAACCGACGCCTGAATCGTGACGACGTCCGTTGAGGCTCGAAACGTCTGCTGCAGTTGGTCTGCGCTTCGCGTGGAGAGCGGGCCGAGCGACGCTGAGGCAACGACGACGAAAGCGGCCGCAACTTCATGTAACGTTAACGTCTTCGTCATACGGGTTCTTTCTGTTGATTGGCGGAGCGCGAGGGACGTCCGCGCGGTCTTCGAGTATATGCCGGACGATGGTCCAGCGTGCCCTGATCAAATCGGTCGATTGCCCTGAACGCTCAAGTACCGAATGGCGACGCCACGATCGGTGACGAGAGTGGGGGCCGTGGCGACTGCGGGGAGGGCGGTCTGGCGGGCGATGATCGCTGAAGTTGTCCGAAATGAAGAATTCAGAATTTGGAATTCAGAGTGGGTGTACGAGTTCCGAATTCCAAATTCCGAATTCCAAATTCAAAAGGCCACCCGAAAGCCCAGCTGTATGGTCCGCGGCGCATACGAGAGATTCGTGCTGGCCGCCGGCGTGCCGTAGTCCGGGCTGGACTCAGTGATGTTGTACGCTCCGTAATTTGCACGGTCGAACAGATTGAACACCTCGGCGTAGCCCTCGAGCGCGGCATGGCCGCGCAGTTGCACATGCTGCTGCAACCGCAGCTCCACCCGGTGAATCGGTGCGAACACGAACGCTTCGCGCGGGATGATCGTGCCATCCAGCCGCAGACGATCGACGCTCGGGATCTGGAGTCCGCGGGCATCACAGCCACAGAGCGCCTGCGTACGCTGGCCGGAACCGTAGAAATAAATTCCGCTCACCTGGAAGCCATGCGCCACCTGCCAGATCCCGTTGAAGACCAGACGATGCCGCTGATCGGTTTCCGCCAGCGACCGCTCACCTCCAAGATCCTTCGCGACCGGAAACGGAACCTCCGTGAACCCGCTGAGCGGTGGTGGGTCCCTGTCCCAGAGACCGGACAAGGTGTAAGTGAGCGAGCTTTGCCAGTGATGGCTCAAACGCTTGGTGAAATGTGTTTGCAATCCGTGGTAGTCGGAGAGGCCGGTGTGCGGAATCATCCCGATGAGGCCGTACTCCGGGAACGCCCGATGCGCGATATCCGAGAAAGGATAGGGGAGGCCGGTGGCGGGATTGAAGGTGATGTTGACGTTGTCCTGGATCGACTTCTCGTCGCGGCTCCGCGTGTTCACGTAATCGGCTTCAAACGCCATGTCGCTTCCCAGCTGCCGCGCGAAGCCGATCGAGGTCTGCCAGCTGTGCGTCACGTGCGCATAGTCTGGAATCGGCGCCTGCTCCTGAAGAGCACGCCGGAGACACCCGGGCACGTTGTTCACACTGCAGAACCGCTGCAGGGCCTGCGCGTAGGTTGGTAAGGGCCCGTTGAAGGGATTCGCGGCGAAATCCGCGCGGCCGTCATTGTTGACCTGAATGACGGCAATCGTCAGCGGACTCATCGGCCACAACACATTCGTGTTCAGCACGTCGTTGTAATACAGTCCGGACCCGCCGCGGATGACCGTCTTGTCATCGAGCTGGTACGCGAAGCCGGCGCGTGGCTGAACGTTGTTCGCGTCCTGCGGCCGCCCGGGCTTCTCGAACGGCTCGAAGGTCACGTTCTGTGCGAACGCGTTCCAGAGTAAATCGTACCGCGCCCCGAGGTTCAGCGTCAGACGCGACCCGATCTTCCAGTCGTCCTGGATCCATGCGCCGTATTTGTGCATGCGGATGGGGGTCAGGAAGGCTGACGAATCGGAGACCCCGACCTGGTAGTTGCTCGTGATCGAGGAGATCGCCGCCAGATTCCAGGTATCCGCATTGAAGGGGTCTGGAAACAGATCCTGAATGTTGGCCGGAACGGGTCCGAGGTTCGCCGTTATGGTGCCGCCGCACTGGTTGCAATTGCGCGTGTCGTCCTGAAAGTACAGATACTCGCCACCGGTCTTCACGTCGTGACGGCCTTTGGCGTCGTAGGACACCGTGAAGTCGTCGTGGAAGTTGTAGACGTTCTGATTGCGGTATCGAGGGAGGTTGTTGTTGCGGGGGAATGAAAAGCCGCGGAACGTGATGCGTGGGCCGTCGGTCGTGATGCCGTTGGCGGCCTGCCAATGCTTCGACCAGCTCGTCAGACTCTGCTGGTCGATGCCGTAGGAGGCGTATCCGACCCTCACCTCGTTCAAGGCCCGGTTGCTGATCACTTGCGACAGTTGACCGAGGACGTCGGTCGAATGCTCGGCGTTGCTGTTGGTTGCCGACGGATGGGTCGTGGCGCCGGCGCCAAACGGCTCGAGCAGCGATGAATGGCCCAACTTCCCCATCAGGTGCGCGTTCGCGGACAGCTGATGGTCCACGCGCACGCCGGCGAGCTTGACGTCTCTGATGCCATTCAGCTCGATGTTGAACTTCGGGTACACCGTGTTCCAGATCGAGGTGAGCGGCTGACGCTCGTATTCATAATTGCCGAAGAAATGCGTCTTGTTCTGCGCGATCGGGCCGCCGACGGTCCCGCTGATCTGCTGATTGGAGTACGGGAGGACGCGGTGGAGTACGGGATCCTGCGCGTTCCAGTCGCTGTTCCGGAAGTTGCCCACCATTGACCCCGAAAGCGTGTTGGTGCCCGACTTGGTGACGGCGTTCACCTGCACGCCCGATGACCGGCCCTGGGTCGCGTCGAAGCGGTTTGAAATGAACTGGAATTCCGCGATCGCATCGCGGCTGTACCGGGCCTGGTTGCCCGTGCCGAGATTGGCGGTGACCGGCAGGCCGTCCATGTTGAGCTGGAATTCCCGGACGTCGCCCCTGTCCTGCACGGGAAGGGCGCCCTGCGCGTTGGTCCGGTTCCCGGGCGCCAGCAAGGCGAGCGACATCCAATTGCGCCCGTTCGACGGAAGCTCGGTCACCTGCCGCTGATCGATGTTGCCGCCCAGGCTCGACGTCGTGGTGTCCACGAGGGGCGATTGGCCAGTCACGGTCAGCGATTCAGCCACTCCTGACGGCGACATCTGCAGATTGATCACGGCCGTCTGTCCGACCAGCAGTTCCACGCCGAGCCGGGTCGCGGTGTTGAAGCCCTGGAGCTGTGTCGTGATTTTGTACGTGCCGATTCGCACGGGCATCCGGTAGCTTCCACGGGCGTCGGTCACCGCCTCGAATGTGTTGCCAGTCGCATCCTGCTGGGCCTGCACTGTGGCGCCCGGCAGGACGCCGCCGGTCGAATCGGTCACCGTGCCGCTCAAAACGGCTTCCTGTGCGTACCCCAAAGCGGGCACCGTCAGAATCGTGCAGACAAAGAGCACCGACCTTACCAGGCGAGATGTCATTCAAACCTCCAGTGACCACGGCTGTCTGGATCACGAGAGAATAGGACCCACGCGAAGACAGTGTCAACCGGCAAAAGGCCGCGCGAACCGCATTAAATCCATCGATCCAACGCCGTGAACCGCTCGCCTGAAAGGCTCGCGCTCCGGCTGTGGTGTCTACTGAGCGCAAGGCTTTCGGCCGAGCCGGCCCTCGCACCGGAAGGCCAGCGGGACCAGCCGCAGGCCAGGCGTCGATTCAACGGCGACTTCCCGACCGTTCGCTTCGGGGCTTCTTCAAGTCCGGATACCAGTACTCCAGATGACATGTCTCACACGCCTTGTCGATGGCGTCGCCCACTTCGACGATCCCGCTCACATCGCGGGCGTTCGCGATCCGCCACGCCTTGATGGCCGTTTCCGGAAGGCGGTCGGCGTGCGTGATCCAGAGGGTCCAGTCGCGATTCACTTTCTCCTGGATCTCGTGGGGTGTGAGCTCCGGGGCATCCGGCCCGCTCTTCGTGTTGGCGTCGCCGGGCCGGGCGATCTCGCGTCCGCTCATCTTCAGCAGGTTCGCTGCTTCTGCAAGCATCAGGGCACTATGCTGAACGGCGGCCCATTCGTCATCTGTCTTCGGCGCTTTCTCCTCGACACCCGCGGCCGTGATGTTCGTCGCCACGGACTCCCAAACCACATCGGCGCTCGGGTCCACGATCCCTTCCATGATGTCTTTCACCGTGCCGACACGGTTCATGATGGCGGCGTTCGCGGCAGCCTGCCTGGTGCCGCGCCACGTGGCGAGCAACCCGCTGACAGCGACCGCGAGAACCACGATGAGCAGCCAATAGCCTGTTCGCATCGGCTCCTTTTCGGTTCAGCGTTCAGGGGTTCCGTCCGAGATTCTCTACGCAGGAATCCGAAGCAGCTTGCTCAAGTTCCCTCCGAGGATCGCTTCCTTGTCGGCCTCGCTCAGGAAGGGCGCCTTGAGGACAAGGTCCACGCCGACGGGCCAGTTGAACGGGATGTCGGTCCCATACAGGATCTGGCCGGCACCCATTTCCGCGACCAGATGCCGCAGCCCCTCTTCGCTGAAGATCATCGTGTCGATCAGGAGCTCGCGCTTGAAGTATTCACTCGGGCGCTTCTTGTTTGCGCAATTCGCGTTGGGCCGGACCACGCACGCTGCTTCCGACCGTCCGAGATAAGAGGGGAGGTAGCCGCCGGCGTGACCGGCACAGATCTTCAACCCGGGAAACTTGTCCAGCGTTCCGTCGAAAATCAGGCGCGACAGGAAGTACGTCGTTTCAAGCGGATTGCCGATGATGTTGCCCAAGTCGCCCCGTCCCCGCAAGGCGCCGTCCTTGAGGATGTTGTCGGCGCCCCCGGGATGCATGAACACGAGGACGCCGAGCTCCGCGGCCTTGGCCCAGAACGGATCGAATCTCGGCGACGACAGGTCCTCGCCGTTGACATGGCCGCCGATCGAGGCACCGCGCAGCCCGAGCCGCTTGACGCCGTCCTCGAGCTGCTCGGCCGCCAGATCCGGATGCTGCAGCGCGACCGACGCGAACGCGACGAAGCGATCCGGATGAGCGCCCACCCACTTCGCCAGCCCCTCGTTCTGGACCTGCACGATCCGGCGCGCGAGGTCGCGATCGGCGGCGTACCACCAGTAGCCATTGATGCTGAGCGCCTGAATGTCGAGCCCCTGTTCGTCCATGAGCTGCAGACGCGCGGGGCCCAGCACGTTATTCCCGCCGCCGCCGCGGCCACCACCGCCTCCGCCAGCGTTGCTCGCGAGGTTCGTACCTTTGACGACGTCCGCTACCTCCGGCACGACGCAGTGACAGTGGACGTCGATCACCCTGACGCGCTTGCGCCCCACGAACACCTCGCGGCGCCTGGCCGGTGTGGCCTGACGCGATCGGGCGCCGGCGTCCGTGAACGCGCGCCCCAGGAACACTCCGGCCGTCATGCCCACCACACTCTTGAAGAAATCTCTGCGATTCGGCATGTTCACCTCTCAACTCGGTTGCTGGTTGCTAGTTGCTAGCCGGGTTTCTCCGACCAGGTGCCTTGGGTGGATGTTCGGACGGTCTGAAGACCGTCCCCTGCCGAATTGCCGCGGGGCACGGCCTTCGGGCTGGGCCGCGGCGCTGCCTCGACGAGAAAAATGACAGCGACGAAAGTCACGCCAAAACGCATAAAGACCTCGATGTCTCCGCCCGAATTCTCGCCGCGCCCCGGGACGACAAAACCCTTTCGAGCGAACATTCTATGCCTGATAATGAGTCAGGTTCGTTCCAAAAGACCGCAGCCAGACGCGGCGACCGGCCGCGAGAGATAGAGAAGAGACAGCAAAGAAACACGACGACCTGAGGCGAGCGTGAAGAAGCGGTCTCGAGCATCGAGAATAATGAGGGACTTTTTATGACCAGCAAGTGTGCGAAAGGCTTATTGTCTGGCGCCGGCCTCCTCGTCATGTCGACGGGAGTGCTGATCGCGCACCATGGGGATTCCGGGCGGTACGAAGACAAGCTGACGACAGTGTCGGGAACCGTCGCGGAGATTGTGCTGATCAATCCGCATTCGACGCTCGTGCTCGACGTCAAGGACGAGAGCGGAAAGGTTGTGAAGTGGCGCGGCGAGCTTGGCTCCGCGGTGCAGCTGAGAGGCTGGTGCTGGAGCAAGGAGGTCATCAAGGCTGGCGACACGGTCAGCATGAAGGGCCGCCGTCTCAAGAACGGATCGCCCTACATGACGCTGTCGGAAGAGGCCAGGGTGACAAACGCGGCCGGCAAGGACATCTACAAAGGCAACGATCCCGGCAAGCCGGGGGAACCGGGGCCATGCGCGCCGGCCCGGACGCAGCCCTAGAATCAAGTCTCAAGTCTCAAGTTTCAACTCTCAGGTTTCAACTCTCGGGTTTCAACGCGCATGCGCCCCAGTTGAGCCTTGAGAGTTGAGAGCTGAGAGTTGAGGCTGGTCTCCGGAAGACAGGGGAACACGAATGAGACATGTTTCCAGTGTTTGGCTGCTGTGGCTGACGATCGCTGGTCTGACCGTCCACCTGGCAGCCTCAGTGCAAACGCCCGCTCGCGCTTCGGCGGCGGTCACCGCGTCCACATTGAGGCAGGTCGCGTACATCAAAGCCTCGAACCCAGGCGAAGAAGACCACTTCGGCCACGCCATCGCCTTGAGTGGCGATGGCAATACGCTCGCGGTGGGCACTCCCATGGAAAGCAGTGCGGCCACCGGCATCAACGGTAAAGGGGAGAATGATCCCGGGGACAGTTCGGGCGCCGTTTACGTCTACACACGCTCCGGCACGCGCTGGGCTCAGCAGGCCTATATCAAGGCTTCGAACGCGGGGTCGGATGACCAGTTCGGGTTTGCCGTCACATTGAGCGGAGACGGCAACACGCTCGCCGTATCGGCTCCTTATGAAGACAGTGCCGCCACCGGCATCAATGGCAACCAAGCCGACAATTCGATGCCGAACTCGGGTGCCGTGTACGTGTTTTCCCGCACCGGAAACACGTGGTCGCAGCAGGCCTACGTCAAGGCTTCGAACACGGGCGAAACGGACGAAGGCGACGAGTTCGGCTACGCCATCTCGCTCAGTGGCGACGGCAACACGCTGGCCGTCGGCGCGATCGGAGAAGACAGCGCCGCGAAGGGCATCAACGGCAACCAGGCCGACAACTCGGCGAATGGGGCCGGCGCGGTGTACATGTTTACCCGAAGCGGCAGCACGTGGGCGCAGCAGGCCTACGTCAAATCGTCGAATACCGCCCGGAACATCATGTATGGCTACTCTGTTTCACTCAGCGCGAACGGCGACACGATGGCCGTCGGCGAGTTCGACGCGGACCGTGGAAAAGGCGCCCTGTACGTGCTGACGCGAGCCGGAAGTACCTGGTCCCAGCAGGCCCGCCTCCAGGCATCGAACGCCGAACCGCAGGACTCGATGGGTTGCTGGGTCTCCATCAGCGACGACGGCAACACCATCGCGGCGGGTTCGCTCGACGAAGACAGCCTGCTCACCGGCATTCAACCTCCCGATGCGGGCGCCAGCGACGAGAAAACGGACAAGTCCGCCGGCGCCGCGTACGTGTTCGTCCGCAACGGCACGACCTGGTCGCAGCAAGCCTTCATCAAAGCCTCGAACACCGGGGAAGACGATTGGTTCGGCCTTCACCTGGCCTTGAGCGGTGACGGCAACACGCTCGCGGTGGGCGCCTCCAACGAGGACAGCGCCGCCCAGGGCATCAACGGAAAACAGGACGACGACTCGGCCGATGAAGCCGGTGCGGTGTACTTCTTCACGCGCACGGGCACCACCTGGAAGCAGGACTACTACGTCAAGGGCTCGAACAACCGGAAGTTCGACGAGTTCGGCAGCGCCCTCGCTCTCAGCAGAGACGGCAGGACCATGGCCGTTGGCGCACATTTCCAGAGCGGCGGTGCCAAGGGTGTCAACGGCAACGAGGCGGACATGTCGGTGCCAAAATCCGGCGCCGCGTACGTTTTCGTTCGTTGACAATCGACCGCCGGTTCAATCCGTGGGGCGAGGCTCCCGCCTCCGCTCGATGGGACCTGGCGAGCTAACGGGGCTCGCCGAAGCGCCGGGGCGGGGGCAGGCCGCGCACCCTCGGCGCAACGGCGACCCTTTCAGTCGACACGTGCAGGTCGACCCTTCAGGGTCGACGCAGAAAGGAATACCGCATGCGCAAACGCGCCTCGCTGGTTGTGACGATCGTCGTCGTCGCGATGATGATGGTTCTGGTCGTCAGTCGCCTGACGTCCGTTCAAGGACAGTCGAGGTCCGAAACCAGGTTCGCGGCCGTGCCTGGCGAGAAGGGTGGCCAGGACATGTTCGGCGCGTACGACATCGTGCCGAACTGGCCGAAGCCGATCGCGAGTCTGCCGGGCCACGAGAAGTGGACGTGGGGCGCCGGGCAAAGCGTGTTCGCCGAGAGCCCGAACCGTGTCTTCATCCTGCAGCGCGGGGAACTGCCCAACATCGAGAGGCCGAAGCAGATCAAGCTCCCTCAACTCGGCCCGAACATCGAATTCCCCATCGGCCGGCTGCCCTTTCGCGATGCGACATCGACCAGCCCGCCGGGCAGGCTCGAAACAGCCGATGGAAAAGTGGGCGACGATTCGGATGTCGGTCAGGCCGGAGTGGACTTCCGATGGGAGCATTGCATCGTTGTCGTGGATGCGGACGGCAATATCATCGAAGACTGGAGACAATGGGACAAGATGTTGCGGCGGCCCCACGCCGTCTACATCAGCCCATACGATCCGGAGAAGCGCGTCTGGATCGTCGATGACTACCGGCACGCGATTTTCATTTTCAGCAACGACGGAAAACGGCTGCTGCAGACCATCGGTGAGCCCAACGTGCATGCCGCCGACGACAAACACTTCTACCGTCCGACGTTCATCGCGTGGCTGCCCGACAGCACATTCTTCGTGGCCGACGGGTACGCGAACACCCGCGTCGTGAAGTTCGACAAGAACGGCAAGTTCCTGATGACATGGGGCCAAAAGGGTACGCCGCCCGAAAAGCGCCCCGGCTACTTCAACAACGTGCACGGCGTCGCAGTCGATGCTCAGACCCGGCGGGTCTTCGTCAACGACCGCCAGAACCACCGTGTGCAGGTCTTCGATCAGAACGGCAAGTACCTCAACGAGTGGAGCTTCGGCCCGCCGCCGTCGGACATCCACCTGTTCATCATCAGCGCCGATCGGTATCTATGGGCTTTCGATCGTGGCACGTCGAAGATGCTGAAATACGATCTGGACGGCAACTTCCTGTACTCCTGGGGCACCTGGGGCGATTTCCCCGGGGGATTCTGGGGCGTGCATGGGCTCGCCGTCGATCAAGCCGGCAACTTCTACGTCGCCGAAGTCGACAGCGGACGCGCGCAGAAGTACCGCCCGCGGCCCGGCGCGAACCCGGCGTTCCTGGTCGGCAAGCCGGTGTACTCGGCGTGGGGGACCCAATAACACTGGAATCGGGTAATCTGGTAATCTGGTAATCTGGTAATTGGATTGTTTCAATCGCTTCAATTCAATTGGCCGATTGCCCGATTCAATTACCAGATTACCAGATTGCCCAATTACCAGATTCCTCTGCTCGATCGCCCAATTCAATTACCCGATTACCAGATTACCCAATTACCAGATTCCTCTATTTCCTGTTTTTTCTCTCCGGCATCAGCGGCCTGATCTACCAGGTCGTCTGGGTCCGCGTGTTTGGAAACGTGTTCGGGAACACGGTCTACTCGACGTCCCTGGTGATCGCGGTGTTCATGCTGGGACTCGGCGTCGGCAGCTTTGTCGCCGGCGCATGGGCCGATAGAAGGTACGCGGAACCGGGACGGTCGCTGCTCCGGGCGTACGGTCGCTTTGAACTGCTCATCGGCGTGATGGGGGTTGGCATCTCGGCGCTGCTGCCGCATCTCAGCCAGGTCTCGTCGTTGGTCTCCTCCTACTCGCGCGGAGCGGCCGGCTGGTACGTCCTGTCGTCAACCTCGTATCTGTTCCGCGCAGCCATCGCGGTCGTCCTGCTCACGCCGATCACGCTGTTGATGGGCGGGACGCTGACCCTCCTCATTCGTCATCTCGTCCGAAAGGATTTCGACGCGGGCGGCACGCGGATCGCCGTGCTCTACGCGGTGAATACGGCCGGCGCGGCGCTGGGATGTTTTCTGACGGACTTCGTGCTGGTGCCGTCCTTGGGCCTTCGAGCCACGCAGTACGTCGCGGTGTTCTTCAACGTGATCGCGGGCCTCGGTGCCCTGTGGTTGTCGAAGCCATTTGAAATTGGGAATCTGGAATCTGGAATGCGTCGCGCGAATTCCAAATTCCTGATTCCAAATTCTGAATTTCGCGTTGCCGTCCCCTTGACCAGCCTTGCGCTCGCGATGTCTGGTTTCGCGGCGATGGGGCTGGAGATCCTCTGGTTCCGGCACTTTTCGATTCTGCTCGGAGGATTCCGCGCCGTGTTCTCGCTGCTCCTGACGGTGATCCTGATTGGCATCGGCGCGGGGTCGCTGGCGTCCGGCTTCCTGCATCGCCGCACGGCCCGGCCGGCGCAGTCGTTGATCGTCGTGCAGGCACTGTTCGTGGCCTCCACTCTTCTCGGACTGGCCATCGCCGATGCGAGAGACATCGAGCGCGTCGTGATCGCCGACCGTGCCTATCAGGCAGCCGCGGGCCGTACAGTCGAAGCGGTGCTCGGCGCGGAGTCCGGATGGGCGCGAGCATTCACGGAGCTGTGGTTCAACGCGAGACCGATCCTGTGGGAGGTCGCCATGCCGGCGCTGCTGATGGGATTCAGCTTTCCGCTGGCCAACGGCATCATCCAGCGCGCCGAGCGCTCGGTCGGCCGCCGTGCAGGCATTCTCTATCTTTCCAATACCGCCGGCGCGGTGTGCGGCTCTCTGACCGCCGGGTTCATCCTCCTCCCAAAGCTCGGGATCCAGGGCAGCGCCACGGCGTTGACCATCGCGGCCGCGCTGGCGGTGGTGCCGCTCTATCTCGCCGCAAGCGGATCCGGGCATTCCAACACCGGCGCGAGGGACCGATCCCGCGCGGCGCCGTCTGCAGGGCGCGCCGGTCAGGATCGCCGACCGATTGCGGCGACCCTAAGAGGGTCACCCTGCGTTCGTCCTTCGGTGCTGGCAGCCTCGATCGTCATTTGCGGAGCCGCGCTCGGCCTCTGGTTCCGGCTGCCCCCGGACTACGTGATTGCCCGGGCGCTGGCGCGCCCTGCCGGCGAGCGGCAGGTGACTCTGAGCGAAGGCCTCACCGAGGTCATCGCCGTCGCCGATGAGCCGGGCAAGGGACGCACGTTGTTCACCAATGGGCATCCGATGTCGTCGACGGCGCGCCTCTCGCAGCGCTACATGCGTGCGCTCGCCCATATTCCGCTTCTCACCATTGAGGCCCCTCAGACCGTTCTGGTGATCGGCTTTGGCGCAGGCAACACGACCCACGCGGCGACGCTGCATCCGTCGATCCGGCGTGTCGAGGTCGCGGACCTTTCCAGAGGGATCCTCGCGCACGCCAGTTACTTCAAGGACGTCAACGGCGACGTGCTGAACGATCCGCGCGTGGTGGTGTATGTCAACGACGGGCGGCATCACCTGCTCATGCAACCGGCTGCGTCATACGATCTGATCACGCTGGAGCCGCCGCCGATCGCGTACGCGGGAGTGGCCGCGCTGTATTCGAGGGAGTTCTACGCGCTGGCGCGGGCGCGGCTCAAACCGAAGGGCTTCATCAGCCAGTGGCTGCCCGCCTACCAGGTGCCGACCGCGACGACGCTGGCGATGATCAGGGCGTTCGTCGATGTCTTCCCGCAGGCCGTCCTGATCTCGGGCGCCGAAGCGGACCTCGCGCTGATTGGCGCGAACGACTCGCGCATCGAAGTCGACCCGGCTCGCCTGGCCGCCGTCCTCGCGAGATCTCCGGACGCGCAGGCTGACCTGCAACGGCTCGACCTGGGCACCGTGCGTGAGATCGTCGGCACGTTCGTTGGCTCGGGGCAGAAGCTCGGAGAGGCGACCCGCGATTCGCCTCCCGTCAGCGATGACCGGCCGCTGCAGGAATACGGCGTCAGATCCCTCTTGAACTTCGGCGAAGCGGTGCCGGCGTCCGTCGTCGATCTGACCCAGGTTGCGGCGTGGTGCCCGAAGTGCTTCGTCGATGGCAAGCCGGCGCCTCTCGTCGCGGGGCTCGACACGTATCTCACTCTGCTCGATCACGCGTACAAAGCGACGGCGGTCGAGGTGGCCCGCCTCCGCCGTCTCGCCGTTGGACCGCCACGTATGATTGCAGGCAGCGCCTACCTCGGCGCGATCGTTCCCGAGTCGGCTGACCTGCACAACACGCTGGGCATCGCGCTCGCTGCCGGAGGCGAGTTCCACGAGGCGATTGCGGAGTTTGGCGAAGCGTTGCGGCTCGATCCCGACTCCGCCATGACGCACTGGCACCTCGGCGCCGCGCTCGCGGCAGCCGGCGATGATGGAGCGCGAGCTTTTCAGGCGAGCGGGCGTGAGCAGGCGATCGCGCACCTCGGCCGGTCGGTGCAGCTCGACGCCGCGAATGGTGAGGCTCAATACGATCTGGCGCGCATGCTCGTCGAGGCCCGCCGGCCCGCCGACGCCGTCGATCATTTCCGCGCGGCGTTGAGGCTGATGCCGAATTCCGTCGAGGCGCACATCGGCCTCGGGCTCGCGTTGGCCATGCAGAGCAGGGTCGACGAAGCCGTCGATCAGTTTCAGCTCGCGCTGACGCTGGATCCCGAGTCCGCCGACGCCCGGCGTAACCTGGCGATCGCGTTGCGGCAGCGCAGGCAGTGACATGTCCGGTGCGCGCGAGACGTCCGCTCGTGGCGAGCTTGTCGAACCGTGAGCAAAGACCGATCGTTGTTCGACAGCTACCGTAGCCACGAAAGACACGAAACCACGAAAGACACGAAAAGGACTGAGCGCGCGACAGCCCGCTTCGCGGGCCACCAAACGCATCTCTGCGTGTTCAGCGGTCTCTGCGTTCAAACCGTCGTCTTCTTCCTGTTCTTCGTGTTTCGTGCTTTTCGTGGTGTGGTTCTCGCGTGCTGCTTGCCTGTACTGAGCGAGACGGCTCATCCATCGACAGGCTCAGGATGAGGGGCGAGTCCAGCAGCGCCGTGCGGTTGACCGCGTCTTTGAACTCCCCATAGAATCATCGCGACTCGCGCTGCTCTGCGGTCGGAGATCATGCATGGTCCTCGCCGGTGCGCCATCGCCGAAACCACCGACGACACTCAATCCAAATCAGGTTCGCGGGTTCTGGGCCGCATGGGGCGGCTGGGCGCTCGACGGCATGGATGCGTCCATCTATGCGCTGGTGCTCTTTCCGGCTCTCACCGATCTGCTGCCACGCTCAGGCGTCGCCGCCACACCTGGCGCCATCGGATACTACGGCAGCGTGCTGCTCGCGCTGTTCCTCTTCGGCTGGGGCCTGTCGATGGTATGGGGGCCGGTGGCCGATCGCTTCGGGCGGGTGCGCGCGCTGATGCTCACGATTCTCTGGTACTCGCTGTTTACGTTTCTTTGCGGCCTGGTCACCAACATCTGGCAGCTCGCCGTTCTGCGCGTGCTGTGCGGGATCGGTATCGGCGGCGAACAGCCGATAGGAGGCACGTTCGTCGCCGAGGAATGGCCCGAAGACCGCCGGAAGATGGGCGCGGGGTACATGCACACGGGCTACTATTTCGGGTTCTTTCTCGCGGCGCTCGCCAATTACTTCATCGGCGCCAGCTTCGGGTGGCGATGGATGTTCATTCTGGGTGGTGCGCCCGCGCTGCTCGTGGGCTGGATCCGGCGCGGCGTGCGCGAGTCGGCGGCCTGGCAGCAGCGGCTTGGCGACAAACAGCGCCGTCCGGGCATGGGTCAGGCGTTCGCGGAGCTGTTTTCGCGCAGATACCTGCGGCGCACAATCGTGATGTCGCTGTTGTTCCTGTTGTCGATCATCGGACTCTGGGCCGGCTCAATTTATGTGCCGACCGCCGTCACGCAGATCGCCCTGCGTCAGGGCCATGCGGCCCGCGACGCAGCTCGGCTCGCGTCCTACGGCACCGGTGTGCTCTCAACCGGTACGATTCTCGGTTGCATCGCCCTGCCGGTGATCGCCGAGCGACTCGGCCGCCGGCAGACGCTGGGACTGTACTTCGGCTTGATGGGCGCGAGCATCGCCGTCGCGTTCGGGTACGTCTTCTACATGCCGCAGGCGCTGCAATTGTTTTTCATGATGGTGTTCCTGCTTGGTGTCGGCGGCGCGAATTTCGCAATGTACACGCTCTGGATTCCTGAGTTGTACACGACGGAGTGCCGTGCAAGCGCCATCGGGTTCACCAGCTCGGTCGGCCGGTTCGCGGGCTGCGGCATGGTGTTTCTGGTGGGCGCCGCCATCGCGCGCTTTGGCTCGCTGGGCACTCCCGTCGCGTGGACGTCGATTGCCTTCCTGCTCGGATTGCTGGTCTTGCCCTTCGCCGGCGAAACGCGGGGGAAGCCCCTCCCGATTTGACGCCGAGCACTGAGCCGGTACTCCAGTTGATCGACGCGACGGTCGTGAAGAACGATCGCCGCGTTCTCGACGGCCTCACGCTGACCATCCTCGCCGGCGAGCACACGGCCATTGTCGGCCCCAACGGTGCCGGAAAATCGCTCCTCGTCAAGCTGCTGACTCACGAGGAGCGCGCGCTCGCTCCCGCCGATGATGCGCCGCCCGTGGTTCGGGTGTTCGGCACCGGCAACTGGAACGTGTTCGAGCTGCGATCGCAGCTCGGCATTGTCTCGGCCGATCTGCATCAGCGGTTCGTGGCCGGCAACAGCGAAGGGTTCATCACGGGCGAGGCCGCCGTGCTCTCCGGCTTTCTCGCGTCGGACGGCATCCTCCGGTACGGCGTCGTCAGCGACGAGATGCGCCGTCGGGCAGGTGAAGCGCTCGGGCGCATGGGGGTGTCGCATCTCGCGCGCCGGAGGCTGGACGCGATGTCGAGCGGCCAGGCGCGCCGCGTGCTCCTGGCGCGGGCACTGGTCACCTCGCCGCGGGCGCTCGTGCTCGACGAGCCGACGACCGGTCTCGATCTCATCGCGAGGCACGCCTTCATGGAGCGCGTCCGTCAGATCGCGCGCGAGGGCACGACACTCATTCTGATCACGCATCACATCGAGGAGATCGTTCCTGAAATTCACCGCGTGATCCTGCTGCGTGACTTACTACGCGCGGCCCGGCGTGAAGCGGTAGGAGACGTCGGAATTAAGAATTAAGAATTTGGAATTTGGAATTTGGAATTTGGAATTATTGGAATCTGGAATTCGTGCGAAAGGAGGACTCCATGCGCCCAGAAGGATCGATGCTCGCAGCGTGTCTTGCGGTGGCGGCGGCATTGTACGTGAGCGGGAACTCGTGGATGTCCGCGCAATCGCGCGGCGGCGCCGCACAAACGAGGGTGGCGGCCGTGCCGGGTGTCAAAGGCGGTCAGGACATGTACGGACCGTACGACATCGTCGCGGACTGGCCGAAGGATTTGTCGACGCTGCCCGGCCATGAGGGCTGGACGTTTGGCGCGGGCCAGAGCGTCTTTGCCGAGAGCCCGAACCGTATTTTCGTTCTCCAGCGCGGTGAGCTGCCGAACATCAAAGCCCCTGCCACGAAGAAGCTGACC
The DNA here is from genome assembly GCA_003222535.1 of Acidobacteriota bacterium. GTDB lineage: Bacteria > Acidobacteriota > Vicinamibacteria > Vicinamibacterales > CAVVIG01 > QHWJ01. Next base: position 8,956 of record QHWJ01000379.1, on the reverse strand, counting down.
GATGCGGCGCCGAGCATCTTTTTCCCGATCGGCCGGCTGCCGTGGCGGGATGCGACGGTCTCGAGCCCGCCTGGAAACGGCGGGAGCGGGCAACTGGCTGAGGGGGGAGTCCAGGCCTGGGAACGGGCGGGCAACAGGATGGCGGTCGACGCCCGCTGGGAGCACTGCATCATGGTGTTCGACGGCGCAGGCAACCTGATCGAGTCGTGGAACCAATATGACGCGAAGCTGCAGCGGCCGCATTTCGTCGCCATCAGCCCTTACGATGCGGAGAAGCACGTGTGGATCGTCGACGATCACAAGCACGTGATTCATGAGTTCACGCATGACGGCAAGACCGAGGTGCAGACGATTGGCACGTACGGCGAGCCCGGGGCCGACGACAAGCATTTCAACCGGCCCACGTTCATGGACTGGTTCCCCGACGGCAGCTTCGTCGTCGCCGACGGTTACAACGGCACGCGGGTCGTGAAGTTCGACAGGAACGGCAAGTACCTGACGGCGTGGGGGCAGAAGGGCAATCCGCCGGGCGACACGCGGCCCGGCTATTTCAACAACGTACACGGCATCGCGGTGGATCCGCGAACGCGCCGCGTGTTCGTGAACGATCGGGGCAATCACCGGGCACAGGTCTTCGATGAGAACGGCAAGTTCCTCTCCGAGTGGAAATTCGGCGACCCGCCTTCCGACATCCACTTGTTCCACATCATGAGCGACGGCTCTCTGTGGGCGGCCGACCGCGGGACGAACAAGATCATCAAGTACGACCTGGATGGCAACTTCATGTACTCGTGGGGGATGTGGGGTCCACACCCCGGCGGCATGTGGGGCGTGCACGGGATGAGCGTCGACACGGACGGTAATTTCTACGTCGCCGAGGTCGACAACGGCGGCGTGCAGAAGTACCGGCCACGGCCGGGCGCGAATCCGGCGTTCCTCGTGGGCAAGCCCATCCGCTCGGCATGGAGATAGACGACTTCGATGTAAGTTTGAAGTCTGAAGTCTGAAGTCTGAAGTTGGAAGTCTGAAGTCAGACTTCCAACTTCCAACTTCAGACTTGCGCGTTCGCACCGATCCAACACGCCGGATTTGCGAGGACCAACTGAGCGACGACCGGCGTATTGTCGTTGACTCGCTATAGGAGGCGGGCTACGTTCCAGCCTAAAATCCAGCAGGTGCGGCGTGTTGGGCGAGTTCCCGGTCGCCGCGAAAGCGGGCTCATGCAGGGAGGGATCCATGACATCGCGCGTGGTCATACGGTCGATCGTGGTCGCCGCCATCCTCGTGCTGCCCGCGGCGGCGTACGCGCAGGAAGCGGTGTTGAGCGGCACCATCACGGATTCCACGGGCGCAGTGCTGCCCGGGGTTACGCTGAAAGCCGTCCACGAGGCATCGGGCAACAGCTTCGAAGGGGTGACCGATCAGCGCGGTGTGTATCGGATTGCGGTGCGCATCGGCGTCTATCAGATCACCGCCGAGCTCTCGGGCTTCACCCCCGTCACGCGAAGCGGCTTGCAACTCCTGGTGGGACAGACGGCCGTCATCAACCTGCAGATGGCTCCCGGAAACGTGACGGAAGCGGTGACGGTCACCGGGCAGGCGCCGCTGCTCGAGACCGCGACGTCGAGCCTTGGCGGCAACGTCGATCCGAAGCAGGTGCAGGAGCTCCCGGTGAACGGGCGCAATTGGATGGCGCTCTCGCTGGTGGCTCCTGGGAGCCGGACGAACCCCAGTGCCACCGGCGTCGCCGCGCAAATTCCACTCCCCGACAGGAACAACGGCGAGGCGCGCGAGTTTCAGCTCAACATCGATGGCCAGCAGGTGTCGGCGGACATCGGGACCGGCGGGCAGCCCAAGTACAGCGCCGATTCGATCGCGGAATTCCAATTCATCTCGAACCGGTTCGACGCGACGATGGGCCGGTCGACCGGCGTGCAGGTGAACGCCGTCACCAAGTCGGGCGGGAACCAGGTCTCGGGATTGTTCCGGGGCAACTTCCGCGACAGTAAATTCAACGCGGAGAATCCGGTCCTGCACATCGTCGAACCGATCAAGAATCAGCAGCTCAGCACGGCCGTCGGCGGCCCGATCGTTCAGAACAAGCTGCATTTCTTCGGCAACTATGAATACGAGCGCGAGCCGAAGACCACCACGTTCAACACGCCCTACCCGACGTTCAACGTCCAGCTGACCGGCACGAACAACCAGAAGAAAGGCGGCCTGCGTCTGGATTATCAACTGTCGCCGCAGACGCGGCTGATGGGGAAGTATTCCAGGGCGGCGATCTGGGAGCCGATTGTCCCCGGCAGCCTCCAGAGCAGTCCGGCGGCGACCGGAACCAATCGCGAATACAACAAGGAGTTCCTCCTCCTGCTCACGCAGGTCCTGAGCAATCGGGCCGTGAACGAGATCAAGGGCGGAGAGGCGGTGTTCGGTCTCGAGAACGCGAACCTCACCACGTGGTCGAACCACTGGCAGAAGGCCAACGGCATCAACACGGGGTCGCCCCGCATCACGTTCACCGGGTTCGCCATCGGCGGCAACCAGAACTATCCGCGGCACCAGGACCAGTGGGTCTGGAATGTGCGCGACGACTTCACCTACTCGTACACCGCGAAGGGCCATCACGACCTGAAGCTCGGCGGAGAGTTCCTGCACCGCCACCAGATTCAGGACAATTGCCGCCAGTGCATGGGCACGATCAACGCCTCGAATGGGAATCGGCCGGCCAATCTCGAAGCGCTCTTTCCCGATCCGTTCAACGCCGACACGTGGAATCTGGCGGCGATCTCCCCGCTCGTGCGGACGATCAGCATCGGCGTCGGAGACTTCAATGTCCATCTCTACTCGAAGAAGATCGCCAGCTGGGCGCAGGACGACTGGCAGGTGACGAGCAACCTGACGCTCAATCTCGGTCTGCGACACGATCTGGAACTGGGTGCGTTCGCGAACGACGTCAGCTTCCCGCCGTTCCAGGCGGCCGGGCGTCCCGCCGACAAGACCAACTTCCAGCCGCGGCTTGGCTTTGCCTACAAGGTGAACGACGACACCGTGGTGCGCGGCGGGACCGGGCTGTACTACGGCGATGCGTTGGGCGCCGATCAGTCGTTTGCGACGGGCAATCCGCAGATTGCCGTGATCAGCTACGCCAATGACGGCCGCCCGGACTTCGCGGCGAACCCGACCAACGGTCAGCCGCTGCCGACCTACGCCCAGGCGATCACGCGGTTCTGTTACGCCAACAACAACGCGCCCGGATGTCTCATCCGCGACCTCCAGGAATTCGTCGGGCCGCCGGAGTTCGTTCACCTGCCGCGGACGTTCCAGAGCTCCATCGGTGTTCAGCGGCAGTTCGACGCCTCGACGGCCGTCACGGCCGACTACGTCTACAGCAAGGGTTCGCACGAGAAGGATGTTGTCGAAAACATGAACCTGCTCTTCGATCCGAACACCGGCGTCAACCTGAATTTCGCGACCAGAGGCAACCGGCCGTTTCCGGACTGGGGCGTCGTCTCGATGAACTCGCATCTGGCCCATTCCGCGTATCACGCGCTGCAAACCGGCTTCACGAGGCGGTTCAGCAATCGCTGGCAGGCCAACGCCACCTACACGCTGTCGGGGCTCTGGAGCGCGGACACGAAGCCGTTCAGCGGCCTCCAGCAGGTGACGTTCGCGACCGCTCCCGACCTGGGCGGTGAATGGGGCTTGTCAGCCGACGACGTACGCCATCGCGGCGTATTCAATGGCATCTGGCAGGTGGGCCATGGCTTCCAGTTGAGCGGACTCCACTTCTTCGCCGCCGGCATTCGTCAGAACAACATCTACGGCGGCGATCTGCGTAATACCGGAGTGGTCTCCACCGCCCGCCTGCGTCCGGACGGCACGATCGTCCCGCGCAATGCCATCCTGGCGCCCCCGCAAAACCGGACGGACCTGCGGCTGCAGCAGCGGATCAAGCTGCACGGCCACGCCGCAATCGACGGGATCGCGGAAGTGTTCAACGTATTCAATCGCCCGAACTGGGGCATCGGACTCATGGAAAGCAGCCCGACGCAGTACCTGCAGCATGTGTCGGCCCAGACTCGGACGGCGCAGTTTGGTTTCCGCGTCACGTTCTGAGAATCAGTAATTAGGAAGTAGGAATTTGGAATTCGGAATTCGTCACGAATTCCAGAGCCGCTCCGTTAGGTACGCGTTGCAGCTTCGAGGAGCGACCAGCCTCTGGTGCCGAGCCGTTCTTTCCACGTGCCGTAAACGCCGGACAACTTGTCACGGAATGGCCCGGGAGCCACGTCGTTGAACATGAGGCCGCGTCCGGCGAGCCCGGTCCGCAGTCGAGCGTTCATCCGTTCCTGATCCAGTCGCTGGAGGCGCACGTACTTCGTCACGTTGCGCTCGATCACAGCCGTGACGTCGCCGGGGAGACGTTTCCACGTCGGCATATGCGCCAGCAGATTGAAGCCCGACCACATGTGGTTCGTCATGCTGACGTACTTCACCACCTCGTAAATCTTGAAAAGATCCACCAGGGCGAGCGGGTTCTCCTGCGCGTCGACCCTGCCCGTCTTGAGCGCGTCGTAAATCCCGTCGCTGTTGATCGTGATCGGTTCGGCTCCCAGCGCTCTGAACGTGTCGGCGACCATCTGTCCGGCCGGCACCCGCATCCTGATGCCGATCAAATCGTCCGGACGCTCGATCGGACGCTTCGTCCCGGCGATGTGCCGCATCCCGTTGTCGAACGCCCCGGCGGGAAATCCGAAGATGCCTTTGGCCGCCATCTCCTCCCGCAGAAAGCCGCCAAGCGCCCCGTCCATCGCCTTGTGGGCATGGGCGGCCGAGCGGAACGCGAACGGCACCTGCTGGATTTCGGCAGCCGGCACGACGGTGCCGAGAATGCCGCCCATCAGCGTGAAGAACTGAATCTCGCCGGCGACCAGCATGTTGAGCGCTGCCGGATCGCTTCCAGCGAGCCGGTTGTTTTGAGCGAAGACCTGCGTCTCGACGCGTCCCCGCGTCTCGGTCCGGACCGCCGCCCACATTTCAACGAGGCGCCGGTGCAGCGAGCTCGTCGCCGTCTGGTTATGGAACTGGGTGAACGTGTAGTCGGCCCGCCTCCGCTCGCCTTGCTCGTTCGAGCTACGTCGAGGCGCGCCGAAGCCTTCGGCGAAGGCGGGCGCCCGGAGCGGCTTGACGAAAATCGATACCGACCCGATGGCGGCGCCGGCGACAAATGCCCGGCGCGTGAGCGGAGCAGGCATCCCATCTTCCTCCAGCACGCCGATCTTAATCGACACGAGCACGCTCTATGACTTCACAGGAGTGCCCCCCGACTTCCTGCTCAAAACAGCCCGTCGTGCCCCCGGCCGTGCGATAATCAGGCCGCCTTCGCCGCGCGGTCACGTCAACGAGTCGAACAATGCCCGCGTACTGGATTGCACGCTCGAGAATCACCGATCCGACGACGTACAAGAAGTATACCGACCGCGTGCCGGAGATCATCAGCCGCTATGGGGGCAAAGTGCTCGCGCGCGGTGGGCGTTTCCAGATCATGGCCGGGCCCGAGAACTTCCAGCGTTACGTCGTGATCGAATTCCCGACCTTCGAGCAGGGGGTCGCCTGCTTCGAGTCACCGGAGTACCAGGAAGCATCCGTTTTCCGAAAAGCCGGCGGCGTGGTCGAAACCGTGATCGTCGAGGGCGCAGGGAATTAGGAATCTGGTGGCGATGAATTTCACGTTCGCGGACCGCGAGACCGGAACGCGCTGGCAGCTCGCAACTCAGCTACAAATGGGGATGAGCATGGAGACGAGAAGAAGAGAATTCTTGACGACCTTGAGTGTGGGCCTGCTGGGCACACGACTCGCCGGCGCACAGACCGGAAGCGGAGGTGCGCCCCATCCTCCCGTCCGCAAAGTAAAAACGTCGACGCTCTTCAAGAGCCCGGAGGGGTATCCGAACGCGATCACCGCGACGGCCGACGGCTTGTGGATTGGCGAGCAGAAAACGGACAACGCGTGTCTCGTGGATTGGAAGGGCAAGCTGCTGAAAACGGTGAAAACCGAATCGAAGAACACCAGCGGGATGGGGGTCGGTGGCGGCTACATCTGGATGGGCGCGAATACCGCACCGAACGGGATCTTTCAGACGGACATGAGCTCGAAGACGATTGCGCATCGCCAAATCCCCCTTGGCGGCGGCGGCTGCCACGGCGTCGAGTACGTGGACGGCAAGCTCTGGATCGCCGCGCTCCGGCTGCGCGGGATTCTCAGAGTGGATGCGAAGACGTGGGAGCCGGAATTCCTGATCCCATACAACGTGCCGCGCGCACACGGCGTCGCCTGGGACGGAAAGGGCGCCATCTGGATGGTGACCGGAAACGAGCAGGGCGCCGGGCTCATCAAGTACGAGGCCGAAACGGGCCGGACGCTCGAGACCGTGCAGTTCTCCGAGTCCGATCCGGATCCGCATGGACTCGCCTGGCACGACGGCGCCCTCTACAGCTGCGATGCTGGCATCCACCCAGGCTGGGTGGAAAACAAGAGCCCCACGCATGGATATGTTTTTCGGATAGAGCTTCTCTAGCACATGGCACAAGGGACTGGGGACCCAGGAACTGGGGACCTAGGAACTGGGGACTGGAAAACGTGCGGCCAGTCCCCACGTCCCCGAGTCCCCACGTCCACAGTCGTTAGAATCCATCCGCCTTCACCCAGAAGCTTTCGCGCCACGTGCCGCCCGGCGGGATGCTCTGCAGCTCCTTGTATAAACCTCTGTGCGCCAGATTGACCGCATCGGTGATGCCGGCCATCGGCTCGATGCAGATGAAATCGCGGCCCCTTGGCGACCAGACGACGACCGATCGAAAGTTCGGCCCCAGGACGATGTCGAGCCGCTGCGATCTCCCGGCGACCGACATCGTCGTGCGCCCCTCCCGATCGCGCACGAGATCGCCGAACACATCGTCGAGGTCGTATTCACCGATCGATGCAGCCGCAGGTTTCGGAAAGAACCGTTCGATCGGTTCGGTTTCTCCCGTGGGCACCTTGTTGGCCGCCAGCAGCCAGTGCGTCCGCGCCCCGACGGCAACCGTCCACTCATCGCGCGGAGAATCCGTCAGCTGGAAGTAGGGATGGAATCCGATCGCGACCGGCATCGGCTCCGCACTCATGTTCGTGATCGTCGTGCGCACCTCGAGCACGCCGTCCCGCAGCCGATGCGAAATCTCGATCGTGTGGGCAAAGGGCCACTGCTTCATCCACATCGGCTGGCGGGAAAACTCGAGCCGGCTTGTCAACCAGGCGGACGCCGCGTCGGCTTTCGCTTCGACGACCTGCCACAGGCTGGTTGTCGTCAGGAAGCCGTGTATCGGTATCGCGCCGCGCACGTTGCCGAGCTCCATGTCGAACGCGTACTTCCTGCCGTTGGCGTAGAACGCCGGCTCGTCCAGACGGTTCGCCCAGGGACCGAGAAACGGGATGCCGCTCAACGCCGGACGCGCCTTGAATTCCTCGATCGAGGCATACGGCCACCGCAGTACGTTCTGGCCCTTGACTTTCATCTCGAACACGATGTCGCCGACCGATGGCACGATCGAGACGGCCGTCTGCGACTTTGCGTCCTGGAGCCGCACGACGTCGCCGTTCTGTCGCGCGGAGTACGGTTGCGCGGACGCCGTTATCGCAAATGCGAGCGTCCAGGCGAGGGCTGCCGCCGTTCTCATCTTGGTGTGGCGCATGGCCGAAGATCCGGAGCAAACGAAGAACACCGACAAATGCGGACGCCAGAGCACGCAGAGATCGCGGAGCTAACGGCCAAACACGGAGAAACGGAGAAACGGAGGGACGCAGAGACGGCGGTTCGACGGGCCGGCCTGCGTAGCGGGCCGGCTGACTCTGCCGAATCGGATCGGAAACACGAACGCCTTTGGCTCTGGCTGGCGCTCGTGTTTCCGATCCGATCCGGCAGTGTGCGTCGCTTCGCGACGCCCGTCGAACCGCTCTTCCTCCCTTCGTCTCCGTTCCTCTGCGCCTCCGTGTTTTGCCGTTTCCTCCATAACCTCCGGGACCTCAGGCGATTCATGTCATGCCGCCGTAACATCAGTGCGCTGCGCGTCATCGTGGAGGCTTTGGAAGCGTGAAGGCGTAGACCGTGTTTCCAGCGGAGATGGCAACGAATTGCCGGCCGTCAACCGCGTAGCTCATGGGCGAGGCCGCCATGTTGGCGCCGGTCTCGGCATGCCACAAGTGTTTACCGGTCTTCGCGTCGAGCGCCACGAGGTTGCCATCGCGAATGGCGCCGAACACCACGTCGCCGGCGGTGGCGAGCACGCCGTTGGTCAGCGACCCCTGGATGATCTTGAAGTCCCACACCATCTTTCCGGTCTCGGGATCGAGCGCCTTGATTCCGGCGGACCGCAACGGCTCGCCGGGGCGCGGTCCGGGCCCGTCGCCGCCGCCCGCGGCCCGGCCGATGTACTGTCGGCCGGCTTCGAAGGGGACCGGTGCGCTGACGTAACGCTGACCGTTTTCCGCGTATGCGAGATAGATCCACCCGGTGAGCGGGCTGTAGGACGGCGCCTGGAAGTTCGTGCCGCCGCCAAGCGTCGGATAGACGAAGAAGCTTCCCCCGGGACTCGAATTCGATCCCGGCACCTCGATCGGCCTGCCGTTCCTGTCGAAGCCGGTCGTCCAGTTCACGTGCACGAAGGGCGTACCCGACAACAGTTTTCCGTTCGTGCGATCGATCACGTAGAAGATACCGTTGCGATCGGCGTGGAGCAGCAGCTTGCGCATCTCGCCGCGCCACAGGCGGTCGACCAGGACGAGATCCTGGCAGGAGTCCCAATCGTGCCCGTCATTGGGCGTGAACTGGTAGTGCCATTTGCGCTGCCCGGTGTCGGGATCGATCGCCACGACGGAGTCGCTGAACAGGTTATCGAGGTCGCCGCGGGCGGACCT
>QHWJ01000088.1 GCA_003222535.1 Acidobacteriota bacterium | reverse complement strand
GGGCGCCGTCCTGGCCTCGAGCACGTTTCTTCCCTGGGTCATCGTCGGCGGCGTGCAGGTGAACGGCGTGCCGGACGTCGCGGCGCTGTGGGTGGCAGGTCTGGGCACGCTGGCGGTCGTCCTCGCGGCGCTCAGCCTCGTGACGCGCAGGAACTCGCGGCACCCCCTCCTCCTCATCGGCCTCCTCGCGCTCGGCATCATGTTTCTGTCGTGGCGCATCATGCCGCGCACGGCCGGCGAGCGCGCGCAGACGATTTCGCAGGCCTTCGCGATTGTCGAGAACCGTCCGGAGACCTCCGCGCCCGTGGCCGATGTCGGTATCGGGATCTATCTCGGTCTTGCGGCGTCCGTCGTGCTCGTCGCCTTCGGCATGACGATCGTCGTCAAGCGCGTCGCGCGGCCCTACACAGTCGTGGCACCGGACGACGACGTCGATTAGCCGTATGGTGACGTTCGAGATTCGACGTGCGGCGTGCGGCGTTCCGAACGGCAACCAGCGAACGAACGACGGACGACGATGCGGATCCTGATCGTCGCGGCGACGCAGGCCGAGGTCGCGCCGCTGGCAATTCGGGCGCGCGCCGCGCGCGATCTGGACATCCTGACGACGGGCGTGGGGATGGTGGCGACCGCCGCCCACACCTCGCGCGCGCTCGCGCACAAGGACTACGACCTGGCGCTGAACGTCGGCGTCTGCGGGAGCTTCGATCGCGGTCTCGTGTCGGGCACCGTCGTGCACGTCGTGACCGATCGGATCGCGGAGCTGGGCGCCGAAGACGGCGATTCGTTCCTCACGATCGACGAGATGCAGCTGCCGGCTGAATCGACCTTCGTCAACCTGGCGCCGCCGGCGATCGACGCGCTGCGCGGTCTGCCCGTCGTCAGCGCCATCACGGTCAACACCGTGCACGGCAACGACAGATCGATCGCGGCGGTCGTCGAGCGCTTCAAGCCGCAGGTCGAGAGCATGGAAGGCGCGGCGTTCATGTGCGCCTGCCTGATCAACGGCGTCGCCTTCGCGCAGGTGCGCGCGGTGTCGAACGTCGTCGAGCGGCGGAACCTGGCGGCGTGGCGCATGTCGGAGGCGATCGACAGCCTGGCCGAGGCCACGCGGCGCATTATCGAGCGGGCATGAAGCTGTCGCTCGGCTTCTCACCGTGCCCGAACGATTGCTTCATGTTCGATGCGATCGTGAACCGCCGTGTCGATCTGGAAGGCCTCGAGTTCGCCGTGCACCTTGCGGACGTTGAAGAGCTCAACGCGGCGGCCCTGCAGGGACAGGCCCAGGTGACCAAGCTCAGCTACCACGCGTACGCGCACTGCACCGGCCGTTATGTGCTGCTCGATGCCGGCAGCGCGCTTGGACGCAATTGCGGCCCGCTGCTCATTTCCAGGCGAACGGTCTCGAAGGAAGAAGTAGCGGCTGGGCGGCTCAGGATCGCGATTCCCGGGAAATACACGACCGCCAATTTCCTGCTCGGCCTGGCATTTCCGAACGCGCGGGACAAAACGGAGCTGGTGTTTTCGGCGATCGAGCCGGCGTTGCTGAACGGGGAATACGACGCGGGGCTGATCATCCACGAGAACCGGTTCACCTACGACGCAAAGGGACTGAAGAAGATCATCGATCTCGGCGAGTTCTGGGAAAGCGAGACCGGCCGACCGATCCCGCTTGGCGGCATCGTCGTCAGCCGGTTGCTGCCTGACGATGTGAAGGATCGCATGAACCGCGCGATGCGCCGCAGCGTGGAGTACGCGTTCGCTCATCGGGAGGCGAGCCTGCCGTTCGTGCGGAGGCACGCCCAGGAAATGAGCGAAGACGTGATGTACCGGCACATCGACCTGTACGTCAACGACTATTCGGTCGATCTGGGCACAGAGGGAAGACGCGCGGTGGAAATGCTCTTCGAAAAAGCCAGGACGACCGGCATCATTCCCGACGTGAAAGAACACCTGTTTCTTCGCTGAATGCGCGGGCTCAACTGTTTTCCTTTGTGTCCTTTGTCTCCTTAGTGTCCTTGGTGTCGAAAGTGTCCTTGGTGTCGAACAAATGTCGCAGGATGTCATGGAGCTGGCCTACGCCCTCAGTCAGGCTCGCCGGACCAGGCTGCAGGATATACGTCGATTTGATCTCGAAGATCCGATCGTCGCGCACGGCGCTGACGGTGTTCCAGCCCGCGCGCGACTGAATCGTCGCCTTCTTCATCTTCTTGCCACACCACGACGCGAAGACAACCTCCGGATCCCGGCGCGCCACCTCTGCCGAATCGACGATGCGATCTTTCGCGAGCTTCGCCCTGGCGAGCTCGGGAAAGATCGGCGTGCCACCGGCGATCTCGACCAGCTCTTCCACCCACCGAATGCCTGAGATGAGCGGCTCGTCCCACTCTTCGAAGAACACCCGCGGCCGCGCGGGAAACCGCGATGCCGACTCGCGAATGCGTTCGAGGTTCCCGGCCAGGCGATCCGCCAGCCGTTCGGCCTCCTGCTGGCAGCCGACCAGCCCCCCGAGCATCGCGATCATCTGAAGGATTTCGGCGACCGTGCGCTGGTTGAAGGTGACGACGGCGATGCCGCGCCGGACGAGCTCCGCGCCGAGGTCCGCCTGCAGATCCGAGAACGCGAGGACCAGATCCGGATCGAGCGCCTCGATCTTGTCGAACTTCGCGTTGATGAACGCAGACACCTTCGGCTTGAGCCGTGCCTCCGGCGGCCGAACCGTGTATCCCGAGACGCCGACGATGCGATCGCCCTGCCCGAGAAGGTACAGCGTCTCCGTCGTTTCCTCGGTGAGGCACACGATCCGCTCGGGGTAAGGCGCCCTCATCCCATCCCCAATCAATTACCCGATTACCCGATTACTCATCACCAGGTCCGTGAACACGAACCCGTCGCGCTCGACGGTGACGCCCGTTTCAATCGGCAGCTCGTGGCTGAACATCGGCCCCGCGTAGGCGCAGGTGTGGAATTCGCCTCGCTCCCCACAGGGGTCGATCGCGGGCGACAGCTCCGCGAGGAGCGCCGCGTCGAACTCCCGTCCGGCGAACCCGCGGTCGATGACCTTGGGATTGAGACAGGTGATCCGCGCACGCAGTCCTCCCGCAATCATCGTGTGCGCGAGCGTGGCGGTATCCGACCCGAAGAGCGGGAACAGCGGCGTCAGCCCCGTGCCCGCCAGGCGCTCCTCACGGTAGCGCCGCACATCCTCGAGGAACAGATCGCCGAACGCGACGTGCGTGAACCCTTCGCCGGCGGCACGCGCGACCGCCTCACCCATCGCCTGCTCGTACACCTCGTTCGGGCACGGCGACGGAATCGGGATCATCCACAGCGGCAGCCCCAGCGCGCCGGCCTGCGCCTGTACGACGTCCACACGCACGGCGTGCATCGCCACGCGCCGGGCCGACTCGTTGATCGTCGTCAGCAGCCCGGCGATCCGCACGTCGCCGCGCTGACGCAGCACGTGCACCATCCACGCGCTGTCTTTTCCGCTCGACCACGAGACCAGACATTTGATCATTGGGTTATCTCGTCATCCGGTCATTCACCGCGCCCACACCTCGGGATGCAGCGTGCGCGCGAAGCGCTCGGCCGCCAGGACGATACGCGGTCCGGGAACGACGAACTCGAGGCCATCGAGCAGGTAGACGCGGTTGTTCTTCACGGCCGGGAGCGACGCGAGCGCGTTCCACACCAGCCGTTCCGCGTCGAAGATCTCCGGCTTCACGGAATCGCCGTAATGAAGCTCGATGATGACCTCGGGCGCGCGCGACAGGATCATCTCGGCGCTCATGTCCACCGATTGCTTTCGCAGATCGTTCAGCACGTCGGTGCCGCCGGCGACCTCGAGCACGTCGTGGAGGAATCCGTAGCCGCCGCTCGCCGTGACATGGCGCAGCGTTCCCTGCTCGCGGCCGAACACGAGGAGTGTTCTCGGCGGCGGACGACCCGCGACGCGGCGGCTGACGGCGCGGAGCTGCTGCTCGATAAGTGCGGCGGCGGCCTCCGCTCCCGCCTTCGCGCCGACCCGCACACCCAGGGCGCGCATCGTCTCGGTGATGTCGGGCAGGCCGCGGTGAACGTACGAAAAGATGGGCACCCGCGCGCGTTCGAGCTGACGCTTCAAGTCGGTCTGCGTGTCGTACACGATCACGAGGTCCGGCTTCAGGGAGAGCACGCGCTCCACGTCGGGATCGAGCAGCCCCCCGACCCGGGGAAGCCGCGCGACGTCGGGTGGAAAGCGGTCGTAGTTGCTGACGCCGGCGAGGCGGTCGCCCGCGCCCATCGCGAACAGCATTTCCGTTGTCGCGGGCACGAGCGAAATGATTCGGCGCGGTCCCGCGACGGCCCGCTCTTGGTCGGCACCGCTGAAGCGGCGGTCGGCACCGCTAAAGCGGTGCCCTACTTCGGCACCGCAGAAGCGGCGCCCTACGTGCGGGCTTTCGTAGGGCACCGCTTTAGCGGTGCCGAGCATCACGACGATCAACGCAACGAACGCCGATCGAGCTTTTATGCCGTTCGAAACAGGAGCCATAAAAAGACAGGGCCTCCAATGATGGCGGTGACGATGCCGACCGGCAGCTCGAGGGGAGCAATGATCGTGCGCGCGACCAGGTCGCAGCCGATCAGAAACGCACCGCCGAAGAGCGCCGACGCCGGCAACACCAGCCGGTGATCGGCGCCGACGATCAGCCGCACCAGGTGCGGCACGATGATGCCGACGAACGATACCGGTCCGGCCAGCGACACCGCCGCGCCGGTCGTCAGCGACGCGCTGACGAGCGCGATGCGCTCCGTCCGCTCGACGTTCACTCCGCGCGCCGCGGCCGACTCGCTCCCCACGCTGACGAGGTCCAGCACGCGCGGCAGCGTCGCGAACCCTGCCCACCCGATCGCCATCGGCGCCAGCGCGGCCGCCAGCGGCGCGTAGGAGGCGACGTCGAGCGACCCCATCAGCCACCGCACGTTGCGGAACGTCTGGGTGAAGTCCGCCAGGTATTGCACGAACGCAATGACTGCGGACAGCAGCGCCTGCAGCGTCACGCCGCCAAGGAGCAGGACCATGGCGGATGTGCCCCGCCGCCTCGCGGTTGAAAGCGCGTAGACGATCGTCAGGGCTCCGATCGACCCTGCGAAGCTGGCCAGCGGCACGGCGGAAACGCCGAGCAGCGAGAAGTCGAAGTTGCGGATTCCTCAGCAGCGCTTGAAACACGACCCCCGACATCGCGAGCGCGCTGCCGACGAGCGCCGCCCCCAGCACGCGCGGGAGACGCGCGACGAAAAAGATCTGCGCGTCGATATTGTCGGCGTACGGGATGGATCGATCGAAGACCGTGCCCAGGTGAATGCGCGTGCTGCCCACCAGCGGCGCGAGCAGGCAGGCCGCCACGGCAAGCATCCCGAACCCCGCCAGCGTCCACACCAGCCGCTGCCGGATGGATGCCCGCGGGTGAACGGCGCCGAGCGCGTCAGCGCGGCCGGGCAATGGGCACCACCGTCAGGTGACCGGCAAGCGGATGGAACTGCACATCCGCGTCGACGTCATACAGCGCGCGGATGGTCTCGGCCGTCAGCGTCTCTTTCGTCGTGCCGTGCGCGATCACGCGGCCCTGCCTGAGGAGCACGATCCGCTCGCACAGCGCCGCCGCCAGATTCAAGTCGTGCGTCGACACGATCATCGTGGCGCCCCGTTCCGTATTGAGGCGGCGAAGCAGCGCCGTGATCTCGAGCTGATAGCCGAGATCGAGCGCTGTCGTCGGTTCGTCCAGCAACAGTATGTCCGACGCCTGCGCCAGCGCGCCGGCAATCACGACCCGCTGTTTCTCGCCGCCGCTCAACGTCCCGAACCGGCGTGTCTCGAGAGCGGCCGTGCCGGTCGCCGCCAGCGAGTCTCGCGCGATCTCCTGGTCCGCCGCGCCCTCCAGCTCGAACGGGCCAAGATGCGGATAGCGTCCCATCAGCACCATGTCGATCACGCTGAAGTCGAAGGTCGAATGCGTTTCCTGCGGCACGACGGCGATGCGCCGCGCCAGCTCGCGCCGCGTCAGCTGCTCGATCGGGTGACCGTCGATCAGCACGCGGCCGGACCGCGGCGGCAGCACGCCGGCAAGAATGCGGAGGAGCGTCGTTTTTCCCGAGCCGTTGGGCCCGAGCAGGCCGACCACGGTGCCACGTTCCACGTCGAGAGACACGCCATCGATCACACGTGGCCCCGATGCGCCGCGGCGCGCGAATGAAAACGAAAGATCAGTGGCCTTCAGCATCGCTCCTGCACATCGCTCGTCCTGAGCTTGTCGAAGGACGAGCCGCCGGGATGGCTCATGGTTCGACAGGCCTGTCCTGAGCGAGCCGCTCATCCTTCGACCGGCCCAGGATGAGCGGGGAGTCGAAGGGCCCGTCCTGAGCGAGCCGCTCATCCTTCGACCGGCCCAGGATGAGCGGTGAGTCGAAGGGCTCACCCCCGAGCGCATCCAGGCGGATCATCGCGCGCACAACACGAGATCAAGGGCCCAGCAGCCCGATCGCTGCACGCACACGCCCGCCTGGACGAGGACCGGGTTGCTGAACAACGGGCTGTTCGTCACCACCGTGTGGTACTCGCCGCGCTCGCCGCACGGGTCGACCCCGAGGCGCGTGAACGAGTCGAGCATGTCGCGCCGTAACGGACGGCCAAGCCATGTCTGGTCGAGGAGCTCGGCGCGCGCCGTGACGATCAGGGCGTCCGCGCCCGAATCGGTCCATTCTTCGAACAGCGCGAGCGTCGACGATCCGAATAGCGGCTCGACCGCCGTGAGGCCGGCCGCTTCGCACATCTGCTCGGCCCACCGGCGATGCTCGTCGAACAGGATGTCGCCGAAGATCACGTGCGTGACGCCGTCGGCCTTCACCTGTTCGAGCGCCCCGCCGAACGCCGCGTTGTAGGTCTGCCACGTGCACCGCCCAATCGTATGACGCAGGCCGAGCCGTTCGGCCTGCGCGGCGAGCACCTCGGGTCGCAATCCATGCGAACGGCTGCGCTCCGCCGCTTCATCGAACATCGTGATCAGGTGGACCACGTCGTAGTCCGCGTGCGTACGGTGGAGCGCGGCGCAACTGTCCTTGCCGCCGCTCCACGAGATGGCGGCCCGGGGCTTCGAGCTCACGTCAGAACCCGACGCGGAACCCGGCTCGTATGACGCGCAGCAGCGGCTGATAGCCGAAGGGCTCCGAGTAATCCTGATTCGTCAGGTTGTCGACCGACAGAATCCCGGTGAGCTGCGGCGTCACTTTGAGCGTGAAGCGTGCGTCCCACGTGTGGTGACCGGGATTCTCGACGAGCGGCGGGTTGAACAGACCGAAGTCGCTGTCGACGAAGGCGCCGATGAACACGCCGTTCAGATCGGCGGTCGCGCGCTTCCAGTTCAGTGAGACGCCGGTGAACCCCGAATGCCGCGGCCGGCGAAACGCCTGCCTGCCCAGGCCGAAGAGCACGTCGTTCGGCCGCTCGCTTTCCAGAATCTTCGAGTCGAGCAGCGTGTAGCCGCCCCGCAGGTGGACGGCCGCCGACGGCCTGACCTGCACGCCCGCCTCGAGGCCGCGCGCCCGCGTGAGGCCCACGTTCGCATACTGCGCCTCGAACGTGCTCGGGTTCGTCGTGATGAGCGTGATGATGTCGCGGAACCGGTTGTTGAAATACGTCAGCTCGATCTTCGCGCGATCGTGCGCGAAGCGCTGGTCGATGCCGACCTCGGCGCTGCGCGAGCGTTCCGGCTCGAGGTTGGGGTTTCCGCGGAAGAACGGCGAGATGCTGAACGACTCCAGCATCGTCGGCTCCTTGATGCCGAGGCCGGCGCTTGCCTTGACCTGCGTCTCGCCAAGAGCAGCCGATGGCTGGTGCGCCACGTAGACCACGGTCCCTCGCGGTACGGCGGCGGTGCCGAAGCTGTCGTTCCGCTCGATGCGACCGCCGGCGGTGACGAACACCCGCGGCCAGAGCATCTGATACTGAACCGACGCGCCGGAGTTGTTGCGCGAGTTGATTGTCCGGGTGCCCGCGAGCCGGTTGTCGGCGGAAGAGCGCTCGCCGTCCCAATCGGCGAGCACGGTGAGCAGGTGATCCCCCGTCTCGGGCGCTGACGCCAGCCGCATGTCCAGCTGATAGCTGGCGTGGTGGCGTTGCAGCCTCGTGAGGCTGTCGTTCTGGAAATCGTTCGACAGCCGCGACGAGACCAGTCCGTTGAAGGTCGCCCGGTACGGCGGATCGAGGATGAGGTTGGTCGACTGCTGGCTGGATGCGGCGCGCGAGTACGACACGCGCTGGCGGACCGCGCGGGTGATCTGCTGATCGAAGCTGACGCTGGCGACGCTGTCGCGGCGCTCCGAGAAGGCATCGAGGTCCGGCCGGCCGAATGCAGTCGTGCCGGGCGTGCCGGCGTGCCCGAGCTCGCCGCGCCCGACGACGCGCAGGGTTGCCGCCGCGCCGATGGCGACCCCCACGTTGGCGCTGAGCGTCGTGTTCTCGAATCGGCTGTTCGGCACACGGTCATCGCTGTTGAAGCGGGCCGCGGCCAGGCTGTATTCGAGCGGTCCTGTCTCGCCTGACGCGCCCGCCGTCATGTGCAGCGTGCCGTATGTGCCGCCGTCGATCTGGGCCGACCCGCGTGGACGCCGCGACGCGCCATCGGCCCGTTTCGTGAACAACTGGATCACGCTCCCCATCGCGTCGGAGCCGAACAGGGAGGAGTAGGCGCCGCGCACGACCTCGACGCGGTCCAGGTTCTCGGTCGTCAGGTTGCTGAAATAAAAGCTTCCGCCGGGCTCGTTGAGCGGCACGCCGTCGAGCAGCACCTTGTTGTAGTCGCTCTCGCCGCCGCGAACGAAGAGCGACGTCAGCGCGCCGGGCGCGCCGCTCCGAACCACCATGGCGCCGGGCGTCGACATCAGCACGTCGGCGACGAGCGGCTGTTGCCGCCGCTCCAGGTCTTCCGCCGTGAAGACAGTCGCGCTGGCGCCGACCTGACTGGTGGGCGCCTCGGTCCGCGTCGCCGTCACGATCATCGTTTCGTGGATCGGCGCGACGGCGAGCTCGACGCGCAGCGCCTGTCCGGACGCGGCGGCCGCGCACGAAACGATCGCCGGCTGAAATCCGGTGAGCGTCGCTTCCAGGCGGCAGTCGCCGGCGCCAGTCGCGCCCAGCGTGAAGCGCCCGGATTCGTCGGCGAACACGCCGCGCTGCCCGGTGCCCGATGCGTCCACCACGCGGACGTAGGCACGCGGCACGGCGCGGCCCGACTGATCGACGACGGTGCCCGAAAGCTCGCGCCCGTCCGCGGACGCGGAAGCCGCGGCTCCGCCGGACACGAGCACGACGAACAGAACAGGGATCACGAGACGGGTTGACACGTGGGCCTCCTTCCGGCGTCTCTCGCGCCGAAGAATTGGACGCCCCCGGGGTCAGGTTTCCTGACTCGCGGCGTGAATCCGCTTCGCGCGCCTTCCCAAGCCGAAGCTCAGTGGCGGACCGGGAACCTGGACGAAAAACGAGAACCAGGAACCGGCACCAGCGAAGCGTAGCCGCTTACAGTGGCGGGACCGTGTGGGCTTCGCACCCACTTCGCGTAACCGCCGGGGTCAGCGTCGATTGGTACGTAGAGTCCGGTTTCAGCCGGACCGGCGTCCCCGCGTACAGGGCTTTAGCCGGACCAACGTCCCCTCGTACATAGGGTCCGGCTTTAGCCGACCAGCGTCCCTGCGTACGTAGAGTCCGGCTTCAGCCGGACCAGACAGCGCGAGAGTATAGCAGGGTTGCTACGCAGTGTTGTTTTTTCGTAACATTGCACGTTCGTGTCCGAAAGAGGGACGCGGCCTTCGCCGCCGCGATGAGCTTTGGCCCTTTCTCTCACCGAGCCAAGCTGAAGGGGAGCGCATGAGCAAGAGTTCGACTGTCACCGTTCGCGAGAAGCCCGTCGAAGATGTGGCATCGGCGACGGTCGGTGGCCTTTCGATTCACGGCGAAACGTTCGTCGTCCAGACGGATCAGCGCGTCGAGCTCG
>QHWJ01000378.1 GCA_003222535.1 Acidobacteriota bacterium | reverse complement strand
ACGCCGCCATCGTCGAACAGCTCGCCGACGTCGTGCGCGAGCACGTGCGCGTCGACGTGCACGAGGCGGCGGCACTGGCCGACCTGGCGGTGCTCATCGCTCGAGGTGTCGGTACCGACGAGGCGCTGGCGCGCGCGCTCCGCGCCCGGGCGAACGCTCACTGGTTCTGCAACGAGCTGAAGCTCGCGCTTGCCGCGGCCGACCGGGCGCGCGCCATTTTCACGGCGGCCGGCGACGATCGTCGTCTGGCCCGTCTCGACCTCAACGTCGCCAACGTGTTCCATCGCCAGGATCGGCTGGCCGAAGCGCTCGCGAGCTACGAGCGGGCGTACGAGCGGCTGCTCCCCTACCAGGATGTCGAGGGGATCGGCGTCGCGCTGCACAACATGGCCGTGTGCCTCATCGTGCTGAACGACTTCGAGCGCGCGCTGCCGACCTACGAGCGCGCGCGCGAGCAGTGCGCGCGGGCCGGGATGCCGGTGCTCGTCGCTCTACTGGGCAATTTTCATCCTGGTCGGGGCCGGCTCATCCTGGTCGGGGCCGGCTCATCCTGGTCGGGGCCGGCGGCCCGATCGGCTGAACTTTTTTTCGCCCCCCTATATTTTTCGGCCTCCTCCGGCCCCTTACGTCGCAGAAGCTTCTGTACCAATGCCGGCTGAATCCGATACCGGAGCCGTCTCGCTACCCGGACGCATTCTGGTCGTGGACGACCACGAGGAAAACGTCGCGCTCATCATCCGCCTCTTGTCGCGCGACGGCCACGTGGTGGAAGGGGCGTCGACCGGCGAGGAGGCGCTGCGCCAGATTCACAGCAAACCACCCGACCTGGTGCTGCTCGACGTGATGATGCCGGGCATGGACGGGTTCGCCACCTGCCGAGAGTTGAAGCGCGGGCTGGTCACGCGATTGATACCGGTCGTGCTTATTACAGGCCTCAACGACTCGGCCGCCAGAATCCAGGGGATCGAGGCAGGCGCCGACGACCTCCTCACCAAGCCCTTCGATCCTCCCGAGCTGCGCGCGCGTGTGCAGTCGCTTCTTCGCAACAAGCGCCTGACCGACGATCTCGATTCCGCCGCATCGGTGATGGTGAGCCTCGCGCTCACGATTGAAGCCCGCGACGCGTACACGAACGGCCACTGCCATCGGGTGGCGACGTACGCGGCGGCACTCGGCCGGGGGCTCGAGCTCGACGCCGACGACATCGGTGCGCTCGAGCGCGGCGGGTTCATCCACGACATCGGCAAGATCGGGATCGCCGACGCCATCCTGCTCAAGCCGGGTGGCCTCACGCCTGATGAGCTCGCCATCGTGAAGCGGCACACGGTGATCGGCGATCAGCTGTGTACGGGACTGCGATCGCTCACGCGCGTACGGCCGATCGTGCGGCACCATCATGAGCGCTGTGACGGCAGCGGGTATCCCGACGCGCTGGCCGGCGACGCAATTCCGCTGCTCGCCCAGATCATCGGCATCGCCGACACCTTCGACGCCGCCACGACGGAACGCCCGTACAAGGAGGCCGTGTCGTTCGAGGAGGCCGCCCGGCAGCTTGGGCAGGAGGTGGCGCGCGGCTGGCGGCTCGCCCGGCTGGTCGATACGTTCAACCGACTTGTCAGCGCCAACCAGTTCCCGCCGGTGGAACAGGCCAACCAGATGTCCCGACCATGAAAAAGGCCGCCGCCAGGGCGAGCGCACGCAGGCCGAAGCGCATGCGCGTTCCCGCGCATGCGACCGAGGACGGCCAGATCCGGTTGCCCACCATCGCCCGGGACGCCACCGACCGCAGCCGCAGCGCCGGCGAGTTATGCGCGAGCGACGAGCGAAGGCGTCTGGCGCTCGAGGCGGCCAGCATGGGCGTCTGGGAGCTCGATCTGTCCACACACCGGGTCACCTGGTCCGGGACGACGGCGTCCGACCGTGATGCTCCGGGACGCGTCAACGGTACTGAAGACACCTTCTTCGCGGCGACGCATGTCGACGATCGCGAAGCGGTCCGGCGGGCGATCGAGCACGCGATCACCGAGCGGCAGGATCTCGCCATCGTGTTCCGCACCGTGGGGTCTCGAGGGGAGACGCGCTGGATTGAGTGCCGCGGCCGCGTGAGCGGCGACGCGGCGGATCCCTCCACCGCCCGGATCGTCGGCGTCAGCACGGACGTGACCGAAAGGAAGCTGCTCGAGGCGCAGCTCCGGCAGGCGCAGAAAATGGAGGCCATCGGCCAGCTCGCCGGCGGCGTCGCCCACGATTTCAATAATCTCCTGACCGCCATCCTTGGATACGCCAAGTTCGCGGCCGACGGACTCGCGCCGGACGACCAGCGCCGGTGCGATGTGGACGAGGTCATCAAGGCGGCCCAGCGCGCCACGAGCCTGACCAGACAGCTGCTCGCCTTCAGTCGCAAGCAGGTGTTGCGGTCCACGCTCGTCGATCTGAACCAGCTGGTCACGGGCGTCTGCGAGATGCTGCGCCGGCTCATCGGCGAGCACATCACGCTCGACGTCGTGTCTGCACCGCATCTCGCCCGGGTGCTGGCGGATGCCGGCCAGCTCGAGCAGGTTGTCATCAACCTCGCCGTCAACGCGCGCGACGCCATGGACCAGGGCGGCCGCCTGACGCTTGAAACCGCCAACGTGCACCTTGACGCGACGTCGGGATTGCCGGATCAGACAGTGGTCCCCGGCTGGTACGTCATGCTTGCCGTCGTCGACACCGGCGTCGGCATGGACGCGCACACGAAACGGCACCTGTTCGAGCCGTTCTTCACGACCAAGGAGAGGGGAAAAGGAACGGGGCTGGGCCTGGCGACCGTCTACGGCATCGTCAAACAGAGCGACGGGTACATCTGGGCGGAGAGCGAACCGGGACAGGGCTCGGCGTTCAGGGTCTATTTGCCGCGAGCCGGGAGTCACGTCGAGCTCGACGCCCCGGCAGTCGAGTCCGACTCGCCATTCAACGGGTCGGAGACCGTGCTGCTCGTCGAGGATGAGGCAGGTGTCCGCCGTCTCGCGCGCCGCATTCTCGAGGATGCCGGCTATCGCGTGCTCGATGCGGCGAGCGGACAGGACGCGCTGTCGATCTTCGCCGGGAATCGCGGCTCGATTGATCTGCTCGTCACCGACGTGCTGATGCCCGGCTTGAGCGGCCCGGATCTGTTTCTGCGGGTGGCGGTCGACGACCCCGGGCTGAAGGTGGTCTACATCTCCGGCTATGCCACCGAAGCCATGGCGCGGCAGTTCGGGCTCGATCGCAGCCGGCCCTACATCCAGAAGCCGTTCACCGCCAATCAGTTGGTCTCGACCGTGCGCAGCGTCCTCGACGATCGTTACCTGCCGGGTCCCGTGAGCAGACCCGCATGACGCCGCGCCCCGTCCTGTTCGTCGTCGACGACGAGCCGGTGGTGTGCGCGATTGTGAAGCGTCTGGCGGAGCCGGCGGGATTCGACGTCGTCGCGTGCGAATCCGCCGCCGAGGCGATTGCGAGGATGTCCGAACGTCCGGCCGATATCGCCTTCGTCGATCTGCTGATGCCGGAGACCAACGGTATCGACCTGCTTCGTCAGATCCGCGACACGCTTCCTGCGTGCGATGTGGTGTTGATGAGCGGCCGCGCGACGATCGAGAGCGCGGTCGAGGCCGTCAAGCTCGGCGCGCGCGATTACCTGACCAAGCCTCTCGACTTCGAACGGGTGACGGCGCTGCTGAAGGACGTGCGCGACCAGGCCGCCCGCCGCCAGCGGCTGCTCAAGGCCGAGAGCCGCGTGGCGCACGAGCTGGAATTTCACGGCATGCTCGGGCGCAGCGCGGCGATGCAGGAGGTCTTCTCATTGATCCGTCGCCTGGCGCCCCACGTCCGCAGCGTGCTGATCACGGGCGAGACCGGGACGGGAAAAGAGCTCGTGGCCCACGCCTTGCACCGGCAGGGGCCGCGGCGGTCCCGCCGCTTCGTCATTGTCAACTGCTCGGCGGTCGTCGAGACGCTGTTCGAAAGCGAGCTGTTCGGTCACGTGCGCGGGGCGTTCACCGGCGCGACCGAGCACAAGCAGGGTCTGTTCGAGGCGGCCCACGAGGGGACGCTGTTTCTCGACGAGATCGGGGAGCTGCCGCTGTCGCTCCAGGCGAAATTGCTGCGGGTGCTCGAGGACGGAGCGGTTCAGCGCGTCGGCGCCGTCGACTCGCGTCGAGTGGACGCCTGCGTGTTTGCGGCGACCAACCGCGATCTCATGCAGGAGGTGGCCGCCGGCCGGTTTCGATCGGATTTGCTGTTCCGGTTGAACGCCGTCGAGGTGGTGCTGCCGCCGCTTCGGAACCGCCCCGAAGACATCCCCTACCTCACGTCGGCGTTCGTCGCCGATTGCGCGCGACGCTTGAAGAAGGCGGTGCTCGGCGTGTCGCCGGCCGCGGAACGAATCCTCGCGAGCCGGGCCTGGGACGGCAACGTGCGCGAGCTGCGCAACACCATCGAGCGCGCCTGCATGCTGGCGGACGGGCCGTACCTCACGGATCGAGATGTGAGCCGTGACAGCGTCGCGCGTCGACCGGGGGAGGCAAGCGCACTCGATCGCGGTCTGGCGCCGGAGAGCTCTGAGAACGTCGAGCGCGATCGCCTGGTCGAGGTGCTGCGATCGGTTGCCGGGAACAAGCAGGCGGCGGCGCGGACGATGGGCATCAGCAGGCGTGCGTTTTACCGCCGTCTGGAACGGTACGGCCTGCACACGGCGTCACCGACGGCGTCGACGCGGGCCTGACACGTTTCAAGTCTCAACTTTCAACTCTCAACTTTCACTCTCAACTTTCAACTCTCAGCTGAATTCCGCGCTGAGCGTTGAGACTTGAGCGTTGAGACTTGAACGTTGTCGCTACGGCGTCTTCAGATCCGCGCAGGCGGTTGCCAGGCAGGGCGGGCAGATGCCGTGGCTGAACTGCGCGTCGGTGTGCTCGGAGATGTAGCTTTCGAGCTGCTCCCAGTCATCGCTGTCAGATCTGATCCGTTTGCAGTAGCTGCAAATCGGGATCAGTCCGTGCAGCCGCTTCACCGTCAACACGGCGGCTTCGAGCTCGGCGACGCGGTCGGCGAGCCGTTCCTGCAGCGTCAGCACGCGCACCCCCACATGGAGCCGCGCCCGCAGCTCTTCGGGATCGAATGGCTTGACCAGATAATCGTCCGCTCCGGCGTCGAGACCCGAGACGACGTCCGCGCGGCTGTCGCGTGACGTGAGGAGGATGAGGTACATATGCGCCGTCGTCGCATCCTGCCGGATCCGCCGGCAGAGACCGAGCCCGTCAAGCGCCGGCATCATCCAGTCGACGATCGCGAGCTGCGGCGCCTGAGTCTGTATCGAGCTCCACGCGGATTCGCCGTCGTGCGCCAGGCTCACGTCGAAATTCCATTTGGCCAACGTTCGCGACAGTTTCGTGGTCGCGATGCGGTCGTCGTCTGCGATCAGGGCTCTCATATAGCCTGACCTGAGCAAGAGCGCTGCCACGCAGGTGGCGGACGCGGGCGCGTCAATATTGGCCCCTGTGTGTGCGCCCCTGTGCGGTCCGCACGGATCACTGTGCGTCCGCACGATCCGCGCGACGAAACGCCCGGTGAACGGGAGCGTCGATGTGGCCGCCTTGTTGCTCGAGGTACGTCCATGGCTGTGCTTGCCGCATCTGACGTTCCAGTGCTTGACATGTCCGTGATGGCCTCGATCCGGGCACTCGGGGATCCCGGCGAGCCGGACGTGTACGCGGAGGTGGCCCGCCTGTTCCTCGTCGACGTCCCGATCCACCTGTCGGCGCTTGGCGCCGCCATCGCCGCCGCCGACAGCGAATCGGTGTGGCAGATCGCCCACCGTCTGCGAGGCAGCTCGCTCGAAATGGGCGCCGTGAGAATGGCGCCGTTGTGCGCAGCGATCGAGCAGGCCGGCCGCGCCGGCTCGATCGAGCATGCCGCGGCGCAGGCTGCTTGCCTCGATCGCGAGTTCGCCGCCGCGCGCCGGGAGCTGGAGGAGGCGATCCAGTGACGGCGACACCTCGCGGTGTGCGGCTCCTGATCGGGGCAGGCCTTGCCGCGTGGGCGCTGACAATCGGCGCCGGGCTGGCGATCCTCTGGGCGCACGCCGACGCGCCGGGACCGCCGGCGACGGCGGACGCGACGTGGCCGGCAGCGGCGAGTGTCGAGCGGGACACCCGCACGCGGGTTCTGCTGCTGTTCCTGCACCCGCAGTGCCCGTGCTCGCGGGCGACCCTCGGCGAGCTCGCGCGGCTGCTGGCCGGCGCACAGACGCCGGTCGCGAATCTCGACCTCGTCCTCGCGCGCTGGGATGCGGCCCGCGGGCCCCAACCGGAATCGTCTGAAGTTCTCGCATGTTGAACCCACACCGAATCGCTCGATCACTCGTCCTCATGCTGGCGTTATCCGGCATTGCCACAGAGGCGACCGCCCAGGCCGGACCCCTTTCGACGGACCTCGGCCGGGCGACGCTCGAGGATCTCTTGAAGATCCAGATCACATCAGCCTCCCGCAAGGAGCAGCGCGCCGACGACACGCCTTCGGCCGTGTCCGTGATCACGCAGGACGAGATCCGCCGATCGGGGATGCGCACGCTGCCGGAGCTGTTCCGGCTGGTGCCCGGCGTGCAGGTTGCGCAGATCAACTCGAGCACCTGGGCGGTGTCGATCCGCGGCCTGAATGATCAGTTCTCGAACAAGCTGCTGGTCCTCATCGACGGCCGGTCGGTTTACAAGCGCAATTCGTCGGGCGTGTTCTGGGATCTGGAAGACGTGGTGCTCGACGATATCGATCGCATCGAGGTCGTGCGCGGGCCCGGCGGCGCCGTGTGGGGTGCCAACGCCGTCAACGGAGTCATCAACGTCGTCACCAAATCGGCGAAGGACACGCCGGGCGCGCTCGTTCGTGTGGGAGGCGGCACGTTTGATGGCACAGGCGTCACCGCGCGGTACGGCGGGTCGTTCGGGAATGCGGCATATCGCGTCTATTCGCAGTGGACCGGCCGCCGTGACACGACCCTGGCGAACCTGGCGCCGGCCGACGACGCCTGGAACGTGCTGACCAACGGCCTGCGCGCCGACTGGTCGCGCGGCGGCGACGACGTGACGGTCGACGGGAGTGTCAGAACCGGCGACGGCCGGGGACTCTGGAAGACGCTCGAAGGACCCACGTCGGCGGTTCGGCGAACCGACGGCACATCGTCGTTCCGGAACGGCAGTGTGCTGGGCCGCTGGATCCACCGCCGCGAGAACGGGTCCGCGCTGCAGGTGCAGTCATTCGCCATGTTTTCGCACCGGCTCGACAAGTTGACGGAAGACGAGAACATCTACGATGTCGATCTGCAATACCACACGAAGATCGGCGCGAGACACGACGTCGTCACCGGCGGCGGTTACCGCGAAGTCGACAACACCACGAGCCAGACATTCTCGTTCTCCCTGACTCCGGCGACCAGCGAAACGGCCGTGACGCACGTGTTTACCCAGGACGAGATCGCCCTCGGCACTCGCGTGCGGCTGACCCTCGGGGCAAAACTCGAACACGATGCGATTGCCGGTTGGGGATTGCAGCCGACCGCACGGATGATGTGGGATCCGTCACCGCGTCATCACGTCTGGGCGGCGGCGTCACGCGCGCTGCGGACGCCGTCGAGACTGGATCTGTCCGCTCGGGCGAACGTCGCGGCGATTGCCGCCCGGCCTCTGCCCATTCTGATCGGTGTCCTGGGTAATCCCGACTACCAGACCGAAGAGTTGCTGGACGCTGAAGCGGGGTATCGGATCGATCTCGGCTCCAGAGTGTCGGTCGACGTCGCGACGTTCCGCGGCCATTACACGGTGCAGGCGGACACGGCCGGCGTGGAGATTGCCACGCACGTGGCGCCGGCGCCGAACTGGCGCGTGGACGCGTCGTATTCCGGCTTCCGCTTCACTCCGCACCGCGACGCGACGAGCCGCGACCAGGCCGCCGCCACGTTCGACGGGAACGCACCGGCGCATCAGTGGCAGCTGCGTTCCAGCGTCTCGCTGGGCCCACGCACCGAAGTCGACGCCGGGCTGTTCCGTACCGGGGCGCAGCGCTCTCTCGGAGTGCCCGCCTACACGCGGGCCGACGCGCGCGTCGAGGTCAAGCTGACCGGGCATCTCTCGGCGGTCGCGGCCGCACGGAACCTGTTCGACCCGGCGCACGCCGAGTTCGTCGCGCTGGCGGTCGCCTCGACCCAGGTCCCGCGCAGCGCGGACATTCAGCTGGTCTGGCGGTTCTGAGGTGAGCGATTCCTGCCGCGCTTCCAGGGGACGAATCCGGCGTCTGGCCGGGATCGCCGCGATCGCGGTGTGTGCGTTCACGTCGTTCGCCTCCGCGCAGATCGCGACGGCGGCAACGCTGAAGGCGGCGTTCCTCTATAACTTCGCGAAATTTTCAGAGTGGCCGGCGGACGTGCTGGCAGCCGGCCAGCGGCTCGAGATGTGCGTCGTCGGCGACGCCGCGGTTGCGGACGCGCTCGGTCAGACCATCAAGGGCCGCGCGATGGAAGGTCACGAGCTGACGGTCACCGTTCTGAAGGTCGGAGAATCCCCGTCGGCGTGCCATCTCCTCTACGTCAGCGCGTCCGAGATGAAGCGATCGGCCGCCGTGCTGCTGGGCGCCAGGGGCGCGTCGATGTTCACGGTGAGTGACGCCGATGGTTTCGCGGAATCGGGCGGCGTGGCCCAGCTGATCGTCGAGAACGATCGGATGCGCTTTGCGATCAACATCGCGTCGGCGCAGCGCCTGCGCCTGAACATCAGCTCAAAGCTTCTCAGCCTGGCGAAGATCGTCAAGGACCAGAACAATGTCCCCCATTAAGCGACGGCTTGACCGTCTGTCTCTAGCCGGTAAGCTCACGGCGATCGGCATCGTGACGAGCGCGAGCTCCTTGGTCATCGCCGGGGCGGTGCTCTTCGCCTACGACCGATCCATCTCGAGGGCGGACATTCTCGGCGACACGTCGCTGCTCGCCAACATGGTCGCCAACAGCGGCACGGCGGCATTGACTTTCGGAGACACGAAGGCTGCGGCCGAGACGCTCCGCGGCGTGTCGTTGAACACGCACATCGTCTCAGCGGCGATCCTGCGGGCCGACGGCCAGGAGCTCGCGCATTTCGCGCGTCCGGGTGTGTCGCCGCCGCGGCTGGTCGACACCACGACCGTGCGCACGCACGCGCCATGGCATGCGTTCACGGGCAACACCTTGCAGGTGACGAGGGCCATCCAGCTCGATGGCGACGTCATCGGGACGGTCTTCATCGCCTCCGATCTCGACGAGCTTCGCGCGCGGGTCAACGGAGTCGTCCGGATTCTTGCCGTGCTGCTCCTCGGGGCCTCCGGGGTCGCATGGGTGGTGGCGTCACGACTCCAGCGCGTCATCTCCGCGCCGCTGGTGCGGCTCGCCGACATCGCTCGCGCCGTCACACACGAGCGGCGGTACGACATTCGGGCCGACCCGAGCGGCGGCAACGACGAGATCGGCGAGCTGATCGGCGGATTCAATGAGATGCTCGACGAGATTCAGGAACGGGACCGCAAACTGCTGCAGCACCAGGAAGAGCTCGAGCGGACGGTCGAGGCGCGGACGAGCGAGCTGCGCGCCTCCAACGCCGATCTGGTGAGCGCCCGCGATTCCGCCGTGGAGGCCAGCCGGGCCAAGAGCGAGTTCCTCGCGAACATGAGCCACGAGATTCGGACGCCGATGAACGGCATTCTCGGGATGACCGGGCTCGTGCTGGACACCGCATTGACGGCCGACCAACGCGACTGTCTGACGACCGTCCGGTCGTCGGGCGAATCGCTGCTCTCGATCCTCAACGACATCCTCGATTTCTCGAAGATCGAGTCGCGCCGGCTCGAGCTCGAAGCGATCCCGTTCTCGCTCGCCGCCATGGTGAAGGATCTGCTCAAGACGATGTCGCTGAAAGCCGACGAGAAAGGGATCGAGCTTCTCTGCGATCTCGATTCAGCCATTCCGGCCGCGATCGTCGGGGATCCGGTGCGCGTGCGCCAGGTGCTCGGGAACCTGATCGGCAACGGCATCAAGTTCACCGAACGCGGCCACGTGCTCGTCGAGATCCGCGAAGATGCGCGCGCCGAAGGGTGCGCCAGGCTGCACTTCCGCGTCAGCGACACGGGCATCGGCGTGCCGCGTGAAAAGCATGCCACGATCTTCGACGCGTTCAGCCAGGCGGACAGCTCGACCACGAGGCGGTTCGGCGGGACGGGGCTCGGCCTCACCATCTCGGCGACGCTCGTCAGGATGATGGCGGGGCAGATCTGGATCGAAAGCGAGCCAGGTGTCGGGAGCACGTTCCACTTCACGGCGTCCTTCGACACATCCGAGGCGCCCGCAGTGGCGCCTCATGACCTGTCACTGGACGGGCTTCGCGTCCTCATCGTCGACGACAACCCTGTCAACCGGCGGATCCTGGAGGAGCAGGTCGCGCGGTGGGGCATGGTCCCGGCGGCCGCCGCCACCGGGCCGGCGGCGCTCGAGGCGCTCGCGCACGCCGCTGCCGGCGGCCATGGGTTTCGCCTCGTGCTGCTCGATGCCAACATGCCCGATCAGGACGGGTTCTGGGTCGCCGAACAAATGGCGATGCGGCCCGAGCTGGCCGGCGCGACGATCATGATGCTGACCTCGTGCGGGCAGTACGGCGACGCGGCGCGATGCCGCGCCCTGCAGATCCCGGCGTTCCTGACCAAGCCGGTCAACGCCACCGACCTGCTCGACGCCATCGGCCGCGTGCTGCCGCCGCCGGCCCCGGCACGCGGTGCGACGTTGATGGCGCCGCCGCTGACTGCGGCGCCCACCGCGCCGGTTCGGCGCGTCAAGGTGCTGCTGGCGGAAGACAACGTCGTCAACCAGCTGGTGGCGGTCAAGCTGCTCACGAGGCGGGGCCACACGGTCACCGTGGCGAAGAACGGGCGCGAGGCGCTCGCCGCGCTCGCGCGCGACACGTTCGACCTGGTGCTCATGGACGTGCAGATGCCTGAGATGAGCGGCCTCGACGCGACGGCCGCGATCCGCCTGCGCGAGCAGGGGACCGGCGCGCACCAGCGCATCGTGGCGATGACCGCGCACGCGATGACCGGCGATCGCGAGCGCTGCGCCGCCGCCGGCATGGACGGTTATCTGTCCAAGCCGGTCGATCGGACGATGCTGTTCGCGGCCGTCGAGCAGGACGGGGCAGCGACTCCCGAAACGCCGGGTGTCCCCGCCCATGTCACCCGCACCTTTGCCGAGGAGGGCCCCGCGCGGCTGGCCGCGATCAAAGCCGCCATCGACGAGCGCGATGCCGATGGGCTGAGAGCGGCGGCGCGCGCGCTGGTCGGGACCGCCGCGGCCCTGCCCGCCGCCCGCGCGCTGCTCGAAGCCGCGCGGACGCTCGAGCGTCTGGGCGCCGAATCGCGGCTCGAGCCCGCGGAAGCGGCATGGCGACGGCTGTCGGTTGAAGCCGCCGCCGTGATGGATGCCATTCGCTTCTTCGATGGGGTCAAGCAGGAGGTTGCCTTATGAAAACGATCGCGGCGAGTCTCCTCCAGGCGGTGACGCGCCGCGCGACCGACTGTTCCACACCCGCTTCGGATCAGCCGATGAGCATTCTGATCGTTGATGACGAAGAAGGCGTCCGGCGATACGTCGATCGTGTGCTCAGCGGAGCCGGCTATCGAACGACGATCGCCATCGACGGCGCCGACGCCATCGCCGCGTCGGCGCGGGAGGGCCGATTCGACCTGCTGCTGACCGATGTCGCGATGCCGAAGATGACGGGCGCGGAGCTCGCGCGGCGGTTGCGCCTGAACGATCCCGATCTCAAGGTGCTGTATCTCACCGGCTGCAGCGATCAATTGTTCGAAGAGAAGGCGACGCTGTGGCATCAGGAGGCCTTCCTCGAGAAGCCGTGCACCGCGGCCGGGCTGCTGCAGGCAGTGTCTCTGGCGGTCACCGGGAAAATGACATGAATTTGGAATTCGGAATTTGGAATTTGGAATGCGGGAACGAATTCCGAATTCCTAATTCCTACTAATTCCTAATTCTGAATTCCGCCTGCCACCGAGCACGTTGACGACGCGGTCGACGTCCTCGTGCGTGTTGAACACCGACACCGACAGCCGCAGGCGGTTCTCGTTGGCGATGATCGTCCCTGCCACGTTTCCAGACTGCAGCGCCCTGGCGGTGGCCGCCGCGTCTTTCAGCTCGAACGCGAGGATCGGTGTCTCGGTACCGCGCGGGGTCAGCGGCTTGTATCCGAGCGGGGGCAGTTCCTTCTGGAGTCGATCGGTCAGCTGACGGGCGTGCGCGCGGATCCGGTCGAGGCCCAGCTTCTGCACGTAGTCGATGCCTTCCGACACGCAGGCGGCGAGCAGCACCCCGATGCCGCCGGTCTCGTATTTCGCGGCGCCGGGCAGCGGCTCCCACGTGAGCTCGGCGCGGTTGAAGTTCGCCACCTGCCGGTGCCCATATCTCGTCGTCGGCAGCACCGTGCCCTGCAGATCTTCGCGGACGTACAGGAAGCCGATGCCGCGTTCGCCCATCAGCCACTTGTAGGTACCCGCCGAGGCGAAGTCGATGCCGAGCCGGCGCATGTCGATGGGGACGGCGCCAACCGCCTGGATGATGTCGGCGAACAGATAGGCGCCGCGCGCGTGCGCGAGGGCGCTCACTGATTTCGCGTCGTGCATGAAACCGTTCACGTTCGAGACCAGCGCCAGCGACACCAGGCGCGTGTTCCTGTCGATCGCGCGGTCCATGTCGTTCACGTCGATCGCCCAGTTGCGGTGCTTCACGATCCGCAGCTCGACGCCTTTCTTCTCCAGTTCCTTGTACATGTAGAGCGACGTCGTGAAGTGCAGCTCGTCGATCACGATGTTCCCGCCGCGCTTCGGCAGGTCCAGACCCATGACGACGATGTTCTCGCCGTCGGACGTGTTGGCCGTGTAGGCGATCTCACCGGCCGTGGCGCCTATCAGCTGCCCGTAGCGCTTCTTCAGGTCCTGTTGCCTGTCGGCGCCGAAGTCGGCGCGTCCCGCGCCGGCGCCGTGGAGGCGATAGGCCAGACCTTGTTCGATGGCGCGCGCGGCGAACGTGCCGAGCGGGTGCATCGCGGCGGAGTTCATGTAGGTCTCGAGCGCGACGGACGGGAAGTCGGCGCGCACCGAGGGTGGAAAGACGGCCCCGGGCCGAGCCGCCTGGGCCGCGGCGAACACCGATCGTGCCGAAACGGCGAGCGTTCCTGCGCCAGCCAGGAACTCGCGGCGACCGAGAACAGTCATCTGGCCTCCAGTCGAAGTGAGGGCATTATAGGCTCAGGTGCGAAACGCTCACCACGAAGCTCGCGTCCCGCCGGCGGCCGGACTGTCCATGTTCATCCTTCGGTCAGCAGGAACCCGTCTTCGGTCCACGTCCGTGGCAATGGCCCGCGTCTGTCGATCAGACGGCGTTCGACGCCGGTCTGAAGTGAAGCACGGCGCTCGCGAAGACGGCGATCGACGAAGAGTTCCTGCCCGTTGGCCTCGGCCGTGATCCGCAGGAACGTGTAGTAGCTGGGGTTCATGCCCCGTGGAACGATCATCGCCTGCATGGCCAGCTCCCTCCAATCCTCTTCAATCTGGCTGGCACCGCACTGAACAGAAGGCGGCGCAGGAGATCAGCGCTCTGGATGGTGTTCATGCCCTGCTGCGGGGGCAAGACCTGTACCGGAGACTAAAGGCGCCGGCGGGGACGCCAATAGGTGCGTCAACAAAGGAGTTTCCGGGCCCCGCGGGTCGGGATTGGAACCAGACCCGCAGCCATTAGTTCCCGTGTGCGCTGAATTTAGTCGCGACCGACGATCAGACTCGCGAACGCGGACTCGCCGCGACCTTCCATCGTTTTCCCGGAAACCGCTTCGGACAAGGGGTTTGGCATCAAGACGCGATCGGCCGCCGCCTGGCACACGCCTTTCAATAGTGGCTTGCACGCGAGCCGAGGGCGGGTGAACGCGAAGCGGTCACCTTCGTTCATCAATTCGGGAACTGTAGGAGGCATCGATGACTCGTTGGTTGGTATACCGCAAGGCGGTCGGGATCGGCGCAGTCGTGTTGACGATGCTGCTGTCGAGTACGGCGGCCCGCGCGAACATGATTGTCAACGGCGGCTTCGAGACGGGTGAATTCGACGACTGGCTGCCGATTCCACCCCCTGTGGATTCGCTGTTCTTTGTCAGCGGCTCTCCGCACACCGGTCACTACGCGGCCTGGTTCGGGGCGATCGGCGTCGTCGACGAGACGCTTTCACAAGATGTCGCGACCGTGCCCGGCGACACGTATGTGGTCGATTTCTGGCTGGCGCACCTCTCAAACGATCACGCGAACGATTTCAACGTGTCGTGGAATGGCGTTCAGATGTTCAGCATGGTCCACACGGGCTTTTTCCCCTACACCGAACAGAGCTTTTCGGTGGTAGCGGATGGCACGTCGTCGACGCTGATGTTCGGGGGCCGCGAGGTCGTCGACTACTTCTTGCTCGACGATGTGAGCGTGCTTCCAACGGAGACGGTCAGCGTGGCGCAGGCAGTCCCCGAGCCTTTGACGCTGTTGCTTGTCGGAGCGGGCCTGTCGGGTCTGGTGCGCTCGCGGCGTTTTCGAAACCGTGCGGGTGCCGTCAAAGCGTGACCCCCGCCGTCATCAGCGGCGGCGAGGCGGCGCTGAATCGGGCGAAACATCACGCGTGAGGCCAGCCATCCGGCTGTCCGCGACCAGTGGCCGCACGACGGCGATCAGCAAGCCGAGGTCAATCGGCTCCTGATCGCCGGAGGACTCTCCCGATCAGCCGTGCAGCGGCGAGATCGTGATGACAGCGGCGGCAAAGGCAGGCGAGCAGCCGGTCGTTCGCGCGTGCCTGTATACTTCCGGTAACCAACTGCGCCCGACTCGACGCGGTATTCCCGCCCTGCCGCTGTTTGCCTGGAGATGACAGCCGTGGCCGCTACCGTTGAGGAGCACCCCACCCTGCCGTTTCCCCATCTGAGCTGCCGGTGACATCGATCGCCAAGGCGCGGACCGCTGCTCCGGCCTTGACGACCATGGCGCTGCTGTCCCTGAGCGTCGTTCACGTCGCCGTTCCAACGAAAAACGCCGTCTCGGCTCCGGCCCTGTCAGCTCGCCCGCGCCTGACACAGTTGAGCGTTCCCGCGACGAACATCGCCCGAGGCCGGCCATACACGCTCGCGCCGCGGCCCAACTATCCGCTCACCTCCGACGGCGGTGACGAGGTCCAGCTCACCGACGGCGCGTACAGCGTTGGAACGCCACTCTGGACCCGTGCGACATCCGTCGGCTGGGTGAACGCCGCGCCCGTGACCATCGTCATCGACCTCGGAAGCATTCAGCCGATCGCCGGTGTCTCGTTCAGCACCGCTGCGGGCACCGCCGGTGTGCTCTGGCCGCGCTCCATCTTCGTGATGGTCAGCGACGACGGTCGCCGGTTCTTCTCCGCCGGCGATCTGGCCGCGCTACCCGGGAAAGCGGATCCGCCGTCGGCCGGGTACGCGGCGTTTCGATTCGTGACAGGCGATCTCACGACGCACGGCCGGTACGTGGCGGTCATTGTCGATCCGACCGGCCCGTTCACGTTCTGTGACGAAATCGAAGTCTTCGCAGGCGACCCCGCCTGGCTGGGCTCGACGCTCACAGCCGATTCGACGACCGACCTTCAGAAGTTTTTCGTCGAAGCACACATGCGTCTCTCGATTCAGCGGCGACTGTCGGCCGACCTCGAGAAGGCGCGTGCGGCGCTGGAGGCGTCGCAGGTCAGCGCTGCCGTACGGGCTTTCTCAGAGCATGAGCTGGACATCGCCGGGAGCCAGATTGGAGCCGTTCCTCTTCAACCGTCCGATTCCTTCAGAGCGGTGCTGCCTCTCAATGCCGCGCACGCCAGGATTCTTGCCGTCCACGGACTGTTGAGGCAGGCGAGCGGATTGCCCTCGCTGTCGGCGTGGGTCGTCAACCCGTGGGATTTCGTCCGGCCGGTTGACGGGCCTCCCGCGGCCGCGGCTGGACCCGGAACCCTGACGATTGCGGCAATGGCGGGCGAGACGAGATCGGGCGCCCTCAACTTTTCGAACTCGACCGGACGCCCGATGACGGTCGCCCTTCGACTGAGCGGCTTGCCTGACGGCCCGCAGGGTTCCGCCCTGCATTTGTACGAGGCGGTCTGGACGGATACTCGGGAGTTGATCCCGGTGGCCGATGCGCTCGTGCCGCTACTAGACGGCACGGCGTCATTCAATATCCCCGCGGGAATGGCACGTCAGATCTGGTTCAGCTTCACACCAACGGATCGAGCGCCGGGCACGTCACGCGGGGTCCTGGAAGCGACGGCGGACGACGGCTTCCGTGTGAATGTGCCCATGGAGCTCAAGGTCCTGTCGGGGCGTTTTCCGGACCGTTCAAGGCTGCACCTCGGAGGATGGGACTACACGGACGCGGAGAAAATCTACGGGCTCACCGCGACGAATCGAGAGGCTCTGATCCAACAACTGCGGCGACTGAAGGTCGATTCCCCGTGGGCGACCAGCAGCGTCCTGCCTTCTGGAAGCTACGATGCGCTCGGACGTCTGAATCTGCTTCCGGACACGTCGAGGTTCAACCGATGGGTTTCCCGATGGCCGGGAGCGGGTCGCTATCTTGTCTTCGTCAACGCCCCTGAGACGCTCGGCAACGTCGAGGTCACCGACAGCCGGTTTCCGACCGCGGTGGGGCAGTGGATCAAGTTCTGGGTCGCGCACGCCTCGGCGCTCGGAATCCAGCCGTCGCAACTGATGCTGCTGCTGGTTGACGAGCCTCGTTCGGCAGGCCAGGACGAACGCGTCGTGACTTGGGGCAGAGCAATCAAGGCCGGCGAGCCGGGCGTTCGCATCTGGGAGGACCCGACCTACGCGGACCCGGCTGGATCCAGGCCGCAACTGCTTGATGTCAGCGACATCCTGGCCATGAAGCGTTCACTCATGCTGCAACAGGGTGGGCCCTACGTTGATTTCTTCCGGCAACGCCGCGCGCGCGGGCAGGCTCTGGATGTCTACGGAGCGGCCGGCGCACCCCGCCTCCTTGATCCGTACACCTACTATCGCCTGCAGGCCTGGGTCTGCGCCGACGTTGGTGCGGGCGGCAGCTTCTTCTGGTCGTTCGTGGACGATGCCGGTGGGAGCTCGTGGAACGAGTACGCGACGACCGCAACCCTGTACAGTCCGTTCTTCCTGTCCAGCGACTCCGTGACTTCGTCGAAACATGTCGAAGCGATCAGAGAGGGCGTCGAGGACTTCGAATACCTCGCGATGCTCCGCGACCGGGTGGACGAGCTCGGCCGAAACGATCCGAACCACGCAGGTCTCTCCGAGGCTCGTGCGTTGCTCGATAACGCAGTCACCCTTGTCCTGCAGGCACCGGGCGCAGCCGACATGCAATGGGTGCCGGACAAAGACCGGTCCGCGGCTGATCGCGTGCGCCTCGCGGTCGCTGATCTCCTCGACGTGTTGCGTCGCTGACTAGGAGCGTGTCCGAGAAATACGAACACGCTCCTAGTAGGCCGGCTCCGCCGGCGAAAAACGCTCCGAATTCGCAAGTCGTTCCGCGCGAAGCGCGGCTACTAGGAGCCCGTGAGGCATTACTCCGACGGGCTCCTAGAACAACCGGCGGTAGTCCGCGTAACTCACGGGAATCCCGATCACCAGACTGCGACGGTGCTCGACGGCCCGCTTTGTGGCCGACGCGAGCTCGTCCGGATCGGTCGTGCGCAGACCGTCGACGCCGCAAGCCTCGGCCATCTTCACCGTATCGATCGGCCCGAAGTCCACTCGATACGGCTCGAGGTGTTTTCCCTCCTGCGACAACTTGATGAGCGAGTAGCTGCCGTCTTCGATCACGACGGTGACAAACGGGGCGCCGACGCGTTTGGCCGTCTCCAGCTCCTGACAGTTCATCGAGAAGCCCCCGTCACCGACGGCCGCGAGCACCGGGACATCGGGTCGGGCGAGCCTGGCGCCGAGCGCGGCGCTCAATCCGTACGCCATCCCCGACAACCCGTTGGACATCCAGAAGGTCTGCGGCTGCCGGCTCGGCCAGAACTGACCGAAGAGATACTTGTGCGAGCCGACGTCGGTGGTGACGATCGCTTCAGGCGGCAGAGCCGCTGCCAGGGCCTGCACGATATCGCCGGGCCACATGGTGCCCGATGCTCGGGAGCGGTCGTTCAGGCGTTCGCGCCGCTTCTGCTGCAATTCGCGGAACGGCGCCCGCCACGTTGCCGGCGGCGGATCATCGAGCAGGGCATCGAGGATCTGCGCGTGGTCGACGAGCTGCGTGTCGGGCGGGACGATCCCGCCGACGTTGGAGGCTTCCAGGATCCAGTGAATCGGCAGCTCGGCGTGCCACGTCCCGTCGATCTCCACCGGATCCAGGCCGACCCCGATCAGGAGGTCCGCCGACTCGAGCGCCTGACACATCAGATTGTCGGCTGCCATCCCGCCGACGACGCCCACGAAATTGGCGGCGGTCTCGTCCACGATGCCTTTGACCTTGGGCGTCACTGCGACGGGCAAATCCCAGTCGTTCACCCACTGGCGGATGCGCTTGGCGTTGGCTGGATTGATCCCCAGCCCCAGCAAGACCAGCGGCCGGCGGGCGTTTTCCAGCAGGCCAGCGAGGGCCTTGGCTTTCTGTCGCGCATTTCCCTCGCGCCGCGGAATCGTGCCGCCGTCCAGCGCGGCGCCGCCACCCGAGCTCGCCGGCTTCAGGGCTTCGCGGGCGGACAGCGTCAGGTAAGCCGCTCCGAACGGCCGGTTCATGCATTCGGCCAGCGCGCGCGGCACCACCTCGGCGACGTTCCGACCCGTGATTTTCGCCACGTACTTGCTCACGGGCCGGTACGCGTCAACAAGAGGCAGCAATTGATGCGTGTGACTTGCGGGAAAGTCGTCGGGGATCTGAGCGGAGATCGCGAGCAATGGCTCCTGGTCCAGGCAGGAGCTGCTCAACGGCAACATCAGGTTGGCGGCACCCGGGCCCAGCGTGGTCAGCACGACGCCGGGCTGTCCGCGCAGTTTGCCATGCACCGCGGCCGCGATGCCGGCATTGGACTCGTGCCGCATCAGGACGAAATCCACTCCCGCGCGCCGCAGCTCGTCCATCAGCACGAGCACTTCGCCTCCCGGCAGTCCGAAGACGCGCTCGATGCCGGCATCGGCCAGGAGTCTGGCGGTTGCTGCTGCGGTCGTGACGCCCAATGTGTATCCCGAAGTCGCACGCTATCTTAAGACTCTACCGGGACCACGAAGGCACGAAACTCACGAAGGAGCACGAAGAAAAGCTTTTCTCTTCTTCGTGATCTTCGAGCGTCTTCGTGTTTTCGTGGTTGCAATTGTATTTACACCCGCTGTGATCATCAGCTTCTAAAGCCTCTCCGGCAAAAACTTACTTCATTTCGTCAGAACGTGGCTTTAGAAGATGTCCAGCCGATGGCTTCCAGACCGAACGCGACGCCGGACCTCAGGCTTGCGCGCCCAACCGCTCAGAATCGCGCGATGAGCGCGACACGAATCGCTCGCGGGAAGCCCGGCGAGATGTTCGCGTTGCTGTCGGCGTTGACGTAGTACTTCCGGTCGAACAGGTTGTGGACATTCGCCTGAACACGCATTCTGTCCGTGAGCGGGACGTACACGGCTGCCTCCGCTTCAACGTAACCCGGCAACGTCACGGTGTTGTCGATGGCCGCGTACATGTCGGTCCGATGGACGACGCCGAAAGCCGCCCCCATCTTCGGGAAGAACTGGTACTGGTTCCAAAGAGAAAGGTTGTGGTGCGGCGCTTGCGCGACCTGGGCGCCGGCTCGCGCGGCCGTGGTCGCGCTCGTCACAAACGCATTCTGATACGCATATCCTCCGGCGATCTGCCAGGCTCGGGTGACGCGTCCGTTTACGCCGACCTCCCACCCGTCGGTCCGCTGGCTGCCAGTCTGCACGATCCTCGTCGAATCGTTGGGATCGATCGCGCGCGTATTGGTCCGGTCCAACCGATAGAGCGCCGTCGTCAGCGAAAGCCTCGGCTGGACGTCCCATTTGGCGCCGATCTCGTAGCTGTCGAACCGTTCCGGTTTCACCTGCTGCGTGATCGTGGTCAGCGACGAAAACTGATCCCCGGAACTTGGCAAATAGGACACGCTGTAACTGCCGTAGAGCGAAAGCGGCGTCGCGGGCTTGAACACGAGTCCCGCGCGAGGCGAGACCAAGTCGTCGGCTCGGCGCAGATTGTCCCCGTTCCGGTTGTTGTGATACTGAAGCTCGAAATGGTCGAGGCGAAGACCGGCGATCAGCTGCACCGTCCGGGACAGATCGATCTGATCCTGCGCATAAGTCGCCGCCACGTTCGTCGTGATGTGGTTGTCCGCGTCGGTCGCGCTCTGCCGGAACGTCACCGGCGTGGTGATCGTCGGGCTGGCATATGGAACCACGATCGACGTCGCCGTGTTGTTGAAAAAGCCCGTATTGCGGAAATTGTCTGTGAGCTGATGTCCGACTTCCACGCCGGCCAGGAGCGTGTGCCGGATGCGCCCGGTCGACACGGTGGACGTCAGATCGGTCTGATTGAAGACGTTGAGCCGTTTGGTGGCGTTGTTGTACGCGGACAGCGCGACCTGAGTCTTGTCGGCCGTCACCACGCCCGGCACGAAGTTCTGGTAGCCCCGGTCGTAGTCGCCCAACAACGTCCTGTTGCGAAGATGGACTGCGCCGGCCTGATGATCGATCGCAGCCGACGCCAGATTGACATGGGCCCTCACGTGGCTGTCATCGGGATTGCCGAAATACGTCGCAATGTCGGTGTCGGCCGGCCTGCCCTGAAACGACGGAATCCCACGGTCGGCGATGCGGGCGTCGCGGAAGTATTCGTAGCCGAGTGTGATCTTCGTCCGGGCGTCAGCCGCGACCGTCAGCGTCGGACTGATCCCGTACCGCTCGAGATTGACGGCATTCCGAAAGCTATTCGAGCTCTCGTACATCCCGTTCAGGCGGAAGGCCGCTTTGCCTGTGAGGGGCTGGTCGAGATCCGTGGTGATTCGTCTGTTGCCGTAGGCGCCGCCCTGCAGCGCGACCTCGCGCATCGGCGCGAAGCTCGGTTCTTTGGTGACCCGATTGATCACGCCGCCGCCGCCGCCTCGGCCGAAGATCATGGCGTTGGGCCCTTTCAGCGCTTCCACCCGGTCAAGATTGTAGAGATCGCGATAGTACTGGACATCGTCGCGCACGCCGTCGAGGAAGAAGTCGGCCGACGAGTTGTTCCCCCGAATGATGACCTGGTCACGGTTGTTCTCGCCCTGGTGCGCGGTGATACCGGGCACATAACGCACGACGTCGCTGATGCTCGTCATGAGCTGGTCCCTGATCAACGCCTGTGTGACGACGGTGACCGATTGCGGCACGTCGCGC
Organism: Acidobacteriota bacterium; assembly: GCA_003222535.1. Classification (GTDB taxonomy): domain Bacteria; phylum Acidobacteriota; class Vicinamibacteria; order Vicinamibacterales; family CAVVIG01; genus QHWJ01. Next base: position 10,152 of record QHWJ01000378.1, on the reverse strand, counting down.
AAAGGCGTGAGAGTCTTCGTGGCACTGGTGATGGCCGGCGCCTCGTATCCCGGCGCCTGTGCGCTGACGGTCACCGTGTCGTGAACACCCGCCAGCTGCAGGACAAATTCGCGCGATTCCGAGCCCGTCTGGAGGGCCTGGATGGCCTGCGACGCGGCGAGAAAACCGTCGGCGGTGACTGTGATCGTGTAGCGCCCGGCGTCGAGCACCAGTGTGAAATCGCCGTTCTGGTCCGAAACCGCTGCTTGACCTGCGATCTGCCCGTCCGGAACGCCTGTAATGCGCGCCCCGGCGATCGACGCGCGCAGCGGGTCGAGGACCCGGCCGTGAAGCGAGAAGCGCGCCGGCTGGGCACCGGCTGGACGGGGAACAACGCAGGAAACAGCGGCGAAGAGCAGCAGCAATCGGCGGAGTCGCATGAGGCCTCCTTGGCCTGTTGCGCCCGCGCCGCCCACTCCGTACAATGCACGGAGTCGGACGCGTTCAGGCGCGCCAGCGCGTGAAAGGGTCTGTCCGGACCTGCGTTCGACGACCGGCCCGCCCGGTGTCTTGAGCACCGGACGGGCTTTTTGTTGGTCGCAGGAACCCCGAGTCCCGGGTTCGTAAAGTGAGACTCGGTCTCAATTTCGACTGCTAGCCTATATCCGACCGATTAGGTCCGTCAAGCGAACCTCCGGCGAACCGCCGAAGCCTTGAAGCGCGAATCGTCAGAGTCTCGGAGCGCGAAGGCTTCAGAGCGTGTGGAAGAGTCTTGGTAGTGTCCGCCTTTTAGGCGGAAGCCGGACACTACCAGAGGCGCGATTGCGTCCTTGGACCGGCGCTGAATCTACCAGGGCATCGTCCGCTTCGAGTACCGCCGGCCGATTTCGGCCGCCTGCTGGCTGGCGGGGCCGATCATCACGCCTTCCTTGATCATGTCGACGACGTTGTCGGCGTTCATGCTGTTCAGGAAGAAGATCTTGCTGGCCTTCGTGGCCGCGAAGACTTTCGCGCGTGCGGCCTGCATCGCCGGCGGCATCGGGCCCGGCCCGTTGCGCACGCCGAGCGAGAACGCCATGTCACCCGGTCCCCATTCCGCGAAGGCGACACCAGGAACCCTGGTGTTGGCCTCGGCATTCTCGAGCGCCCACTTGTCCTCCAGCTTCAGGCCGAGCAGCAGCTCGCCGCTCGGGTTGAGCGGCCACGCGTCCGCCTTCTCCGCGTACTGGTCTGCCGAGATGCCCCAGATGCGCGCAGCGGTGGGGTTGCCGTGCACGCCCCGCCGCCCGCCGTTGGCGGGAAAGCGAATCGCCTCGACGAACGCCCGCACGGCGCCCGGCGTATCGGCGTGGCACAGCAGGACCCCGTGGACGCCAGTGGCCAGCACCTGCTGGAACATCCACGCGTTGGCGCGCACGGTGGCTTCGTCGGTGCCATTCACCGGCACGTTCACGATCACCGCCGGCGTCCGGTGCCCGCTTTTGGTCGGCCCGCCCTTGGCCAGCCCGCGCATGTAGTCGGCCAGCCCTTTCACATCGAACGGGGCGTGCTCCATGTCGTAGCTGATGTAGTCGGCATAGGTCTGCGCGTCTTTCACGCCCTGCTCGAAGTTGCCGTCGGTCCCTTCGTGCGAGCCGGTGTAGTAGATCGGCTGGCCCTGTGCGAGCAGCTCGATCGCGCGGTTGATCCGTTGAGGCTTCGGGGTGTCGGCCAGGAGGGGCGCGATGCACAGCGACAGCAGCGCGCACGCCGAAAGAACGCGGAGGCTCTTGATCATACGAGGCTCCTTCATATAGGGACTGTTGGGGTTTGAATGTCGCCGTGAGCGCTCCGCTCCGGCGCGCCAGCCGGCATTGCCGGCCGACCGCGGCGAACAGGTATGGCCAGCCGAGCTCGAGCCTGTGACCAGCGTCCGCGTCAACCGACGCGAGAATACCAGAAAACTGCCCGCCGCGCGGATCGGGCCGATCGCCGCGCCGGTGGAACAGGGGATTGTGATGAAATCTGGTTATCAAGTTCACCTCTTGCAGGGGACCCGGTGAGCGGCAGCTCGCGTTGCGGCGACTTGATATCATCGCCGGATGGATGCCGCCCTCTACGGCCTGATCTGCCTGATCTGGGGGTCGACTTGGCTCGCGATCAAGGTCGGCCTGATCGGCGTTCCGCCGTTCCTGGGAGCGGGCCTCCGGTTCCTGCTGTCCACGCTGCTTGTCGGCCTGGTGCTCGCCGCCCGCCGCAAGCGCTTCCAGCTCACCCGTGACGACAAGGTCTGCGTGCTCACCCTCGGCCTGCTCGTGTTCTGGCTCGACTACGCGGGCGTCTACTGGGCCGAGACGCGCATCTCGAGCGGGCTCACGGCGATCCTGTTCTCAACGACGCCACTCATGACGTCGCTCTTGAGTGCGTACTGGACAGGGAGCGAGACGCTGAGCGGCCGTAAGGTCGCCGGCATTCTGGTGGGCGTCGTGGGGACCGCGCTGCTCTTCTGGCCGCAGGAGCACCTGGGAGTCCAGCAGGCGCTCGGGATGCTGGCCACACTGGGCGCGAGCCTGTGCGCCGCGATCAACCTCGTGACGATGAAGAAGTACGGCCGACATGGCGACCCGTTCGTGCTGAACGTCTTCGGCATGGGCCTCGGCGCGGCGTGCCTGCTCGCCATGAGCGCCGCCCTGGAGAGTTGGTCGGCGGTCGTCTGGAGCCGAACCAACGTCCTGGCGATCTTCTATCTGTCCGTTTTCGGCTCGGTGATCGCGTTTTCGGCCTACTACTATCTGATCAAAAAGATGGACGCGACGGTCGTCAGCCTGTGCACGCTCATCATCCCGATCGTAGCGCTGGCCCTCGGCTGGGCGTTCCTCCACGAGACCGTGACGCCGATGGCTGTCGCGGGCATCGCGACGATCCTCGCCGGTGTCGCCGTCGCGATCGTGCCGGGTTGGAAGAGAGCCGTGCGCCGCGACGCGTCTTCTCACCCCGCGCTGCCCGGCAGCACCGAGTCTTCGACGCTCGTAGCACACGTCACCAGCACGTCGAAGCTTCCTCGCGAAACGGTGGTCCCGGGTCATCAACCATGAAACGGCTGCTTGGCGAGCGACCTTGACCAGCGATTCCGGTGTCGCGCGGCGGCACGCCGGGCAGGGCAGAGTCGCACATCGCGATGGTTCACGGCAGCGCGTACACCGCAAGCGTGTCGGTCGCGACCACCGCGACGTACTGCTTCCCGTTTCTGCCTTGGTAGGTGATCGGATCGGCGTTTCCCCTGCGCTCGAGCCTCGTCACCCACAATTGCCTGCCGGTCTTCGCCTCGAAAGCGCGGAAGCGGCTGTCATCGGACGAGGCGATGAACAGCACACCTCCGGCGGTGACGATCGGGCCCGCCAGCGCGGGTCGTCCCGTGTTCTGCTTCCCCTCGGGAAGTTGTTCGGTGATGCCGAGCCGGATCTGCCACGCGATGTTTCCGGTCGACGCATTGACCGCCGTCAGACGGCCCCATGGGGGCTTCTGACAAGGCCAATTCGCATCGGCGATGCGCACATCGAAGGTGCCGCGGCCGCCACCGGAGCTCTTGTCGTAGGGAACGGGCGAGCCATCCCTGGCCTTCTCGATCCAGCCGAGCGCGCCGACGTCCTGAGTCGCCACGAAGACGTATCCGGTGCTCGGATCGGACGCGGTGCCGCCCCAGTTTGCGCCGCCGAGCCCTCCCGGGAATAGCAGCGTACTCGCAGGCGGGGCGCCTTCCGCGCGGAAGCGCCACGGTGTGAAGGGGCCGGCGTTGGAGACACCGCCGTTTCTCTCGACGAGCTCCGCGCAGGCTCTGGCGTGTTCGGGAGTCGTGTCCGCCGCGGTGACGAGATCCTCCGGCCTGTACCGGACGCGCGCGAGAGGCGGTGGCTTCACGGGGAACGGCTGCGTCGGAAAAGCCAACTCGCCGGGGACATCGCTCTTCGGAACCGGACGCTCTTCGACGCCGAAGATCGGCTGACCGGTCTCCCGATTCAGGATGTACAGGTAACCGGATTTCGTCGTCACGCCCAGCGCAGGAATCCTGCGGCCATTACGAACGACGTCGAACAATCCCGGAGGCGCGGGCGGGTCGTGGTCCCAGATGTCGTGGTGGATGGTCTGGAAGTGCCACTTGTAGGTGGCGGTTCGGACATCCACGGCGATCACCGAGTTGCCGAAGAGGTTTGCGCCCTTTCGGTCCCCTCCATAAGCGCCAGGTATCGGCGAAGCTAGAGGAAGGTAGAGCAGTCCGCGCCGCTCGTCGAGGGTGAAGTAGAACGGCGAGGCGTTGACGCCGAGGCGGCCTTTCCAGCTGTCGCCCTCCCAGGTGTCGTGGCCGACTGATCCCGGCTGCGGCACGGAACTGAATTCCCACAGCTTGGCGCCGGTGCGGGCGTCAAAGGCTCGGGGATTGCCGACACCGCCGAGCGCCCCCGGCGGCGTGTTCGCGCCGACGACGAGAATATTCTGATAGACGAGCGGCACCGAGTTGTACGGCACCATCATGTCCACTTCGCCTTCCTTGCCGAAGCCAGCCGCGAGCCGCGGCGAGAAGGCGCCGCGCCGCTGACGGGATACCGCCAGATTTCCTTACCGGTCTCCGACTCGAGCGCTACGACGCGGTTCGCGGCCGGCAGATACATGACGCCGTTCACGACGATGGGGGTCGCCTCGGAGTTCACGCTGGCGGGGCCGCCCCTTCCGGCAGGAACGGCGGCCACAGGCGTGTCGCCTTGCAGACGATAGGTCCAGACCTGAGCCAACGTCGCGACGTTCCTGGTGTTGACTTGGACGAGCGGCGAATATCCTGTCCCGGCCAGGTCGTGGCGATACATCGGCCAGTCGCCCCCGATCTTTTCTGTGCCTTGTTGTTGGGTGCCGGCTGACTGGACGAGCAGAATCGTGAACACTGCGCCGCCTGCTACGCTCTTCCTCCAGGTGCAACGCGTCATGTCCGCCTTCCTTTCGAAACCCGAGAGACCGCGCGCCATTCACCTTGATCCCTCAAGAAACCGCTGCTGAAGGAACGGGGCATAGTATATGGTCGAGGAGACCGAGCAGGACGTCCTGGCCGCGAAAGTGGCGGGCCCTATGACGCGAAAGTTCCAGGTGGACTGCTGACGGCCGGCGCGGGGACGAGCGCCGACTAGTTCGTCCGCATGATGTATTTGCAACTGAAGGACGGCAGATAAGTCCGGGAAGGTCGAATCCTGCCGTTCATCGAAGTCAGCGATCTCCTGCGTATCCGCGTCGACATCCGTCTGTTGAACGATAGCCGCTCACGGCCTCCATGGATCGATCAACATCAGATCATCCTGGAGGCTCTCGGCTTGTGTCCACAGCACCGTGCGGCCGTCCCGAGACACCGAGAAGCCGGGCGTCAGATTACTCGGCTCGGTTGATAGTGTCGCAAGCGTCGAAACAGTCTTCGACGAGAAGGCGAAGAATCTTATCGTCGGCCCACCCGGTGACAGTTGGGGCGTGGACACGATGAAGTAGATGCCAGCGTCGGCAATGCCCCAAAATGCCTGGCGGACATCGGCGACCACGAACGTTTCTGTGCCGCCTGCTGCCGGAACCGACCAGAGACCAGGCACGTCCATTCCCCGCACGAAGTAGAGAAGCTGTCCGTCAGACGACTCGAATCCCTGGGAGGCCTCGCCGGCGGTCACCCGGACCGCGCTGCCTCCTTCCGGCGGCATCTTCCAAATCTGCCCGATCCCCGTTCGATCCGATCGAAAGTAGATCCAGCGCCCGTCGCGCGACCAGCTTGGCTCTTCTTCCTTGGACGGCTCCCATGTGAGGCGCGCCGACTTCGATCCGTCGGCGTTGATGATGTAGATGTCGCGGTTGCCGCCCACTTGAGATGAAAAGACCAGGCGCTCTCCGTCGGGCGACCACTGAGGCGATGTGACCACCGGTCCATTCTGGAACGTCACCCGCTTCTGATCGGATCCGTCGTCGCCGGCGATCCAGATCTCGTTCGCGCCCGTTCGATTCGATGCAAATGCGATGCGTCGCCCGTCGGGCGAAATCGCCGGGAAGTCCTCAAACCATGTCGAGCCGGGAACCTTCCTGATCGTGTCAGGGCCTGCGTCCCAGCGCCAGATGTTCACGTCGCGCGTGCGCCACTGATAGACGAGACGCGCCGGGCGGCCTGCGGTCGGGCGTGAGAAACTCGGGTGCCGTGCGCCACCATCTATGCCTGCCATGACAACGGGATGAGGCCGCTCGCCCGGCGAGGCCGAAATCTTCCAGAGCCCCCGATGCGTACCGAACACGATAACCTGACCGTCAGGCGTCCAGTCGAGCCCCTCAATTCCTTCCGAATCGACGGTCAGCCGCTCGAGCCCTTTTTCGGCGGCATCCATAGTCATCACGTACAGGTCGGATTCGTAGCGGGAGCCGAACCGCACAACGGCCAGACGACGGCCGTCGGGCGAGAACGCGCACAACGTGTCTCCGAACGTACTGCGTGGCGGCGTCGTCAGTCGCCGTCGCTCTCCGGTTTCGACTGAGATCTGAAAGATCGAGAACGGCTCGCCGGAGGAATTCCGATCGACAAAGGCGAGCGACCGTCCATCCGGCGTCCAGGAGAGACCAATCCCCGTCATCGATGTCAGCCGGCGAACTGGTTCTCCGTTCGGTGACATCAGATACAAGCCCCGGACCTGCTCGCTTTCCGCTCGGAGAAACGCGATAAGGTCGCCCTTCGGTGACCACTTGGGATATTCGGAAGCTCGAGCCGGATTTTTGTGAGCGTTGGTCAACGGCCGCGGCTGGCCCCCGCCAATGGGTTTGATGTTGGCCACAAGACACCGCCACGTACGCCAGACGCCGATTGATCAGGTTTTCTCCCGCACGTTCCCTGTCCACTCAGGCATCTCTACAAACTGCTGCAGCGCTCGGCCCTCTCAGGAATATTCGGTACAATTCGGTACATATTGTGGCCGTTGCGGTTGCGGGCCAGGGACTGATTCGGTCGGGCAGATGACTGCGCTGTTCGTGGCACTCATGGCCTCGCTGCGGGCCACGATCCGCTCTCGGCTCGAGCTCGCGGCGGAAATTCTGGCGCTCCGGCATCAGTTCGCGGTGCTGCAACGGACCAACTCGAAACGACTGCTCCGTCCGATCGATCGGCTGCTCTGGATGCTGCTATCGAGGCCTCCCGAACTGGCGGCACGTCGTGCGCGTTGCCGCGCCGCTTGTCCGCGCTCGAGCAGGCGCCGCGCCCGATACACAGAAAAGACGCTGAATTTCAAGAGCGTACGGGACAGCCTCCCCCTAAAATCTGTATTGAATGTTGCAATATGGCGGGTATTATTGCCAGGGAAGGAGGGCCGCCTTCGGAATGTTCAACCCTCGGCGGGGTTCGATCTTGTGCTGCCTGGCGGGTCTGTTGGCGGCCGGCGGCTTCATGTGTGCGCTGGAAGCACAGCAACCAGCAGCTGGCGCGCCATTACCCTCCGCCCCGCATCGCGACGTCGTCAAGCGGTATTGCGTTTCCTGCCATAACGGCCGCCTGAAAACCGGTGGGCTCGCGCTCGACACGATCGTCGCGGACGACGTGGGCCAGAACCCGGAAGTGTGGGAGAAAGTCCTCCGGAAGGTTCGCGCGCGTCAGATGCCGCCGATCGGAATGCCGCGGCCGGACGAAGCCACCTACGAAACAACGATCTCATCTCTGGAGAAATCGCTCGACCGGGTGGCCGCAGACCACCCGAACCCCGGCCGAACGGATACGCTCCGGCGGCTCAATCGAACCGAATACCAGAACGCCGTCCGCAGATCTCCTGGCGCTGGATGTCGATGTCGCCTCTCTGCTGCCGGCCGACGAGTCCAGTTATGGCTTTGACAATGTAACGGTCGCGGATCTGTCGCCCACGTTATTGGACCGCTACGTATCAGCGGCGGAGAAGATCAGCCGGTTGGCTGTCGGACTCGCGGGCCGTTCTCCAGGCGGCGAGACCGTCAGGATTGTGCCGGACCTCACCCAGGAGGAGCACCTGGAGGGGCTTCCGGTCGGCACACGCGGCGGTGCGGTGGTCCCGTATACGTTTCCGCTCGACGGCGAGTATGAGATCCAGATTGGGCTGGCACGAGACCGCAACGAGCACGTCGAGGGACTGACCGAGGCCCACGAGCTGGAGTTGATGCTGGACAGGGAGCGAGTGCAGTTGTTCACGGTGAAACCGCCTCAGCGAGAGGCAGGAGTCTCCGCGGATTATCAACCCTCCCACGACAATATTGACCAACACCTCAAGGTCCGAGTTCCCGTGAGCGCCGGTCCGCACGCGCTCGGCGTGGCATTTCTGAAAAAGCCCTCGGCGCTGCTCGAAACCGCACGTCAGCCCTACCAGGCACACTTCAATTTCTACCGGCATCCCCGGGTCCAGCCGGCCGTTTATTCCATTTCGATCATCGGTCCCTTTGCTGCACAAGGTCCCGGGGAGACGCCCAGCCGGCGCCGGATTTTTGTGTCGCGGCCGGCGAATCCGGGCGATGAAGAACGCTCGGCCAAACGCATCCTTGCGACGCTGCTGCGAAGAGCCTACCGGCGCCCCGTTACTGATGCGGACCTCCAGGGCCCGTTCGAGCTGTACCGGCAAGCGCGCGCGGAGGGCGGTTTCGATGCTGGCATTGAAATGGCCCTGTCCGCGGTGCTGGTGAGTCCCCAGTTTCTGTTCCGCGTCGAACAAGACCCCGCCGGGATCCCGCCGAATACGGTCTATCGCCTCAGCGATCTGGAGCTGGCGTCCCGTCTCTCATTTTTTCTGTGGAGCAGCATTCCGGACGATGAGCTGCTCGACCTGGCCATTGCAGGAAAACTCAAAGAGCCGGCGGTGCTCGAACGACAAGTACGGCGAATGCTGGCGGATTCTCGTTCGCGGACACTGGTGACCAACTTCGCCTCGCAGTGGCTGCACTTGCGGAATCTGGCATCGATCACTCCGGACATGCGCCTGTTCCCGGACTTCGATGACAATCTTCGGCAGGCCTTTCGTGAGGAAACCGAGCTCTTTTTCGAAAGCATCCTGCGCGAGGATCGGAGCGCGCTCGACCTGTTGAGCGCGAATTTCACGTATGTCAACGAACGGCTGGCCAGGCATTACGGCATCCCGCATGTGTATGGCAGCCACTTCCGGCGCATCACGCTGGGCGAGGACAGCAGGCGAGGCGGGCTGCTTCGCCAGGCAAGCATTCTGACGGTGACGTCCTATGCCACGAGGACCTCGCCGGTCATTCGCGGCAAGTGGATCCTCGAGAATATTCTTGGGGTGCCTCCACCTCCTCCGCTGCCGGACGTGCCTGCCCTGAAGGACAACACGGTGGACGGGAACCTCTCGGTTCGCAGACGGCTGGCCGAGCACCGAACGAATGCGATCTGCGCCGGTTGCCACAACCTCATGGATCCGGTGGGCTTGTCGCTCGAGAAGTTCGACGCGATCGGCCGTTGGCGAGCTGTCGAAGAAGGCGCGCCGATCGACGCTTCGGGAAGCCTTCCCGACGGCAGCCGGTTCGCGGATGTACACGGACTCGAACAGGCTCTGCTCCGCCGTCCGGAGATGTTTGTTGGCACTCTTGCTGAAAAGCTTCTGACATACGCGACAGGGCGAGGAGTTGAGTACTACGATGCGCCCGCTATACGCGCGATCGTACGAGAGGCACAGGCGAAGGATTTCCGCCTTTCTTCGCTCATCCTGGGAATCGTGCGGAGCCAGCCGTTTCAGATGAGGAAGTCACGATGATGATCACAAAGAAGGCATTGCCGCGCCGGACTTTCCTGCGCGGTATGGGCGCCAGCCTGGCGCTCCCGTTGTTGGATGCCATGGTTCCCCCGATGACCGCTCTGGCCAGGACGCCGGCCGATCCGGTGCGTCGTCTGGGCTTTGTCTACGTGCCGATGGGATGCGACATCGGCCGGTGGACTCCGCCGGGCGAGGGCAGGCTGGTCGAGCTGTCGCCCTCTCTCCAGTCGCTGGGCCCGGTCATGGATCAGCTGACGGTGATCACCAACCTGGAGCTGAAGAACGCCTATCCCGGCACCCATGCGACCTCCAACGCCGCCTTCCTCAGCGCGGCCACGGCGAAATGGACCGAGAGCACGGACTACCACCTGGGCACGACGGTCGATCAAGTCGCTGCGAAGCAGATCGGCCAGGAAACACT
>QHWJ01000377.1 GCA_003222535.1 Acidobacteriota bacterium | reverse complement strand
GAGAAGGTTTCGGCGCTGCGCACCGAAGAGTACTTTGCGGAACGCGCCGCCACAGGCGACATCAAGAGAGCGCTTCGAATCCTCAAACGCGCGGGCAAGGGCAACTCACCGCTTCCCGGAGACGAGCTGCCTCCGAAGACAACGCGTCGTCGCCGCTGAGGCATTTCGGCTGTCAAACGTCGTGAAGAGCATCCTTAAGCAGGCAGAAGCGGCGAAGGTGCTTCGGGTCACGCAACCTCGAGTGAGCGACCTGCTGCGCGGGCGCATCGACTTGTTCAGCACCGATGCCTTGATCGACATGCTGGCTAGACTTGGCGTGGGCGTGTGTCTGGTGGTCAAGTCGAGGCCGAGGAAAGTCGCATGAAGGCCGTTGGAACCGTCCTTGACCAGACGCAGCAGTTCATTCTAACGGCGCGTGGCACGGCCTCTGGCGCCCTTTCGCCCGAATGAAGGTCTGGCCAAAAACGCCGACGGGGTGGAACCCGCTCCTACGACCGGACGACCAGCGCCTTCAACGTGGTCCGGCTCCCGCAGCGTTCGAACCAGTCGATGCCTTCGCTCACCAGGTCGAACTTCAGCGCATAACGCCCCGGCTCTTCGGGGGCCGTGATCTCGATCACGATGTCGGTCCGCTCGCCCGGCCCGAGCGCGTGCGGCAGCCACGCGCGCGCGAAGTCGCGGTTGATGATCGTGCCGTCGGCCGCGCAGAGTTGCGCCCCGAGGCGCACGAGACGCCGGCCGTAGCTGGCCTGAGCGGGAAACGGCCGCGTCGACAGATTGTGCACGCGCGTGCCGACCCGCAGCGGCTGCCCCGCGCGCGCCCTCAGTGAAAGGGCGGGCACCCCCGGCAGCGGCGTGCGCACGTCGATGCGCGCGCTGGGGGTCGCGCCCGGAATCGCGTTCCCCAGGTTGTTGTCGTCCCAGATCTCGTGGCGGATGGCGTCGAGCCCGGGCGCGCCGGGTACGAAGCGCCGCGAGTACGCGTTCTCGGGATGATCGGTCGTCTCCCAGCAGAGGCGATCGGCGCCGATCTCCGCGGCCAGGCGGCGGGCCTCATCCATTTCCTCGTCGCTGTCGTTCCACCTGAACAGGATATAGCGCCAGTTGAGGAACGGGACGTCCCGTCCCGCCCGCCGCTTCTCGTCGGCCATCGCACGCAGGTTGCCGATCGCCACGTCGAATCTGCCGCGCTGCCGGTATTTGACATAGCTCTCCGGCGTCGCGCCATCGACCGAGAAGGTGACCTCGTCGATGCCGGAATGCACGAGCCGGCGTGCCTGATCCAGCGACAGCGCAAGACCGTTGGTGCTCGTGTACAGGTAGACGTGCGGGAACGCCGACTTGATGTACTCGCACATCTCGACCGCGCGCTTGTGGAGGAAGGCCTCGCCGTAATTGAAGAAGTCGATGCGGACGAGCGAGGCGCCGACTTCATCGACGACACGACGAAACAGTTCGAAGTCGAGCATGCCGGCCTGGCGGGTGCGCGTGATGCCCGTCTCCGGCGCGCAGCAGGCCTCGGCGCACGAGATGTTGCAGGCCGCGGTGCACTCGATGTACAGGCGCGAGGGCTGGGGGCCGGCGCCGAGGGGGCGGACAACCGGCGTCTCGTTTTTCTTCAGCGGCAGCTTGAGCGGGCAGTCACCGCAGAACGTCGACCCGCCGGCATTCAACTCCGCCCGCAGCCGCGAGATCACCGGGCCGGCCCAGACGTCGTGGACCGCCGCGCTGCGCGCATCGCCGAGCACGCGCTTGCCATACGGATCCGCGCAGCCGCAGACCATGCGGCCGTCGCAGAGCATGACGAGGGTCGTCCAGGGCCAGGTGCACTGAAAGCGCGTGGCGAGGAAGTTGAGTGACATCCGCGCCGACGTAGTATAGCGGGCGAACCGCGGGCTGAGTGCGTTTTTGCCCGTTCGAACGGCTGCGGCTTGACGCGGCGGGCCGACGAGTATATCGTCCGTCGATATGAGTATACCGTCTGTGGATATATCGACCGTCGGGCGTGCCGCCGCGCCATGACGCCGACTCGCGCTGAATTTCACGTCCTGCTCGCCCTGATGCGCGGCCCGCGCCACGGCTACGGCGTCATGCAGGACGTCGAGGAGCTCTCCGCCGGCCAGCTCCGGCTCGGGCCCGGCACGCTCTACACGGCCATCAAGCGCCTGCGCGCCAGCGGGCTCATCAGCGAGTGCGACGCGGACGCCGATCGGCGCCGCTGCTACCGGCTCACGCGCAAGGGCAAGAGCGTCGCGAGCGACGAAGCGCAGCGCCTGAGCGATTTGGTGAGTGAGGCGAGGAAACGCGGACTGCTGCCCTCGGGCACATGACGCCAGAACGACTCTACACGGCGCTGCTGACGCTTTACTCGAAGCCGTTCCGCGATGAGTACGGCGCTGCCATGCTCGACGCGTTTCGCGACCTGCGCGCGTCGAGCCGTCGGTCGCCGCTCGCCCTCTGGCGATTCGTCCTCGCCGACATCGTGTGCTCGGCCGCTCGCGAACAGCTCGACGAATGTCGGACCGGCTCTCGGCGCTTCGCCCTGCGCTGGCTTGCCACCTGCGCCCTCGGTCTCATCGTCACGGTCCTCGCCGCCAACGCGGTGGCGTGGACGTTCAGCTACTTCTATCATCCCTACTTCGAAGGGCTGACGGTTCCGCCGTGGGGCTACGGCGCCTGCCTCGGTCTCGTCCTCGGCGGCACGATCGGCATCGGCCAATGGGTGCTGTTGCCCGCGCAGGTGCGTCGCGCCCGACAGTGGGCACTGGCGAGTGGCATCGCGCTGCCGATCGCCGCGCTGTTGTGCGGCGCCGTGGTCGAGCGCACGCTCACCGGCATGAAGCCGGTTGCGGCCAATCCGTACTTTGACGCGCTCGATGTTTTGATGCGCGGTCTGTATCAACCGAAGAACTGGACCGATTTGGCTGTCCAATTTACTGCGATGGCGGTGTCGGGACTCGCCATCGGCGCGATCACTGCCAGATCGCACGCGGAGAAACGCCATGCTTATTAAGCCGCCTGCGGACATCCCCTCGTCAGAGATCACACCGAAGGGCGTCTACATGCGGCGCCGGGAGTTTCTCGGCGCATTGGTCGCCGTCACGGGATTCGGCGACCAACTGACGACGACGAGCAAGCTCGTCACCACAAGTGACGCGCTCACACCGCGCCAGGCCGTCACGTCGTACTGCAACTTCTACGAATTCGGCTCGGCCAAGAGCGACGCCGCTCAAAACGCCGGCGCGTTCAAGTCAAAGCCATGGTCGGTGGCCGTCGAAGGGCTGTGCGGCAAGCCCGGCATGTACACATTGGAGGATGTTCTGAAGCCGCATGCGCTCGAGGAGCGCGTGTACCGGATGCGCTGCGTCGAAGGCTGGTCGATGGTCATCCCGTGGGACGGCTTTCCGCTCGGCGACCTCCTCAAGCGATTTCAGCCGTCGTCAAACGCCAGGTATGTCGAGTTCACGAGCGTCTACCGCCCGCAGGAGATGGCGGGGCAGGGCCGCCGCTTCCCCGCGCTTCTTCCCTGGCCCTACAGAGAAGGACTGCGGATAGATGAAGCCATGCACCCGCTCGCCATTCTGGCGGCCGGTCTCTACGGCGAAACGCTGCTCAACCAGAACGGCGCGCCGCTTCGGCTGGTGGTGCCGTGGAAGTACGGCTTCAAGAGCTTCAAGTCGATCGTCAGGATCCGCTTCGTCGAGAAGCAGCCCCTGAACACGTGGCAGGAAGCCAACGCGGACTACTACGGCTTCTACGCGAACGTGAATCCGGAAGCCCCGACGCCGTCCTACAGCCAGGCCACCGAGCGCCGGATCGGCGAGTTCTTCATGCGGCGCACCCTGATGTTCAACGGCTATGCGGATCAGGTCTCGCCGCTGTACGCCGGCATGAACTTGCGCAAGCTCTACTGATCATCAGAGCCCGTCAACAGCGCTATTTCTTCGTCAACCTCTTCATGTAGGCCTCGAGCTTGTCGTTCTCGTACTTGACCGTGTTGAGAAACAGGCTTTCGGCCAGATATGCGCGCCGCTCGCCGTCGTCCATCTGCTCGATGAGGTGGTCGATCTCCTTCACCATGTCCTCGAACGATCGCTCGAGCTCGGATTTGGCGGTCACTTCCTGATACAGCGCTTCCATGATGGCGAGCAGGTCGCCTTCGAGCGTGATGGGTGCGCCGCTGGTCGTCTTGATGGTGCGCATCGTTAGGCCCCGAAGCTCTTGAAGGCGCTCGGCTCGTCGGCGTGTATCTCGATGAAATTCTGCGCCCCGGTCATCGTCAGCATCGTCTCGACGCGCTTCTGGACGCCGGACAGCTTCAGGTGACCGCCGGCGCTGTGGACCTGGCGGTAGAGGTCCATGAGGCAGCCGATGGTGGCGCTATCCACGTAGGTGACCGGCGTGAGGTCGATGAGGATCTCCCGCCGGCCGGCCGCGAGCAATCCGTTGACCGCGGTCGCAAAGTCGGAAAGGATCGGATACATAAGCCGCGTTTCGCCGACGCGGACGATGGAAATGCCGCCGGCCTGTTCGGTTTTGACATTCATCAGTTGGCTCCCGTGCGCTTGAGGATCGCGCGGCTCGGACCGAAATCGTCGCCGCGCAACTTGCGGATCTGGCGCGCCAGCTCGGTGCGGCCGCGGTTGATGCGCGACTTCACGGTGCCTTCCGGCAGCCTCAGCTTGTCGGCGATTTCCTGGTAGGACAGCTCCTGGATGTCGCGCATGAGCACCGCCGTGCGGAGCGTATCGGGCAGCTCGGCCATCGCCTGCCGGAGCAGCAGCACCCGGTCCTGCTGTTCGAGCGCGGCCATCGGACTCGGGTCGCGCGACATGGGCGACAGCTCGTTCGCGTCCACGTCGCGGTCGATCGTCTCGCGTTCCTTGCGCACGCTCCGATAGTGGTCGATGCACAAGTTGCGGCTGATGCTGATCAGCCAGGTCTGAAAGTTCGCCCGCCGATCGAAGGTGTCGAGCGACCTGAAGATCTTCAGAAAGATGTCCTGCGTCAGATCCTCGGCCTCGTCGTGCTTTCCGACGAACTTGTATGCGACGTTGAACACCTTGCGCCAGTGCTGACCGACGATCTGCTCCCAGGCGAGCTGGTCGCCGCGCAGGCACCGCTGGATCAGCATCTCGATGGCGTCACCAGGCGAAGCCGGAAGTGGTGAAGCGGCCGGTGAATCCGACGACATGAGGGTTGAGTAGAATAGCGTATCACGTTGGCCCAGACGACCGGCCCCGCCGGATTCACGAGGCAACCCATCGGGAAGAACCGCGGGAAGAACCGCGGGGAGAACCTCGGGGAGAACGATGCCCTCCTCTGCGACGGTGTGCCGCTGTCGGCCATCGCGAACGCCGAGGGGACGCCCGTCTACGTGTACAGCGCGGCGGTGCTTCGCGAGCGGTACCGCGCGATCGACTCGGCGTTCGGCGAGTATCCCCACCAGCTGCACTACGCCCTGAAAGCGAACTCGACGCTGGCCATCGCGCGCCTCCTGCGCGGCCTCGGCAGCGCGGTGGACGCGAACTCCGTCTGGGAAATCGAGGTCGCGCGGACGGCGGGCTTCGATCCATCGCAAATCGTGTTCACGGGCGTCGGCAAATCGCCGGCGGAGCTCGAACGCGCCGTCGTGCTGGGGGTCAAGGCGATCAACGTCGAATCGGCGGGCGAGCTCGCGCGCCTCGAAGCGATCGCGTCGCGGCTGGGACGAACCGTCCGCGTCGCCGTTCGCGTCAACCCGGACATCGACGCCAGGAGCCATCCGCACATCTCGACGGGCCTCAAGATCAACAAGTTCGGCGTGCCGCTCGACGCCGCGCGCGAGCTGCTGGGGACGCTCGGGAGCCGTCCGTCGCTGGCGCTCGTGGCGATTCACGTGCACGTCGGATCGCAGATCACCGGCCTCGAACCGTTGCGGCGCGCGGCGGCGCTCGCCGCCGGCCTCAGCCTGGAGCTGCGGCAACAGGGGTTTCCGCTCGAGTACGTGGATCTGGGCGGCGGTCTCGGCGTGTCGTACGACGGAAGCGCCGTGCCGTCCGACGCCGAGTACGCCGGCGCGCTCGTCGGAGAGGTGCGCCCGACGTCGCTGCCGATCGTCGTCGAGCCCGGGCGCGCGATTGCGGCGCCCGCCGGCGCCCTGGTCGCGCGCGTCATCGATGTGAAGCCGCGCACCGCGTCCAGCGACTTCGTCGTCATCGACGCCGGCATGACGGAGCTGATCCGCCCGGCGCTCTACAGCGCCTTCCACCGCATCGAGCCGCTGTCGGCCCCGCCGTCCGGCGAGCATCACTACGAAATCGTCGGTCCCGTCTGCGAAAGCAGCGATGTCGTCGGACGGGACCGGATGCTGCCGATTCTCGCGGCGGGCGATCTCGTCGCGATTCGCGACGCCGGCGCTTACGGTTCGGTCATGGCTTCGAACTACAATCGTCGCCCGCTCGCGGCCGAAGTGCTGGTCGACGAGGGCGGCTGGCGTGTGATCCGGCGGCGGCAGGGTCTGGCCGACCTGCTGGCTCTGGAGGATTAAGACCCGTTCGACGCTCTGCGTCCTCGTTCCGGCGAACGACGAACCAGCGGCGAACCTTCGAAGGGCGGACGACCGACGTGCCGGGATATCTCATTGCGTTCGAAGGCCTCGATCAGAGCGGGAAGCAGACGCAGGCCGAAATGCTGCGGGACCGCCTGAAGCAGGAGGGCCGCAAAGCGCGGCTGATGTCGTTTCCCGACTACGGTACGTCGATCGGCGAGGAGATCGCGCGCGCGCTCGCAGGCGAGCGCGAGTATGGCCCCGACGTGATGCAGTTGCTCTACGTCGCGAACCGGTACGAGCGGAAACCGGATCTGGAGCGCTGGCTCGACGGCGGTCTGATTCTCGTGTGCGATCGCTACGTGGCCTCGAGCGTCGCGTACGGCGAGGCGACGGGGCTCGACCCCGTGTGGCTGACCGACATGCAGAAGCTGCTGCCGTCCGCGGCGCTCACGATCATGCTCGATATCGCGCCGGAGACCGCCGTGCGGCGCAAGGCGGTGGACCGCGACCGCTACGAGCGCGACCTCGCCCTGCAGGTGCGGGTGCGCGAGAGCTACCGGCGTCAGGCGGCGGAATACGGCTGGGTCGTCCTCGATGGCGAGCGCCCCAAGAACGACATCGCGGTCGACGTGATCAGCGCGGCGACGTCACAACTCGCGCTGCCGTAAGCGCCCGCACTTCAATCACGCCGGCCTGTTTCAGCGCCCGCGCGCATGCTTCGAGGGTCGCGCCGGTTGTGCTGACGTCGTCGATCAGCACCACGATCGCCCCAGACAGCGATCGCGCCTCGCCGTTGGCGGCGAAGGCGTCCCGCACGTTGCCGTGGCGGCGCGCGGCTGGCAGGCCCGTTTGCGTGGGCGTCGCGCGAATGCGGCGCAGCGCGGGTACGACGGGAATCTCCACGTACCGCGCGAGATCGGCAGCCTGGTTGAAGCCGCGGCGGCGCCGGCGCGAGGGATGGAGCGGCACCGGGATCGCGCAGAGCGCGCCGTCGAGGATGTCGGCGCCTCGCTGACGCATCAGCGTGCCGAGCGGCCGTGCCAGCGATCGCCGCCCTTCGTATTTGAGCGCCTGGACGACGGCCCGCAGCGCGCCGTCGTACGCGCCGATCGCACGCGTGCGATCGACCAGCCGCCGCCCGCGCCGGCAGCGCGGACACCTGGCGAGCGGAAGGCTGATCGCGCGCCACGTGGGCAACGGATCGCCGCAACAGTCGCAGAGCGGGGGCGTGAGCGGCAGGATCGCGTCCCAGCAGCGGCGGCACACCGGACCCCGAGTCGGATGGTCCAGCGTCTCCTGGCACGCCGCGCAGGCCGGCGCGAGGACGACGCTGATGAGCGCGTCGAGCGTCAGCCGGCAGGCCGCAATCGGCAGTCGAGACCGAACGGCGGACCCGAGGCTCCTGACCGCTGGCTGGCGCATCAGTCCAGCCCGCAACGCGTGCGCTCTTCCCACGCCGCCTGACTGCTGATGAGCCTGTGAAAAGATCGCTGGAGGGGAGGCCGTTCAGGCCTGCCGTGTCGGGCGGACTTCGAGGTCCCTCCTCCATCAGAAGGGATTTTTCTGGATCTGATGCCGACGATGCGCGCGGCCTCGGTCTGGTTGCCGCGCACAGCGGCCCCCACCAGCTCGGCGCGCCCCGCCCGCGCCGTCGTCGCTATCTCCCCGCCGCGACCTCGATGCGATCCGCGTTCCCCCACAGCCGCTCGAGGCCGTAGAAGACGCGCGTTTCGGGCGCAAAGACGTGGACGATGAAATCGAAGTAGTCGAGCAGAATCCATTCGGAGCGGTCGTAGCCTTCGACGTGCGCCGGCCTGGCCCCTTTACCTGCCAGTGTTTCCGTCACCGCATCGGCGATCGCGCGCACCTGCCGCGTGTTGGTACCGGAACAGATGAGAAAGAAGTCGGTGAAGCCCGCGGCCTTCCGGAGATCCAGGACCACGAGGTCCACCGCTTGTTTGTCTTCCGCCGCGGCAATCGCTCGATCAACCTGTGCGGGAAGCCGCGGAGATTTCCGGCGCTTGTCAGTCTTGGCCATGCAACCTGCCTGCCGCCGGTATCGGCGGCGCGTCCGAAGCGCGCCGGCCCGGCGTCGTCGACGTGTAAAGTCCGTGTTGTTCAATGTGTTGCTGCACACCCGGCTGCACGAGTCCGTCAATCGATTCACCATTCGAGAGGCGATCTCGGATCGCAGTCGATGAAACATCCGTGGTCGGCGCATCGATCAATATGATCAATGGATCGGTTTTGTCGACCGCGTCGATCGGCGGGCGTGCCATCCGCTCCGCCAGCAGCGGAAGCCGCCGGGACAGGTCCCCGACCGGAAACCCGGGACGCGACACGACCGCGAAATGCGCGGCTTCGAGAATCTGCGGGTAGTCGTGCCAGCTGCCGATTTCCGCGAACGCGTCGGCGCCGATGACGAAAAACAGCTCGGACGCCGCGAATCCGCGCTCGTGGAAGCGGCCGAGCGTATGTGAGGTGTACGACGGGGCGGCGTGCCGCAACTCCAGGTCTCCCGCGCGCCACGCCGGGCGACCCAGCACCGCCACAGCCGCCATCGCGAAGCGGTGATACGCCGATGCCAGCGGCTGGGGACGATGCGGCGGCACGTTCGATGTGATGACGAACATGCGCGTCAGCCGGAGCTCTCTGATCGCAGCGTCGGCCAGGTCCATATGGCCCCAATGAATGGGATCGAACGTGCCGCCGAGAATGCCGATTCGACGTGCTGCGGCGTTCATGCGCCCTGCGCGGCCGGCTGCCGCGATGCGGCTACGCCATCCCACATGGTTTCGAGCAACTCATGCAGGCCCTGACCGCTCGCGCCCGAGATCCGCAGAAAAGGGAGGCCGACGTCCGCGGCGCGGCGCTCGAGCGCCGTCACCGCATCGTCGTTCGCCGGGTCCAGCGCATCGATCTTGTTGGCGGCGACGATCTGAGGTTTGGCCGCGAGCGTCGGCTGAAACAGCTCCAGCTCGCGGCGCACCGTGTCGAGGTCCTTCACCGGATCGCGGCCGCTCCCGCCCGAGACGTCGACGAGGTGCACGAGCATCTTGGTGCGTTCGAGGTGGCGCAGGAACTGGTGGCCGAGGCCCCGACCACGATGCGCGCCCTCAACCAGGCCCGGCACGTCGGCGACGACGAAGCTGCGATCGTCGCTGAGGCGGACGACGCCGAGATTCGGAGTCAGCGTCGTGAAAGGGTAGTCGGAGATCTTGGGACGTGCCGCCGAGATGTGCGCGATCAGCGTCGACTTGCCGGCGTTCGGGAAGCCGACGAGGCCCACATCGGCGAGCAGCTTCAGCTCGAGACGGAGATCTTTAACCTCGCCCGGTTCGCCCGGCTGGACCTTGCGCGGCGCGCGGTTGGTGGACGTCGCGAACCGCGCGTTGCCCAGCCCGCCGCGGCCGCCGCGGGCGACCAGCACGCGTGCCCCGTCTTCCGCGAGATCCGCGAGCAGGCGATGGGGCTGCTCCGGGTCGTCGGTCTTCTCGTACACGAGCGTACCGATCGGCACCGGCAGATCGAGATCGGCGCCGCCATGGCCCGTACAGTTCGAGCCCTGACCGTGCCCGCCCCGCTCGGCCGAGAACAGAGGATGGAAGCGGAAGTTGATGAGCGTGTTGATGTGGGGGCTGCCCACGACGTAGACCGAGCCGCCGTGACCGCCGTCCCCGCCGCTCGGCCCACCGCGCGGGACGAACTTTTCGCGGCGGAACGCCAGACAGCCGCGACCGCCGTTGCCGGCTTCGACGTGAATGTCGACTTCGTCGACGAAAATGCGCTTACTCCAGCGGGAGAATGCTGATCACACGGCCGCGGGCGCCGTGATCCTCGAACCGCACGCGTCCCGCGATCCTCGCGAAGATCGTGTCGTCTTTGCCAAGCCCCGCGTTCAAGCCCGCGCGGAAACGACGGCCGCGCTGCCGCACGATGATCGTGCCCCCGCTGACCACGTTGCCGTCGTGAGCTTTCACGCCCAGTCGCTGCGAGTTCGAGTCGCGGCCGTTGCGCGAGCTGCCTTGTCCTTTTTTGTGAGCCATTTTGTATCCGGCAGGGACTGGGGGACCTGGGGACTAAGCGTTAGGCGCTATGTTCCGCTAGCGCCTCGTTCGCAGTCCCCATGTCCCCAGTCCCCATGTCCCCAGTCCCCACGTCCCTACAAAAGAATGTCCTTGATGCGTACCTGCGTGTAGACCGCCCGGTGCCCCCTGGTTCGGCGCATGCCTTTGCGGCGCTTCTTCTTGAACACGCGGATCTTCGGGCCGCGCGACTCGCCGTCGACGACCGCCACGACACGCGCGTTGGCGACGAAAGGCGCACCCGCGAGGATCTCGCCGCCGTCTTTCTCGACAATGAGCACCTGATCGAGCGTCAGCTCGTCGCCCCGTTCACCGCACGTGCCGGCCAGAGTCGCCACGCCGCCCGGCACCACCTTCACTTGATGGCCGCCAGCCTGAATGATTGCGTACATTGTTGGCACCTGTGCAAAAGGGATACTGTACAACCGGCGTCGCGTGGTGTAAAGATTACCTGGGATCTCGCCGGAACCCGGCTTCAAAAGATGTCTGTCGCCAGCGAGGACTCAGCAGGCCGCCCAGCGACAGCCAGTCGACGACCGTGGTCGCGATGGCGGCTGGGATGGCCCACCGGAGCTGCAAGCCCAGCATCATCAAGGCGGCGAACGCCAGGAGAACGAGCAGCCCGCGGGGATGAACTCGCATGGCCAACGGCTGCGTTACTTCAGCAGGACGCGAGTGCCGCGGATCTTCTGGCTGCTGAGCGCGCTGAGGAAGTTGGGGACGAGCCGGTCCATGAGCTCGAAATACGAGGACAGCGCCGGCGTATTCTGCTGCGCGTTATAGAGGACCTCCTCCCGGTAACTCTCCGAGTACATCGTCGCGCCGGTCCGGCCGTCGATGAACACGAATTTCGGGCGGAGGATGAAGCCTTTCCGTTCCATGTAGGTGCGAATCGGCCTGACGCTGCGGCGGCCGAGATTGTCGTAAACCTCCTGGTCGCGCTGCACGAATCCCGCGGTCGAGCGATTGGTGAACAGCACCGTGCCGGTGACGATCAGCGGGTTTTGAAACTCCTCGCCGATTCGCTTCCAGTATGCGGTGTTCGCGAACAACCGCTCGTACGGCTCCAGATCTTTTTCTTCCTTGATGTTGTGCGGCAACGCGAGCGTCTGGTTGCCGCGGTCGGCGCCCCCGTTCGATGCGCGACTGCTCGGCGCGCTCTCCCGCACGGTCGGCGTTGCGTCGTCGGTCGCTGCGACAGCGCTTTGACTCTGATCCTGCGCGATCTCGATGAGCGGGAGAATATCGGCGTCGATGACCCTCAGCGACGACTTGGTGCGGAGCTGACTGCGAAGCAGCCGGACCGTTTCCTGATTGGCGTCGACGTCTTCGCTGCCGCCGGCGACGAAACCGACGACGAGCACGCGCTGGAAAGGAGACACATCCAGCTTCGGCTGGATAGGCGTCTCGATCGGGATCTCGTAGTAGGTGGTTCCGCAGGCCAGCGCGAAGACGGCGAGGCAGGCCGTAACGGCGGCGAGCCCGAGGCGCCGGCAGACCGGACGTCCCACGCTACTTTTCCTTTCCCTGTGAGGTCCGATCATTGATTTCCTTGAACAGCTCGTAGTTCTGGCGGACCTGAGCGTTGTTCGGGTCCAGCTCGAGCGCTTTCTCGTAGGCCTTCCGCGCCTTTTCGAGTTGTCCTTCGTGCTCGTACGCGATGCCGAGGTCGTTGTACGCCGCAGCGTAGGTCGGGTCGAGCTCTGCAGCCTTTTCCCACCGGTAGATCGCTTCGCGCCAGAGCCCACGCTGCGCGACGTTGATGCCGAATTCGACCTGCGACTTGGCGTCGTTTCTCGCGTCGGCAAATGACGGCGACGCCCCCACCGCCGCGGCGCACGCGACGAGGACCATGACTGGCATTTTCATCGTTGGATACCGCACACTATACCGTACTCTCGGGCCCGTCACAGCAAGCCATATGCCACGGCTGTGCTCGAAAAAGTGGGCTGATTCCGGGGGCTCTGGATCGGACCGTTTACGAAAGACGGCGCAGCTGTCCTCTTGCTGTCGTGAACTGCGCGTGCGGCGGCTATAATACTCGTCCGGGAGGTCGAGCCCCGCGCGTTACGGACGCGGCGGCTGCGGCCTCCTTCTTTTTTGGGGCCCGGGCCGCGCCGATGGAGTGCGGTCATGGACGATCTCCTCGACTTCGTTGCGCTGTCGCTGCTACCTCCGTGGTCCTGGTTGCGCGTGGCGGAGCGGCTGCGCGCCGGCGATCCTCCCGACGCCGTCGTCCGACGCCTCGCCGCGGGTCGTGCAGGCGATGAACACGACAGCCTCTCGAGGCTGCGGTCAGACGCCGGGGCCGCGATCCGCAGGGCGCGGGATCAGGGCATCGTCGCCGTCACCCGGAACGATGCCGCGTATCCCGCCGCCCTGACGACGATTGCGGATCCGCCGCCCGTGC
The DNA here is from genome assembly GCA_003222535.1 of Acidobacteriota bacterium. Classification (GTDB taxonomy): domain Bacteria; phylum Acidobacteriota; class Vicinamibacteria; order Vicinamibacterales; family CAVVIG01; genus QHWJ01. The sequence goes on along the minus strand of QHWJ01000377.1, from coordinate 4,725 downwards.
TGTGGACGCGCGGGCGCGTCGACGCGCTCAGCGCGCCGGCCGTCGCCATCGTCGGATCGCGAGCCGCGTCGCAGTACGGCCTCGCGGTTGCCGAACAGCTCGCCCGCGATCTTGCCGCCTGCGGTCTCGTCGTCGTCAGCGGCCTCGCGCGGGGTGTCGATTCCGCGGCGCATCGTGGTGCGCTCGCGGACGCCGGCGTCACGGTCGCGGTGCTCGGGTCGGGCGTCGACGTCATGTATCCGCCCGAGCATGGGTCGCTCGCGAAGGAGATCGACAAGGCGGGCGCGGTCGTCAGCGAGCTCGTACCGGGAACGCCGCCGCAGCCGTGGTTCTTTCCACTGCGCAACCGGATCATCAGCGGGTTGTCGCGCGCCGTGGTCGTGATCGAAGCCGGCGAGAAAAGCGGCTCGCTCATCACGGCCCGCTGCGCGCTCGAACAGGGGCGCGACGTGCTGGCGGTGCCGGGGAACGTGCTGAGTGGGCGTAACCGCGGGGCACATGGCCTGTTGCGTGATGGCGCAAAGATCGTCGAGTCCGCGGACGATATCTTGGAAGAGCTGGGCATGGCGCGACCCGCCGGTCCTTCCGGGCCCGGGCCGTGCGCTTCACCAGGCGAAGGACGCGCGGTTTCGGACCCGATTCTTGCGTGTCTGTTTCCGGGGGAACCGAGCGATCTCGACGCGATTGCCGAACGATCGGGGCTCAGCACGGCACGGCTTCTGCCTCGGCTGTTCGAGCTCGAGCTGCAAGGCGCCGTCGCCCGGGTTGGCGGCGGCCGGTTCGTCCGGGTCGACAGAACCGTGCTAGGGTGAACAGGGACTATGGCGAAAACCCTCGTTATCGTGGAGTCGCCGGCGAAAGCGCGCACGCTCGAGCGCTTCCTCGGCGACAAGTATCAGGTAAAGGCGTGCTACGGTCACGTGCGCGATCTGCCTGAATCGGCCAGCCAGGTGCCGGACGAACTCCGAAAGAAGAACTGGGGCCGCCTCGGCGTCGACACGGACGGCGATTTCAAGCCGTATTACGTCATTCCGGACGACAAGCGTCAGCGGGTGAATGAGCTGAAGACGGCCTTGAAGGGCGCGTCCGAAGTGATGCTGGCGACCGACCCCGATCGCGAGGGCGAATCGATCAGCTGGCATCTGCTCCAGGTGCTGAAGCCGAGAGTGCCGGTGAAACGGATCGTCTTTCACGAAATCACCAAGAAAGCGATCGACCAGGCCGTCAAAGATGCGCACGACGTCGACGACAATCTGGTCCGCGCGCAGGAGAGCCGCCGCATTCTCGATCGGCTCTACGGCTACACGCTCTCGCCGGTGTTGTGGAAGAAGGTTCAGACCGGGCTGAGCGCGGGCCGTGTTCAGAGCGTCGCCGTCCGGCTCATCGTCGATCGGGAAGAAGAGCGCCTCGCGTTTCAGACGGCGCGCTACTCGGACCTCGACGCGCAGTTTTCCGCCGACGGCCGCACGTTCGGAGGCACGCTGACCCGGCTGGGCGACGCGCGCATCGCGAGCGGCAAGGACTTCGACTCGAACGGTGTCCTGACCGGAAAGAACGCACGACTGCTGTCGGATGCCGATGCGGCGGCGCTGGTCGATGTACTGAATGGCCATCTACCGTGGACCGTGACGAACGTCGAGGCGAAGCCGGGCATCGAGCGGCCCGCGGCCCCGTTCACCACCTCGACGCTCACGCAGGAGGCGAGCCGTAAGCTGGGTTTCTCGACGCAGCGGACCATGCAGTCCGCGCAGCGTCTGTTCCAGGAAGGCCACATCTCGTATCACCGCACCGATTCGACGACGCTCGGCGACGAGGCGCTGGCGGAGTCGGCGCGAGCCATCCGCGAGCTGTTCGGCGCCGACTACTACTCCGCGCCGCGCCGCTACACGACGAAGGTGAAGAACGCGCAGGAAGCGCACGAGGCAATCAGGCCGACGAATTTCAGCAGCGCGGCCGCGTCGCTCGAAGACGTCCTGACGGGCGACGATCTGAAGGTCTACGAGCTCGTCTGGAAGCGCACGATGGCGTCGCAGATGGTCGACGCCCGCGTCCTCCGCACGACGATCGAGATCTCGGCCGCGGCCGGCAACGGTGAACAGGCGGTGTTCACGGCGTCCGGCAGGGCGATCGAGTTCGCCGGCTTCCGCCGCGCCTACGTCGAGGGCAGCGACGATCCGTCCGCCGAGCTCGAAGAGCAGGAGACGCTCCTGCCCGCGCTGACGGTCGGCGAGCGTATCGACAGAGAGAAGACGCGCGTCAGGCTGGTCGGGCTCGAGCCGAAGGGACACGAGACGAGTCCGCCGGCGCGATACACCGAAGCCTCCCTCATCAAAGAGCTCGAGCGGATCGGCGTCGGGCGTCCGTCGACCTACGCGGCGACCATCGGCACGATCGAGCGCCGGGGCTACGTCTTCCGGCAGGGCAAAGCGCTCGTGCCGAGCTTCACGGCGTTCGCGGTGACGCGGCTGCTGCGCGAACACTTCGGCGACCTCATCGACGTCGCGTTCACGGCGGAGATGGAGGAAGACCTCGATCAGATTTCACGCGGCGAACGCGAGTGGCTCGACTTCATCCGGCAGTTCTACCGCGGCGACACACATCACCGTGGCCTCGAGGAAGCGGTCAAGCAGGCCGAGGATCGCGCCGAGTATCCGTTGATCGACGTAGGGACCAACCCCGACTCCGGCGACATGGTTCGCGTGCGCATCGGGCGCTATGGGCCGTTCCTGCAGCTGGGAGAAGGCGGGCCTGGCAGGACCGCGGGACTGCCACCGACGATCGCTCCCGCCGACCTGACCGTCGAGAAGTCGATGGCGCTCATCCGCACGAAGGCCGAGGGACCGCGGCTGATCGGCATCGATCCGAAGACCGGCATGAACGTCTACGCGATCCACGGCCGCTTCGGCGCCTACGTGCAGCTCGGCGAGACGCCGGAGAAGGGCGTGAAGGAGAAACCGAAACGCTCCTCGTTGACCGGCGCGCTGACCGAGGCCACGGTGACGCTGGACGAGGCGTTGAAGCTGCTCGAGCTGCCGCGCGAGCTCGGCCAGCATTCGGAATCGGGGCAGCCGATTGTCGCGGGCCTCGGCCGTTTCGGTCCCTACGTGAAGCACGGCGACGACTATCGGTCGCTCGAAGCCACGGACGATCTCTTCACCGTCGACCTCGACCGCGCCGTCGCGCTGTTCAATGCGCCGAAGCGATCCCAACGTCAGGCGACCAAGCGCGTCATCCGGACGATCGAGGTACCGGACGGCGCAACGGCGCTGCAGGTGCTCGATGGCCGGTACGGCCCGTACGTGACGGACGGCGAGCTGAACGCGTCGATCCCCAAGGGGACCGATCCCGCGACGCTCTCGCTCGAAGGTGCGCGCGAGCTTCTCGAGGCGCGCCGTGGTGCCCCGCCCTCAACGCGTCGCGGCCGGCGCGCCACCGGTGGTCGCGCGCACAGCCGCCGTCGTGAGGCGCGACAGGGTGACAAAGCCGTCGTGCCGCCGACCCTGTTGACGCTCAAGCCCAAGCCCAAGTCGAAGCCCAAACCGGCGGCCCGCAAGCGGACGGTCCGCAAACGCGCAAGCTGATGGTCCGGATCGTCGGCGGTGGCCTCGCGGGCGCAGAGGCCGCCTGGCAGGCGGCCTCCCGGGGCGTGGCCGTCAGGCTTTACGAAATGCGTCCCGTGCACCCGACCGCCGTGCACAAGACCGACCGCCTCGCCGAGCTGGTGTGCAGCAACTCCTTTCGCGGTGACAAGCTCGATAACGCCGTGGGCCTGCTGAAAGAGGAAATGCGGCGGCTGGGATCGCTCGTCATGCAGGCGGCCGAGGCGAGCCGCGTGCCTGCCGGCGCCGCCCTCGCGGTGGATCGCGAGCGGTTCGCCGCCATCATCACGCAGACACTGAGCGGCCATCCGCGGGTCACAATCGTGCGGCAGGAGATCTGCGCGGTCCCCGCGTCGAGCGAACGGGAGCCGGTCATCGTGGCGACCGGGCCGCTGACGTCGGACGCCCTGTCCGCCGACCTCGCGTCGATCGTGGGCCAGGGCCACTTGTACTTCTACGACGCCATCAGCCCGATCGTCCTCGCCGACACAATCGACCGCTCGAAAGTCTTCCGCGCGTCGCGCTGGGATCGGAGCCTGGGGCCGAGAGTCCCGCTGAAGCCGGACACGACCGGCGATACGGCGACGGAGAGTTCCGGTAGTGTCCGCCTTCAGGCGGACCCGTTGGCGTGCGGTATCGACGATGGGCAGGGCGACTATCTGAACTGTCCGCTGACGCGCGACGAGTACAACCGCTTCTGCGACGCGCTGACCACGGCGGAATCGGCGACCGTGCACGACTTCGAAAAGGAGCGCTTCTTCGAAGGGTGTCTCCCCATCGAAGTGATGGCGCATCGCGGCCGCGACACGCTGCGCTTCGGCCCGATGAAGCCCGTGGGCCTGGTCGATCCCCGAACCGGACGCGCGCCGTACGCCGCCGTGCAGCTGCGGCAGGACAACCTGGCCGGCGACCATTTCAGCCTGGTGGGTTTCCAGACGCAAATCAAATGGGGCGATCAGGCGCGCGTGCTGCGGCTGATTCCCGGGCTCGAGCAGGCCGAGTTCGTCCGCTTCGGGATGGTCCACCGCAACACGTACGTGAACGGTCCGACCGTGCTCGCCGAAACGTGGCAGGTGCGGAAACGGCCGACGCTGTTTTTCGCGGGGCAGATGTCCGGCGTCGAAGG
>QHWJ01000376.1 GCA_003222535.1 Acidobacteriota bacterium | reverse complement strand
TGCCGGCGTGGTAGGTCGCCTTGAATGCGGGCCAGGGCATGTCCGGCCGGAACGACTGGCCGATCGCATACGTGAACCCGGTGCCCCAGTACTCGACGGTCGACAGCGCGTCGATCCGTTGGGGACCGCGGATCATACCGAGCGCGTTGGCGGCTCGGTCGAGCGTGGCTTTGAGATCCGGCCCGGAGGCAATCGCCGGCCTGGCCGTTTGAGTGCCAGCGGTTTGGACGGCAAGAGCGGTCGCCACCGCGATCACCAACGATGTTGTCTGCACGTTCGTTCGCACGCGCACCTCCGACGTGGATCTCAGCGACTCAAAGATTTCGAACGTCGAGACTGCCCGCGCGTGTTGGCGCCGGGGATGATACCGCAAGGGGCGCGAGACGGAAAGACGCCCATTCTTTCCGCTTGACCGTGCGTCTTGCGTTCCGCTAGGCTCGGCTCCAGCCGCACGGTTCGGGAGGTATGAACGATGAAGCACGGTCTAATCGTTGCGGTGGCGGTGCTCGGCGTCTTGTGGGCAGCGGTACCCGCGTTTTCGCATCACGCCGTCCAGGCGCAGTTCGATTTCAACAAGCCTCTCACGTTGACGGGAGTTCTCACCAGGGTCGAATGGGTCAATCCTCACTCGTACATGTTCCTCGATGTGAAAGACGCGGCCGGCAAGGTCAAGAAATGGGCTCTGGAGCTGGTCGGGCCGGGCGGGCTTCGTAAGGCGGGACTCAGCCGCATCGACCGCGGCGGCTTCAAGATCGGCGACACGATCACCGTCAAAGGGTTCGCGTCCAAGGACGGGTCCGACTCGGGGTTCGTCAAGGAATTGAAGCTTTCGGACGGCCGGCTGGTGACCATCTGGTTCGGCGATCCCAACGCGCGCTAAACAGAAGGGAGCGTCATCGATGATCCGTCGTTTTCCCGGCGGGCGCGCGATTGGCGCGGCAATGGCGGCGGCGTCATGCCTGCTGGTTCTGCGCTTGGCCGCCGGACGAGCGCCGGCCGCTGTCAAATCCGCGGCGGTCGAGACTCCTCGAACCACGGAGGGACACCCTGTTCTGAGCGGTGTGTGGATCGGCGTCACGGGCGGCGCCGTTCTGACCGCCGAGGACGCTGGCGAGAGCATCAAAGTGACGTTGAACGCCAGAGATGGCACGCCGATTAATTTCGAGCGCGACAACACGCTGCTCAGAAGACGAGATCCGAACAGGCCGCTGTACAAGCCTCAGTTCTGGGAAAAGGTGCAGCAGCTGGATCAGAACGGGAACACCGAGGATCCGGGGTACTCGTGCATGCCTCTCGGCGTTCCGCGCATGGGACCTCCGAACAAGATCGTGCAAACCCCGACCGAGATGATCTTCCTCTATCAGGTCCGCAATACCTTCCGCGTCATTCCGACCGACGGCCGTGCGCATACGCCGGACAAGGATCTCGAGGGGACGTGGATGGGCGAGTCGCTTGGCCACTGGGAGGGAGACACGTTCGTGATCGACTCGGTCGGTTTTTCCGACGCCAGCTGGCTCGACATCGCGGGATATTTTCACAGCGAGAAAATGCACGTCATCGAGCGTCTGCGCCGCCAGGGCAACACGCTGACCTGGGACGTGACGGTGGAGGATCCCGACGTGCTGCTGAAGCCGTGGGTCATGAACCCCCGGACGGTGAGGCTCAACCCGGATCCCAAGGCCGTGCTCGCGGAAGATCTGCCGTGCCAGGAACGCGACCTGGCGCACCTGGTCACCAAAGAGCACCACTGAACGGTGTTCGGCTTCATTCAGTGGCTCAACGGCACGTCCTGGAGCGTGTACCTCCGCGAGAGTGAACTGGCGTTCCCTCTCACCGAGGCAATCCACCTCATCGGGCTTGGGATTTCAGTCGGCACGATCATGTGGGTGGATTTGCGCCTGCTGGGGCTGACGATGGCCCGCGAGCGTGTCTCCGACGTCGTCAGCCGGCTGGAGCGCTGGGCGATCGGCGGCTTCATCGTCATGTTCATCAGCGGGCTCGTGCTGTTTCTGGGAAAACCGGAGAACTACTACACGACCACGGCGTTTCGCATCAAGATGATGATGCTGCCGCTTGCCGGCCTGAACGTCTTGTTCTTTCACAAGAAGGTGTATCCCCTCGTGGCTGAGAACGAGAGCGCGGATGTGCCGTGGCAGGGCCGGCTGGCCGGCTTCGTCTCGATGACGCTCTGGCTCGCCATCATCATTGCCGGACGCTGGACGGCGTACTTCGCCGATCCGCTGTACACGGCGGGCTTCAAGCGGTGAACCACCTTCTGCCCGCGGCCTTTTTTCGCTGGTGCGTCACGACTCGCCTTGGGATGTGGGTCAGCACATCGATGTGGGGATTTGCGATTCTGGAAACCTTCCACATCATCGGGCTGACGATCGTGCTTGGGACGATCTTCGTCATCAATCTGACGGTGTTGGGTGTCGGCACGCGTCAGCCAGCCGACCAGCTTGCCAGGGAGCTCGCGCCCTGGACCATCGCCGGGCTGCTCGTGATGATGGGATCCGGTGTTCCGATGTTCATGTCTTCAGCGGTCGGGTACGCGGGCAGCGTGCCGTTCCTGATCAAAATGACGCTGCTCACCTCCGCGATTATCTTGCAAGTGGCGATTCACAGGGTGCCGCACATGTATGACGGCACGGCCTTGGGCAGGCTGGCGGCGTGTCTCTCCCTCGTCTGCTGGTTCGGCGTGGCTTACGCAGGGCGCGCGATCTCGTTCGAGATCCTGTTCGGCGCCTGACGCCTCGTTCATTTTATTTCCACCAACACGGCCGTTCGGGTATAGCATCACCCGCGGAGGCCACTGTTTTTCGTGCGCATCCGCCGGGGCACGTCCACCGCTGACACAGCGAGACTGCAATCGGAAGCCTCCGGGTGTCGGCCTCGACGCCAGGACTCACCGGTCACACCTCCACGGGCCGTTCAACGACCGTTCGCGATTCGGTTTCCCTTCTGTTCAGACGACAAGAAGAGCCTGACGAGATCGAGTCTCGCCGGCGTAGCCGATCGATGGTGTCGAGAACGTCGTTCAAGAGGACCTCGTGCCAAGGAGGATCATCATGGGGCCGAGCAGACTGAGATGGGTGATTGCGGCGACGGCGATTGTAGCGCTCATGCCCGCGGCCGGGTTCGCGCAGGAATCCACGGTGAGCGGCACCGTTACCGATTCGACGGGCGCCGTGCTTCCCGGAGTGACGGTCACGGCGCGGAATGAAGCGTCGGGCAATACCTTTGTCGCGATCACGGATGAGCGCGGCACCTTCCGGCTTGCCGTCCGGACTGGCGTCTACCGCATCACGGTGCAACTGGCCGGCTTTACGACGCCTGACCGCAACGTGGAGCTGCTGCTCGGACAGATCGCCGTGGTCAATGCGCAGATGTCCCCGTCGAGAGTGCAGGAAACGGTCACAGTCGGAACTGGATGGACCTCACGCTGCTGGCGCCGGGAGCCCGCCGGAACGAGGGAGGCGGGTTGGTGGAGAACCGCCAAGGCTACTCGCAGACCAATGTCGACGGCCAGTCGGTCTCGGTGAACTACCACTCATCGCCTGACAGCGAGCAACCAGGCTACAGCCGGGATGCGATCGCGGAGTTTCAGGTGGTCGCGAACCGGTTTGACGCCAGCTACGGACGATCCGCCGGGATGCTCGTGAATGCCATCACCAAGTCCGGGACGAACAGCTTCGCCGGCACGTTTTCGAGCTATTTCCGGAGCGACAAGTTCAACGCCAAAGACTTCATCGCGGACCGCGTCCTCCCCTATTCGAATCAGCAGGTGAGCGAGACCGTCGGCGGCCCGATCGTGAAGGGCCGGGTGCATTTCTTCGGGAGTTACGAATACGAGCGGGAGCCGAAGACCTACACCTACAACAGTCCGTACCCGAGCTTCAACATCGACCAGTCCTTCCCGAGCCGGGCGCACAAAATCCTCGGGCGACTCGACTACCAGTTTACGCCCCAGACGCGTCTATCGATACGCGGCTCGGGGTACAACACCCTGTTCTATAACGGCGGTGCCGACACGTCCACGACGCATCCGTCGGCCGGCGGCACCCGAGGTCGGATAGCCACTCAGTACTTCAGCACCTTGACGCACGTCCTGAGCAGCCGGTCAGTCAACGAGATCAAGGGAGGCGTCACCAACTACGACCGGCAAGACCAGCCCAGCGTCCGGTGGAAGGGCGGGGACTTCCCCTACAATCCCGTCCTTCACGGCGGATCGGTGATCGTCCTGTTGCGCGGCTACACCATTGGCGCCAGCCCGCTCAACATCCTGCAGGACACCCAGACGATTCGCGATGACTTCACCACGTCGTACGAATGGGGTGGACGTCACGACGTGAAAATGGGCGGCGATTACATGCGGTTCCATAACGAGTTTCGGTGGTGCCTCCGCTGCATGGGCGAGATTGACGCGCGGGGCGGGCCGCCGCCGGCCAATCTCGAGTCGCTCTTTCCGGTCTGGAACGACGCCTCGACGTGGAATCTGGCGCCGCTGGCCCCCATCACGCGGTGGGTCTATCACTCCCTGTCGGACACGGAGCACCGGTACGCCATCGTCCGGCACGTCTTTGCGGGCTGGGTGCAAGATGACTGGAAGCTTCACGACAATCTGACGCTCAATCTCGGCCTGCGCTACGACTTCGATACCAACGGCCACTCGGAAAAAGTCCGCTTCCTGCCCTGGCTGCCGGGCGACCAGCCTCGTGAGAAAACCAACTTCGCCCCGCGGTTAGGGATGAACTACAACCTCAACGACCGGACGGTCCTGCGTGGGGGGTACGGGCTCTTCTACGCCTTCGCGCCCAACGACGGCGTTCAGCAAACGGAAGGGTATCTGCACCGATTTGAAAATCAGATCTTCAACGACCGACGCCCCGATTTCGTGCCGAACTGGTTCGGCTCAGGGCCGAGCGCCGAGGGGGAATGGGGCGGGCCCAAACCGACCTTCGAGCAGTCGCTGCAACGCGCCTGCGACGTCAACTTCGTGCCCGGATGCGTGTATCGGGCGCTCAACCAGGAAATCAACTATCCGGGGCGCAAGACGTCCTACAGCCAACAGGCGTCGGTCGGTGTCCAGCGGCAGTTCGGCAACACCATGTCGTTCGAGGTGAATTACGTCTACACCGGGGGCCGACGCGAGGAACCCTCCAACACCATGAACGTCAATCTGACGTACAACCCCGCCACGGGCGCCAACTATCCCTTCAGCGACGTCAGCCACCGGGCCTTTCCGCAGTGGGGCCTCGTGAACTTCGAGCTGCTGGAGGGCTGGTCGAATTACCACGGCACAGACTTCACATTTACCAAGCGCTTCAGCCAGCGCTGGCAAGCCACCGCGACCTACACGCTGGCGTTCTTGAGCGATGCGAACCCAACGCGGGACCAGTGGTTCATCGGCGACGACGGCGTGGTGGCGCGGCGGCCGATCGGCTTCGCGCTCGCCCCCGATCTCGGCGGCGAATACGGCCCGGCCGGCGCGTACGTCGGTGGAGGCGCTCAGGGAGCCGGAGACCAACGTCAGCGGGCCGTCGTCAACGGCATTTGGGAGCTCGGCCACGGACTGCAGTTGAGCGGCATCTATTTCTTCGGCTCCGGCGAGCGCCGGCTCACGGATACGGGCGTCGATAATCGCGATGAAGGGGGCGGCACCGTGGGGCGCCCGCGCTTGCGCGCCGACGGAACGATTCTGCCGCGCAACAGTCTGGTCGGCGATCCGATTCACCGCGTGGATATGCGGCTCCAGAAGCGGATTCCGCTCGTCGGCCGCGCGACAGTCGACGGCATCTTCGAGGTCTTCAATCTGTTCAATCATGCGAACTACGGATCGTACGTGACGAACGAAAGCAGCCCCCTGTTCGGGAGGCCGTCGTTCAGCGACAGCCTCAGCTATCAGCCTCGAATGCTCCAACTGGGGTTCCGCACCACGTTCTGAGCCTGGTCAGCGGGAGGAGGAGGACATGACCCGGAGGCATCGGCGGCCAGCCCTCGGCGATCGCGAACCCGCGCATGCTACGGCTCTCGTCGCAGTTGAAGTTCTGACATGGAGCGGCGGTGCTATGATGCCAGGGCTGTCCTCTGGCGCGTCTGACAATTCAGGATTCTTGGGAGGAGGGGTCACAGTGAACGCTACATGGACCCCCCGGATTTTCACCGCCGCCGGTCTGATGCTGGCAGTGGTCTTCGCCGCCCCGGCGGTGGTGGCTGCACAGGCGCCGGCCACGCAGGGGCCGGTGACGTTCGCCAAGGACGTGGCGCCGATCCTGCAGCGGAACTGTCAGGTCTGTCATCGGCCCGGCTCGACCGCTCCCATGTCGCTGCTGAAATATGAGGAGGTGCGGCCCTGGGCCCGGGCGATCAAGCAGCGCACCTCGCTTCGGGAGATGCCGCCGTGGTACATCGATCGAAACGTGGGCATCCACCAATTCAAGAATGATCGGTCCCTGTCCGACGAAGAGATCGCCACGATCGCCAAGTGGGCGGACGCCGGCGCGCCTCTTGGGAATCCCGCCGACCTGCCGCCTCCGCGGCAGTTCGAGGATGTGGACAAGTGGCACATCGGAGCCCCGGATCTGATCGTGACGATGCCGAAAGACCAGATCGTCCCGCCAGAGGGCCCAGACAAATGGCTGGACGTTCTCGTGGACCCCGGGCTGACGGAAGACCGATACCTCAAGGCTGTGGAGACCAAACCCAGCAAGGGCTTCAAAGTGATTCACCACTCGGTACAGACGATGACGGAACCCGACGGATCGATTGATGATTCCGACAACCCGCGGGGAAAGTTCCTCAACGAGTATGCGCTGGGCAAGAACGGCGACGTCTTCCCTGAGGGTGCGGGGCGACTGATCAAGGCGGGCACGAAGTTCAATTTCAATCTCCATCTTCATTCGATTGGCGAGGAGACGAGAGCCAACGTGGAGCTTGGTCTCAAGTTCTATCCCAAAGGATACGTCCCGCGGTACGTCGAGAACTCCGAGGGCGTCGGGAGAAATCAGGATCTCGACATTCCGGCCAACACCGACAACGTACGATCCGACGGCTATTTCACCCTGACCAGACCGGCCCGAGTCCTGTCGTTCCAGCCCCACATGCACAACCGGGGGAAGGCGATGTGCGTGGAGGCCATCTATCCGCCTGCGGGCAGCCCGGCCACAGGGAACACGCAGCAGCAGAACCGCGTGGAGACGCTGAGCTGCGTGGATCGGTATCAGTTCGCCTGGCACGTCGTCTACCTGTACGATGACGATGCGCAGCCGCTGCTCCCCGCCGGGACCGTCCTGCACGTCATCGGGTGGCACAACAATACGGCCGCCAATAAATTCAACCCCGATCCAGACAACCTGATCACCTACGGGCAGCGGACGATCGACGACATGAGTTTTGCGTGGATGAGTTGGTACTACCTCTCCGACCAGGAGTACAAGGAGCAAGTCGAAGCGCGGCAGGCCAAGATCAAGAGCACGGGGAACTGATCGCGGACGGTTGCCATGACAGTCCATTTCTTACGTGCGATGTGGGCGTTGACGCTGGCTTTGATCGTCATGGCGCCGACGAGCGCACGCACCCAGATGCGGTATGCGAGGGGTCAGAACGTTGCGCCCGCTTTTGAAGGCTGGGAGCGGAACCCCGACGGGACGTTCAATATGGTCTTCGGGTATCTCAACAGAAATTACGAGGAGCACGTCGATATCCCCATCGGTCCAAACAACTCGGTCGACCTGGGTGGGGATGATCGAGGTCAGCCGACGCATTTCTACCCGAGACGGCAGCGATTCGTCTTCAAGGTCGCGGTGCCGAAAGACTGGGACAAGAATCGGAAGGTGGCGTGGACCCTGACGTCGCACGGGCGCACCGACGTGGCGAAGGGATGGCTCCAACCGGAATGGGAGCTGAATCAGGGGGTGTACTCCGAAAACAACGGCGGCGGTGTGCTCGAAGAGGGCAACCAGGCTCCGGTCGTCGAGGGCAGCCGCGCGCAGACGATCACGTTGCCGAGTCCCCTGACCCTGAAAGTTTCCGCCATGGACGATGGGCTTCCAAAACCGCCGCGGCGGACTCCGAACGCCGCGATCGCGACCGCTGCCGCCGCTCCCGCGAATCCGGATCCCAACAATCGGAGGCGCAGCACCCAGGGACTGCGGATCAGATGGATCCAGTACAGGGGCCCTGGCAAAGTGACCTTCGAGCCCGACAATGCTCCGGCCGTGTACGGCAAGCCGGTCGATCTGACGACGAAGGTGAGCTTCAGTGCGCCCGGAACATACCTGCTGCGGGCGATCGCCAGCGACGGCCAGCTCGAGTCGATACACGAAGTGACCGTGACGGTGAACCCGAGCGGATCGGCCCAGAACCGCTGACCGGTCGCGCTCGCTACTAGGTGTGGGATCGTATGGGATCGACGTCGTCGACGTGAACGCGCCCCTCGTCGATCTCCTGGTGGCAAGCCGCACATTCCATCACCATCATTTGGCGCGCGGGCCAACCTTCTCCAACGCGACCCTCAAGTTGTCGCGCGCCCTGGCGTTATTCGGTTCGATCTGAAGCGCCCGCCGGAATTCGCCGATGGCATCGTCGAGCCGGCCCAGCGACCCAAGTGCGGCGCCGAGGTTGTTGTGCGCCTCAGCCGAGCCTGCGTCGAGCCGCACCGCTTCGCGAAACTGCGCGACGGCCTCGTCGAGCTTTCCCTGCACCGCGAACGCCCGACCGAGATTGACATGAGCTTCCGTCATGTTCGGCTCCAATCTCAGTGCCTTCTGGTACAGGTCAATCGCGTCGCTGGTCCGGCCTCGAGCACTGAGGGCATTGCCCAGATTGAAATTCGCATCCGCGGAGTCAGGCTCCACGCGGAGCGCCAGCAGGTACTGGTCGATGGCTTGCTCCAGCTGGCCGTGGTCTGCCAGGAGCACGCCGAGATTGTTGTGCGCCGCGCCGTGATCCGGCGCGAGCCTCAGCGCTTCGCGGTAACGCGCGATCGCCCCGTCGATATCGCCATTGTCTCGCAGCACATTCGCAAGATCGTAGTGCGCCCAGGCGTCACCCGGATTCTTCTCGATCTGGTGCCGCGAGAGCGCCTCCTTCAATAACGCGACGTCCTGATCCGTCCGGGCGGCGACCTGAAGTTGCAGGTGCGCCATTTCGTCCGACGACCGAAGTCCAGCCGTGACTCGCCGCGGGGGGTGGGCAGGATTGCGGAGATTGCCGGCGGAATTGTCATAACTGTACCGCATGCTGATTGTCGTGCCTTTGGTCAGCGAAACCGGCTTCGCATATCGATAGACATCCTGCCATTTGAAATCCCAGTCGTCGATTCGAATGAGCGGCCGTTCCGTGCCATCGGGAAGCTTGGCCAGACCTTCCATCTTCCTGGCCAGAAAATGGGCATGAGGGTACACGGCGAGCACATCCACATCCACAGGCAGCTTGAATGCATCGGTGACGACGAAGTCCTTCTCGCCGGCAGGAATGTCGAGGGCCTGATCTGCGTCGAGCCGGATGAGAATCATGGGAGGTCCGGCAGGAGACTTCGAGTCGAAGTAAAAGCCGACGCTGGGCTGCACCGTCTGCGGTTGCCGCGACGGCATCAGGTGCAGTTGCAGGACGAGATCAGTGCCCGGCTTCAGCAGCCAGCCTCTGCCCTCATCTCCCGGAACCGGCAGCATGCCTGGCGTCCATCCCAGGATGTGCCCGTCCGGCGCCTGCGAGTCGCCCATGTCCATGCCCTCGAAGCCGGGCTCGGCGTCGCGTTCATCGCGACGGCGTGAAGCCTTCGTCGGATCGACCGCCATGAGCGCATGGTGGACGACCTTCGCGGTCCCCGGACGCAGCTCCACGGTTTTGACGTAGCGGCTCGTTGGCACAGGAATTGGCATCACGAAATTCCGCCAGATGTCGGTCGTTCCCGCGGGCACCGAATACGGCGTGGGCAGCGTGATCACGAGATCGGGTTCGCCGAGTTGCCAGCCTTCCGTAAAATGCGGCACTGGTGGGAGGTCCGCCGCCTGGCCTTCCTGCGCACCCTGTTGCTGCCATTGACGGAGCGTCGCGATCTGAGCGTCCGTCAGTCGGCGCTGGCCGGTGAAATCACCGTAGCCAGGTGAGGGCAACCATGGCGGCATGTACCGGCGCCGGGTCACGTCCACAATCCTGCTCGCGCGCTGCCGAACCTCCTCATAGCCGAGCACGCTGAAAGGTGCTGCTTCACCGGGTCTGTGGCAGGGAGCGCACTGATCGAACAAGATTGGGGCGATATCCTTACTGAATGTGACGGCGGCCGGTTCCTTGGCTGTTCGGGAGGAGGACCCACAGCCCGGGAGGCCCATTAGCGTGGCCGCCAACGCCGCAGTTGCGCCGCTCCGACCAATCCGTCCGAGGCGTGCGGCCATGGGGCGAAATTATCGCATAGGGGCACGTGCGCGCTGGCAGCCGGATCTTCGGTTGCTTTTTGACGACAAGCGGCGCATTCTGGGCGGCGCTCGGCCTTTTTCCGGCGCTCCCTTTTCTTCCCGGCGTTCGGTCTTCTTCCCGGCGTTCGGTCTTATCGCACCACTCAAGGGGAGGACGACGATGAAACGACAGCGGCTGCAGTTGATGCGATCGTTGGGATTCGCTTCGGTGCTGTTACTGCCCGCGCCCCTGTTCGCGCAAAGCGCATTTTCGGGATCGGTGACCGACTCCAGCGGAGCCGTGCTGCCGGGCGTCACCGTCGAAGCCAGCAGCTCGGCACTGATTGAAGGCTCCCGCGGGGCGGTTACCGACGGGCAAGGCCGCTACACGATCGTGCAGCTGCGGCCGGGCACTTACACGCTCACCTTTTCGCTGCCGGGATTCACCACGGTCGCGCGCGAGAGCGTCGTGTTGCCGTCGGACTTCACGATGACGATCAACGCGCAGCTGCCGGTCGGCGCGCTGCAAGAGTCGGTGACCGTGTCGAGCCAATCGCCGATCGTCGACGTACAGTCGTCGCAGAAGACCGAAGTTGTCAATCGGGCGCTTCTCGACGCCTTACCAACGCCCCGCAACACACAATCGTTCGGGTACCTCGCGCAGGGGGTGCGACTGAGCAAGCCTGACGTCGGCGGCCAGCAGATGATGGAGCAGGTCAACATGCGGGTGCACGGGGCGAGCGAGCTCCACACCACCATGCAGATTGACGGCATGCTCTTCAGTCCCGCCTTCAACGATGGCGCCATTCAGAATTATCTGAATCAGGCGCACTTCCAGGAGATCACCTTCACAACCAGCTCGCAGCTCGGGGAGATCTCGGCGGGCGGCGTGCGGGTGAACTACATTCCGCGCGACGGCGGCAACCTGTTCAGCGGGGCGATGTACTTCGGCACGACTGAAAAGGGGTGGCAGGCCGACAATCTCACGCCAGCATTGCGGGCAAAGGGACTGACGCTGCCGACAGGCATCGAGCACATCCGGGATTACAACCCGTCGTTTGGGGGCCCACTGATCCGGAACAAGCTGTGGTTTTTGGCGTCGTTCCGCTACATGTCGGTCGATGAGCACGTCGCCAACTCCTACCTGCCGGACGGCAGCCCGGCGGTCGTCGATCAGCACATCAACATCCCGCTGGTGCGGCTGACCGGCCAGGTGACGCCGAAGAACAAGATCAGCGCATTTCTCGACCGCCCATTAAAGTTCAAGGGGCACGAATTCACGTACGGCATCGAACCCTCTCGGGCCTCGCGGCGTCGCAATCCCGGCGAAGCCAACTATCACAATGTGGGGCTCAAGTGGACCTCCACGGTCACCAACCGCGTGCTGCTGGAAGTCGGCTATAGCGAGGTTGTGGAACGCCTCCACACCGGGTATCAGCCGGACGTCTTCAAAACGACCGCGGGTTGGCCGCGGCCGGCGAGTATCCATCTCTCCGATCCGGTGCCAGCGGCCACGAACATCGACCCCTGGTTCACCGACGTCTCGCATTACGATCTGCTCAGCCTGCAACGCACCGTCGCCACAACGAATTACAGCGGCACGCTGCCGGACCGGCGCGTGCCCATGGTGGCGTTGTCCTACGTCACCGGCACGCACAACTTCAAAGCGGGTTGGCAGTGGGCGTCTGGGCAAGACGTGAACGACCTCCAGTCGATCGGGGATATCGAGCAGGTGAATTACCGAAACGGGGTACCCGAATCCGTCGTCGTGACCTTGGGCCCATACCGGACTCAGGAGTATGTCCGGGCCGATATGGGCATCTATGCCCAGGATACGTGGAGGCTCAACCGCCTGACGCTCAATCTAGGGATCCGGCACGAGTACTTCAATTCTGGAATCGACGTGCAATACAGGCCGGACAACCGCTGGGTGGCGGGGCGCACCTACGACAGGATCGACAACCTGCCGAATTGGCACAACTGGGCGCCGCGTCTGGCCTTCGCCGTTGACGTGTTCGGGAACGGGAAAACGGCAGTCAAGGGCGGCGTGAACAAGTACATGCGACCGTATGCGGGAAGCTTCGCCAAGCAGTACAACCCATTGCGCGCTGGCGGCGTCTCGACCGACTTGCGCGACTGGTTCGACTGCGCACTGATTCCGGGCATCTCCACCTGTGATCCCGCACTGGTCGGAACACCGGGCTGGCGCGACGGCATTGTGGAGGACAACGAAGTCGGGCCGAGCAACAACAAGCTGTTCGGCATCGGCTCGTCGCGTCGACCAGCGGACGGGATCCGGCGCCCCTACAACATGGAAGAAACCCTCAGTGTCCAGCACCAGCTGCTTCCAGGACTCGGCGTCACCTTCGGGTGGTTCAGACGGCAGCACTACGACCTTTTGGGGCAGCAAAATTCGGCCATCACCGACGCCGACTGGATCCCGTTCCAGGCGGCCAATCCGCTGGGCAACGGCGAGCTGATCACGATCTACAACCTCAACCCGCTCAAGCGGGGGTTGGTGGATCTGCTGGACTACAACTCGAAAACCAATACGCACATCTCGAACGACTTCGAGGCGAGCTTCACCGCTCGGCTGCCGAACGGCGCGGCTGTGTTCGGCGGCTGGACGGCGATGAAAAACGTCGAGAACAATTGCGACCAGGCGAACCCGAACGGTTCGAGCCTTGCCGATCTGTATTTCTCGATCACGTATGTGTACGGCGGGCGATACTGCGATCAGACGAAGCTGGCGATTCCGTATCGGTCTGACTTCAAAATCGGGGGGACCTATCCTCTGCCGCGTGGGTTCGGGTTCAGCGCGAACTTCATCAGCTTCGCAGGCAATATGTCGGAAACCGTGTGGAACGTGCCGGCATCAGTGTTCCCGAACGGGCAGCGGACACAGTCGACGCTGGTGCCGCTGGTGGCGCCAGGGACTCGGTACCTGGAGCGATGGAATCAGCTGGACATCTCGGGAAGAAGAGACTTCAAGCGCGGACGATATACGCTCACGCCGCAACTCGACGTTTATAACGCGTTCAACGGTGCAGCCATTCAGACCGAAGTCACCACGTTTGGTCCGGATCAGGGCAAGCCGCAGACGATTCTCAACGGCCGGCTGATGCGGCTCGTTGCGCAGCTGAAATGGTAAGGCGCTGTTGGCACGTGTACCTCCGGCGGGGTCTGGTGGATCTCCGCGATCCACCAGACCTTCTCGAACTCCGCGTCAGCGGCCGGCGACCGTGAAATTCACATCGCGCGTCAGCGATTTTCCGCTCGTCTTGTCCGTCACCGTGATTTCGAGCCGAAAATCGCCGTCCGGAAACTGGCGCAATGGCACGGTCTCGGCACCAATGAGCAGATCCCCTGCCGAGAGGCTGAAGGTCGCCGGCAACGTGTCGGGATTGAACAACTGCGGGCGCGTCTGACCAAACACCGCCTCGGCGTTTCCGCTCCTCTGAAACACTCTGTATTCGATCTCGACGTCGGGCTTGTCGTTTCCGGCCTCACGGGTGTTGTACACCAGAAACGTAACCGACAGCGTTCTACGGCGACCGAACCGTGCCTCGAGGGCTGGTGTGATTCTCATTCCCCATAGTCTGTAGGGATCATCCAGCTGATCTTCGAAATCAAGCCGCTTGTTCTCGGTGTCGGCCTCGATTTTGTCGGCCACGATGATGCTCGATACGGCCAGGTCGGTTGAAAGATCCGGCAACTCGACTTCGCTCCTGAACACCACCGTTTTGGGAACCAACACGTCCGATGTCACCGCCTCGCGCAAAGCAATGTAGACGTCCCACCGACCCGGAGGGGCCGCGAACGCGCGGCTGATCCGCCCATCAACTGCCTCGTCGAAGAAGGCGACATCCTCGAATGGATACTGGGCAAGCGCGTCCCGCGGTCCCGGCGCCGTCGCAACAGCTCCGTGCCTCACCACACGAACGTACATCGCGAGGGGAAACGCCGTGAATCCTCCCCGCGGAACCTTGAGCGTGAACAGCACGAAGTTCATGTGGGCTTCTGCCTTCAGCACGTGGGTCTTCCAGGCGACGGCTAGATCCGACGGCACCGGACGCCCCGCGGAGGCGTCCTCGACAAGTGTAAACAGCGGCCGGAACCGCTCCCACTGCTCGACGGTGAATCTCCTCACCATGTCCCTGGGCGCCGGCTGCGCCAGGGCGGTGGCCGGTGTACAGACAATCCCCGTGATGGCCACAGACAACGCGATGGGTAGGCATCGAATCTGGTGGCGATCCACTGGCAACCACCGCGACTTCTCTTGCTACTGCTTGGGAATCGTCCACAGGAAGACGCGCCGGCCCTTGACGTTCAGTTCCCGCTCCGGCTTCCAGTCTCCCATGTCAAATGCGTGTGAGACGACGCGCGTGCCGGGTTTCAGCTCACGCATCAGCTTGGGTCGCAGCTTCAGATTCAGAGACGACAACAGGTAAACCGTCACGACGCTGGCTTCTGAGATGTTGGCCTCGAACAGGTCAGCCTCCACGAATCGGACTCTGTCGGCCACGCCAGCTTGTTGGGCATTGGCCGTCGCTTCCTTGATTCGTTGTGGATCGATATCGAACCCAACTCCGCGCGCGCCGTATTCTTTCGCCGCCGTGATGACGATCCGGCCGTCGCCGCAGCCGAGGTCGTACACGACATCGGTTGCCTTCACGTTGGCGACCTTCAACATGGCGTCCACTACGTCGGCCGGAGTCGCGACATAGATGACGTCAGGCAACCGAGAGGGCGTTTGCTGATTCGTCGGCGCCGGCGCTGCACGAAGGGGCTCGATTGACCACGCGGGGACGTTCAACGAGAACGTCAATATATTGGGCTGCAGGCTGCTCTTGCGGGCGATTTCTGCCTTGTTCGTCATGCCGGGCAGGAACATCTGCAACCGCTCGAAGTCGAGCGCGCCGTGCTCCATGTCGATGATGACGAAGTCGGCATCCGACGCGGCGACCGCGCGGGCGTTCTCCATCGACCGATTGGTCGAGATCAATCCGAAGATTGGCTTGTTCTGCGCGAGCAGCTCGATCGCGCGATTCAGCCTCACGGATGGAAGCGGCTGCTCGGCCGCTACCGTGGCGGCAGCGCAGGCGACGAGCGCGCTGCAGCCCGCAAGCAGCAGCGGTGCCAATCGTTTCATAAGCATCACATGAAAAGAACGACTCGAACAGATCCTGGACCGGCATCAGCACCTTGGCCGCGGCGAAATCGCTTGCGCCTTGGACCCCGGTCCGACTGTCGCCGTGACGGCGGCCGGAGACGCTGTGGCGCTATCTGACGCTAGTGCTGTGAGGGACCGTTCACCATGACGGTGAATTCTTTCTCGTCGGTCAACTCTCCGTCATTTGCCCGAGCCCGGAGCACGTACGTACCCGGCTTGGCGAACGTCGCTGTCGCGACCGCTCTGCCATCTTTCACTGGGACGGTAGCGAGATCAAAGGTGACGGCCGCAGGCCCGCGCCACACGAGCCAGTTGACCAACAGCCCCTGAGGTCCCTGCGCCCCGCCCTGACGGCCTCGGCCGGCAACCGATGGGACGTTGACTGGTATTTCCGGCTGGTCGGCTAGCGGTTTGAGGGTCGGCGGAGTTTCTTGCCCCACTGCCCGCCGCGGCGGGCCCTTTCTTGGGGTCGGGAGGCCATCATCCGTGACTTCGGCGGCCAGAGTCAGCGTGTTCGGCAGAGTAAGTGTCGACGGCACGTTGACGGCGAGCGAGGGCGGTTTGTTCTTGAGCGACTCAGCGTTGCGTGTTCTCCCTCCGTAGATCGGGTCGATCTGCCACTCCGGTTGGAGCCAGGCAATCGCCTTTTCCGTGACCCCGCGAACGGTGACGCTCCAGACCAACTCCTTGTTACCCCAATCCTTCGGTATCTTCACGCTGAATTCCTTGCGGTGAATTCGCGTGTTGAAAACTGTCGGTTGTCCGCGATCCGCTGCACCAGGTTCGAACTTGTTATCCGGACCGACCGGCACGACCAGGGTCTCCAGGTAGTTTCGGTTGAGGTATCCGAAGTACATCGAGAGACTGCCGTCAGGGTTGTACGCCCATCCTTCGAAAACCGGCTGAAGGCCCTGCCCGGAATTGAACTTGAAACTGAGAGGGTCAGGATTCGCCTGCGCGTTCGCGCGATACGGTGTCGCCAGCACACACAGTAGGGCCCCCGCCGCGAACACTCGTCGCCAACAGTACGATATTAGAAAGTTCATAATGTCCGCCAACCCTCGAGGACATCTCGAAGGACTTCTTGAGGGATGTGCGCCGGAAGTAAAGGCACGCTGCAGACGAACATCCGTGCAGCGTGCCTCGCTTGGAGCCCGCGTTATCGCTGCGGCTGATCGGTCGTGGTCTTCGGCTGCTGCGCTGCTTTGCGAGCCACCAGCTCTGCTTTGTACTCCGCGGCAGTGAGATCGTACCACCCGATCCAGGAAAAGCCCATCTCGTCGATCGTGCGCCCGGTCCCAGCGCCGACCCAGTTTTTCGGATCGGGGTTATGTCTGTTGGCCGCGGTGTTGTCAAACCAGCTGATGACGTGCAGCAAGGTGCCCGCGGGCACGATCGGCGCCACTTCGTCCTCGTAGTTGTAAATGGTGTGCCAGTTGTAGTTCCAACCCGCGCACGTCACCGTCTCGGTCTTCACAGGCTCGCCCGGATAGATCAGTTCGAGGCACTGATACTTGCCTCGAATATGCATGTGCGGCTGCCAGGCAGTGATCTTCGCCGCGGAGTTCAGACGGGTATAGCCATCCCGGCGTACGATCGAGTTGGCCGGAATGTCGATGTCTGGAGCGGACTCCTGCCCAAGCTGCTTTGACCATTGAACGTGCTTGGGCACGAACCCTTTGGGGTAAAACACGATCCCAAGCTCGATCTTCGCCTGGGCCTCTTCACCGATGGAATGGAAGTGATAGCTAACCCTCGCGTTCTGCCCGGCCCTCAGCAACACGCCGGAGTCGGACGCAGCGAATGTCGCATTCTTGCCCGACGCGTACTCCACGAGGAACTGCCCGCTCCCGCCTCCGGCGTCGTCGCCTATGTCACCATCGTCACCCGGTTCGACCGCGTACGAGAGGGCGTGGTGAACGACCTTCCGGGAGTCGGAGTCAACCACTCGGCTCTGGATGGCCTTGATATAGCGATCTTCTGTCGTCCCGAACGGCGCCGTGAGGATGCCGTACAAATCCGGACCGGTTGCCGGCATTTTGAACGCCGGGTATTTCACGATCAAATCCGGCGTGCCGATCCGCCAGGTGGTCATATCGTCGAAATTTGGCATGGCGGGCATGTGGGCCGGGTTCCCTTGCACGGCGCCCGCGTCGGCCCACCTGACGATGGTGGCGATCTCATCGTCACGCAACGACGGATCGTTCTTGTACTTCTGGATGCCGATCGTCTTGTCAAGGAACCAGGGCGGCATCTCGCGCTTGCTGACGCGTTGTTTAATTGATTGCGCCCAGGGCCGCGCGTCGTTGTAGGTGAGCAGCGACATTGGCGCGATCTCGCCGGGACGATGACATCGGACGCATGACCGGTACAGAATCGGCGCGACGTCCCTCGTGAACGTCATCTGTCCCTCGGTCGTTCGCCCCTGCTGCGCTCTGACCATCGTGGACGCCACTGCGACGCCCAAGGCGATCGCCGACAGAGTCAGAGCGCCAGACCTGAAAAACGGGTGGTTGCGGACAACAGTCCTCATCGTGAACCTCCCCCGCCTGCGGAATCGCGACAGCTAAGTGCGCGCTCCGTACAGAAGCAGAGGTCCAGACTGTGTGCCTCTGGAGACAAATTGTCAAGATCTCAGAACAACACCTTGACCCCGAGCTGCACCTGCCGCGACGAGTTCACCGTTCGCAAGATCTGTCCGGCGGTCGCCAGCGGCACCTCGTTCTGCGTCGCGCCGGCGAACACCGACCGGGTCGGCGCGGCGAAATTCGCCCGGTTGAACACGTTGAATACCTCGAGCCGGAACTGCAGCCTCGCGTTCCCGGCGAGCGTCTGATTCTTGACGAGCGACACGTCAGTGTTCACAAAGCCGGGACCGCGCAGGAAATTGCGCGGCGTATTGCCGATCGTTCCCTGCGGCTGGAGCACGAAAGCGCTGACGTCGAACCACTGGTTCGGATCGCCGGTGATGATCCCGCGTGGATCGGTACCGGGCTTCACGCTGGGTCGATCCTCGGCGTTGGTCGACGTGTTGCCGCTGCGCGACCAGTTCGGCGTCTGGATCGACGGCGAGAACGGATAGCCGGTGTGGAGGGAGAGGATCCCGTTGAGCTGCCAGCCGCCGAGCACCGCGTGGCTGCGAAACGCGGGCAGTTCCCACGTGGCGTTGGCCGAGAACACATGGCGGGCATCGAATGAGGCGACCGTCCACTCCGCGTCCAGATCGTACGGATTCGGCGGATAGACGGACGACGTCACCGTGTCGGTGCCGAGCTGCCCATCGGCGTTGTCCATCGCTTTGCTGAGCGTGTAGGACAGTTGCACCTGATATCCGTGGCTGAAGCGTTTCATCAGGCTCGCCTGGAAGGCGTCATACGTGGAACGCCCATCGGATGTCCGATAGTCGATGCTGCTCCACGCCGGATTGCGCCGCGGCGCGCCCGCCGGGAAGAACAGTGTGCCATCGGCTTGTACGACCGGCACGACGGGATTCCCTTCAATGGAGTTCACGAGGTCATACCCGCGTGAGCCGGCGTACCCCACCATGGCCGCCCAACGCGCCGCGAGCTCGCGCTGCACGTTGACGTTGTAGGTCCACCCTTTCGGCTGCTTGATGTGATAGTCGATCGTGCGCAGGCTCAGTCGACCGCCCGTCGTACCGGTGGGGAACACCGGCGTGGGGAAGGGAATGCCCGCGCCGGTGACATTCACCGCCTGCACAAAGGGTGGCGTCTGGATCGAGATGCCGAGCGAGCTGTTGTATGGACCATCGGTGTCGTAATACAGCCCGCTGCCGCCGCGCACGGCCGTGCGGCCGTCGCCGGAAACGTCCCACGCAAAGCCGAAGCGCGGCGCGACGTTCTTGAGCGACGGATTGACGAACGGCCCGCCGAGCACAGTGGCCGGCGAGGTGCGAACGTCCGGCAGATACGCGTCGAGTCCGTCCTTGTCGGCCGGGATCGTGAAGAACTCGTAGCGCGCGCCGAGATTCAGCGTCAGATTCGACGTGACGCGGTAATCGTCCTGGACGTAGAAACCAAAGAGTGTGTTGGGCCGCTTGCGCTCGAACTTTGGGCCCGGCGCGTTGCCCTGGAAGCGGCTCGGACTGCCGGCCAGGAATTGCGCGAGGCTCGCAAACGTATAGGTGCCTCTGCTGTTGACCGTAGTCAGTTTCTCCGCGTAGGCATGTTCGACCAGCGCGCCAGTCTTGAGCAGGTGCTTGCCCTTCGTGTAGGTGAGGTCATCGCTCCACGTCCAGTAGTCGATGTTCTGGGTCGACGGCTCGGCGGCGTAATTGCCGAGTTGCGACAGACCGCCGATCAGGATCAGGCCCATGAACGGCGCGTCTGGAAGGAAAGGCAGCCGCTCGGTGAGCGTGTTGCCCGCCTGCTGCTCGTAGGTGAGCACGCTGGCCGACACGCGCGCCGTGTTGAGCAGATTCTGGGTGACCGTCCGCTTCGCCTCCGCCGAGAAGAAGTGGTTGCCAGACGTGGAATTCGTGAAGAACTGCGGAAGCCCCGTCGTTTGAATCACGCCGCTCGCGACCGGCGACACCTGGCGCGATCCGTCGTAGGTATGACGGACGAAAAGCAGATCCTTGTCGGACAACGCCACATCGATCCGTCCCTGCAGGAAGTTCTCCCGCGTCACGCGCGTGAACTCATACGTGTGTTGCCCGATGCCAGGCCCCAGGTCGCGGCCGTTCGGCAGCGGGTAGAGATCAAGGTAGGGCCTCACCACGGGATTGACGGTGCCCGCGCGGGCGGCAGCCGTCGGCACGGCCGTGATCACGGTCGTGCCCAGGTCTTCCTGCAGCCGTTCGACTCCCCCGAAGAAGAAGATCTTGTTCCGTACCACCGGTCCGCCCACGGCGCCCCCGTACTGATGGCGCGTAAAGGGCGGCGGCTCGCCCACATCGAAGAAGTTCCGCGCGTCCATCCTGCTGTTCCGGAAGAACTCGAACCCCGAGCCGTGCAGCACGTTGGTGCCCGCTTTGGTCGCGATGGTGACGACGCCCCCCATCGCACGCCCGTAGTCGGCAGAAAACGCGTTGGTGACCACGCGGAACTCCTGGATCGTCTCGACGCCCAGCGTGGAATCGGACGCCGTGACGGTCGCCATTCCGGCATACCCCCGCATGTTCGCGCCGTCGATCAGAAAGCTGTTCGATCGACCCCCCATGCCGTTGATGTTCAACGACACGCCGCGCTGCGCCGGTGACGTGGTCAGTTTCTCGGTGAATTGGACGATGCCCGGCTGCAGCGTCGCGAGCATGATGTAGTTGCGCCCGTTCAGCGGCAGCTCCTCGATCGTCTTGTTGTCGACGACAGCCGAAAGGGCGGAGCTGCGGACATCCACGAGCGGGCTCTCACCCGTGACGGTGATCGTTTCCGCTGTCGTGCCGAGCTTCAGGACCACGTTGAGGCCCGCCTGCTGCGCGACTTCCAGCACGATGCCAGTCTGCACGGCGGTCGTGAATCCCGCCAGACCTGCACGCGCCTCGTACCTCCCTGGCGCCAGGCCGGGCACCGTGAAGTACCCGTTCGCGTCGGTCACGACGCTCCGACTCAGGCCGGTATCGAGGTTCTTGATGACAACGTCGACACCCGGCAGCACGCCACCAGTTTGGTCCTTGACGGTGCCCGAAATGGTCGCTGACGTGATCTGTGCAACTGCGGGCGACGTGGGTGTGAGGAGAACGAGAGCGAGGATCACTCGAAACATCATTGATGACCTCCCTCACGATGCTTCAGCGTCACCGGACGCCATTCCGCTTTCGGCTTTGAGACCACCGGTTGAATCGTCTCAGCGCGCCGGTTACGTGGACGGTTGACTTCGACCGTGAAACCGACCTGATCCTTGATGTCTTGGCGATGTCTTGGCGATATCCCTCACCACGATTCCGGCGTGAAGGAACGTACGAGCGCCGAGCGGCGACGAAAAGTGGGGCGGCGTTCTGGCCGGCAGGTCCCGAACTGTTGCGAGTACACCAACGATCCCGGACAGAACAACGACACCTTGTAGAATAATTGGCGCCTCCGCGTCAAGTCTTTAAGCGGGATGCAATACCGGTCTT
>QHWJ01000375.1 GCA_003222535.1 Acidobacteriota bacterium | reverse complement strand
GCTGCCGTTGGTCGCGTCCGACGATCCGCACGCGGGCGAGTGGCGCATTCGCCGCGAAAGTTATCGCCATCTTCTGCAGCACGTGCTGGCCGCAGGGCCGCACCCGGTGCAGGTCCTGGATCTCGGCGCCGGCACCGGCTGGCTGTCTCATCGCCTGTCGGCGCTCGGGCACGACGCCGTCGCCCTCGACGCCCTCGACGACGAGACCGACGGCCTCGGCGCGACGCGCCACTACCCGACCGAGTTCGCGGTCGTGCATGCCGACTTCAACGCGCTGCCGTTCGCGCCGGGCCAATTCGATCTCGTGGTGTTCAACGGGTCGCTGCATTACGCGACCGACACGGCCGCCACGCTCGAGACTGCGTATCGTCAGCTGGCGCCAGGAGGTGTGATCGCCGTGATGGACTCGCCGATGTTTCGCGCCGACCGCGACGGGGCGGCCATGGTCGACGACAAGATGCGGCACTTCATGCTCGAGTGCGGCCTCCACCAGGCCGTGCGGCAGGGTCTCGGGTATCTCACGTTCGCGACGCTCGCCGCGATCGCCGAGAAGCTCGACCTGCGGCCGCAGTTCCTGCCGTCGCACGGCCCGCCCGGCTGGCGCCTGCGGCGGAGCCTCGCGAGAATCCGGCTCCGGCGCGCCCCCGCCGCGTTCGGCTTGTGGGTGGCGCGATGATCCTCCTCTACAACCCGCTGTCGACGACGCCGGGGAAACAGCCGCTGCCGCTGTCGCTGATGGCGCTGGCGGCGGTGCTCGAGACCAGGGGTGAAGCCTGGGCACTCGTCGACGGCAACGTCGTGCCCGATCCGGCGGCCGAGATCGTCGCGCGCCTGTCCGCCTTGACGCGATCGCGCTTCGCGCTGCTCGCCGTCACCGTGATGCCGGGGCCGCAGCTGACGCAGGCGGTGGCCGTCTGCCGCCGCGTGCGCGAGGCACTGCCGCACGTGTCGATCGTGTGGGGAGGGTACTTCCCGACGCAGCACGCCGACACTGTGCTGCGATCGCCATACGTCGATTTCGTCATCCGCTCGCAGGGCGAGCGGGCGCTGCTGCAGCTCGTCGACGTCCTGCGATCCGGCGGGCTGCTGAACAGCGTGGGAGGACTCTCCTGGAAGGGTGGGTCGGGTAGGGCAGGTGGGTCGGATAGGTCGGGTGAGTCGGGTAGGTCAGGGGGGTTGAGTAGGTCAGATGGGTCGGGTAGGGCAGGTGGGTCGGATAGGTCGGATGGGTCGGGTGAGTCGGGTAGGTCAGATGGGTTGAGTAGGTCAGATGGGTCGGGTAGGTCGGGTGGGTTGGGTAGGTCAGGTGGGTTGGGTAGGTCAGGTGGGTCCTGGAGCGCGAGCCTTTCAGACGAGCGAAACGACCAGGTCGTGAACAACCCGGTGCAGCCGCTGACGACGCTCGACGATCTGCCCGACTTGCCGTATCACCGCGTCGACATGCGGCGGTATGTGCAGAAGAACTACCTGGGCCACCGCACGGTGGCACACAACTCGTCGTTCGGCTGCCCGTTCGCCTGCAGCTTCTGCGCGGTCGTCGCGATGTCGAACCGGAGGTGGCTGGCGCAATCGCCGGCGCGCCTGGAGCGGGTCATGCGGCATCTGGTCAAGACGTACGGCGTCGACGCCGTGCAGATGCACGACATGGACTTCTTCATTTCCGAAGCCCGCACCGAAGAGTTCGCCCGGCGGATCGACGGGCTCGGGCTGCGGTGGTGGGCGCTCGGCCGCGTCGACACGCTGATGCAGTACAGCGATGCCACCTGGGAGCAGATGGCGCGCGCCGGGCTCGCGATGGTGTTCTCCGGCGCGGAATCGGGCACCGACGAAGTGCTGGCCAGGATGAACAAAGGTGGACGGGCGTCGGCGGCGCTGACGCTGGAGCTCGCGCGCCGCATGCGCCATTACGGCATCGTGCCGGAATTTTCGTTCGTCCTCGGATGCCCGCCCGATCCGGAACAGGACGTCGCCACGACCTTCGAGTTCATCCGGCGGATCAAACGGATCAATCCCTCGACCGAGATCGTGCTCTACACCTACACGCCGGTGCCGCTCGACGGTCGCCTGTATGCCGAGGCCCGGCGGCGCGGGTTCGCGTTTCCGGAGACGCTCGAAGAGTGGGCGTCGCCGGATTGGGAGCAGCTGTCAATGCGCCGCGGCGACGGGATTCCGTGGATGGAGGGCACGGGCGCCGACATCCGCCGCCGCATCCGGAACTTCGAGCGCGTCATCAACGCGTACTACCCGACGGTCACTGACGCGCGGTTGACGGGGTGGCACCGCGCCGCGCTGAAAGCGGCCAGCGCGTGGCGGTACGCGTTGAAGTGGTACCACGCACCTTACGAGCTGCGCGTGCTGCATCGTCTGATTCCGTATCAACGTCCGGAAACCACGGGGTTCTGAGATGAAAACAACAATCAACTCTCAACTCTCAACCTTCACCTCGCACGTCGCATATCGCACGTCGCACGCCGCACCGTGCGCGTCGCCCGCCGCCCCCCGCATCTCGCGTCCCGCCCATCGCAGCGCAGAGGTGCTGCCGCCGCGCGTGGCGTATGAGTTGTGGGCCGACACGTATCCTGCCGTCGCGCACAACCCGCTGATGCGCGTGGAGCAGGAGGTGGTGGAGCCGATGCTCGCGAAGCTGCGCGCCAGGCGGGCGCTCGACGTCGGTACGGGCTCGGGCCGTTACGTGCCGCTGCTGCAATCAACCGGCGCGTCGGTCGTGCTCGGTCTCGATTTCTCGCTCGCGATGCTGACGCGCGGGATCGGGCACCGGCGCATCTGCGCCGACGCCTGCCGCCTGCCGTTCAGACGCGGCGCCTTCGACGTGATCAACGCCTCGCTGATGGTCGGCGACGTGGCGGACCTCGGCGCCTTCACGCGCGAGATGGCGCGCGCGCTGGCGGTCGGTGGTCACCTCGTCTACTCGGACTTCCACCCGTCCTGGGCAGAGCGCGGCTGGAGCCGCACGTTTCGGGACGCCGACGGCACGCTCCACGAAGTCTCCTATCACCCGCATGCGATCGACGACCATCTGGACGCGATCGAGCAGGCAGGTCTGCACGTGCGCGCGATTCGCGAGCCGCGCGTCACGCGAAGCTTCGATCCCGGCATCAGGGCCTTCCGCCGGCGGTGGAACAATCCCCAGGCCGTCGTCGTGTTTCACGCCGTCAAAGAGCCGTGATCTGGGCCAGCGCCGTGTCGTTCGTGAACGCGCGAGTCGCCGCCGAAGGCCGGCTCGAGGAGTCCGTCCGGTTCACGTCGCGGATTCTGTCCATCGGCGAGCGCCCCAGGCGCGGCGACACGGTCGTCGATCTGCGGGGCGGCGTCGTCTTGCCGGGGCTCGTCAACGCGCACGATCACCTCGAGCTGAATCATTACGGGCGTCTCAAGAGTCGCGACCGATACGAGAACGCATCCGAGTGGATCGACGACATCCGTCCGCGCCTCTCCGGCGATCCCGCCATCCGCGACGGACGTGCCCAGTCGCTGACCGAGCGGCTGTTCATCGGCGGGCTGAAAAACCTGCTGGCCGGCGTGACGACGGTGGCCCATCACAATCCGTTCTATTCGGAGCTCAGGCGGACGATGCCGATCCGTGTCATGCGGCGGTACGGGTGGGCGCATTCGTTCCGGCTCGAGCGGCAGCCGGCCGGTGCGCGAGGCGAGCCCGGCGGCGATGTCGCGCACCGCTGGCGCTCGACTCCGCCTGACGCGCCGTTCCTCGTGCATCTCGCCGAAGGCGTGGACGCCGACGCGCAGGGCGAGCTGCCGCGGCTCGAGGCGCTCGGATGCCTGAAGCCGAATACGGTGATCATCCATGGCGTCGGCATCGACGGCAACGGGTGGCGGCGGGTGGCGGAGGCAGGCGCCGGCCTGGTGTGGTGCCCCGCGTCGAATGCGTTTCTCTTCGGCCGCACGGCCTCGGTGCGCGAACTGCTCGATGCCGGCGGTCACGCGCGGACACACGTCGCGCTCGGCACCGACTCGCGCGTCACCGGCTCGCGCGATCTGCTCGAGGAGCTGCGCGTCGCCTACGGGGCGACGCCGGTGTCGCATGCCGAGCTCCTCGATATGGTGACGACCCGCGCCGCGGCGCTGCTCCGGCTGCCACGATCCGGCCGCATCGTCGTGAATGCGCCGGCGGACCTCCTGGTGATCCCTCCGTTTGCGCCGGAGCCGGCGGCCGCCCTGCTGCTGACGATGAGGCATGACGTTCGGCTGGTGACAGTGGGCGGCCGACCGATGGTCGGCGATGCCGATCTCGCCGCGGTGTTTCGGGCGCGACGCGTGACGGTGCGTCCCCTCCGCGTAGACGGGGCGGCGAAGATCGCGGACTCCGGGCTGGTGCGGCGAATCGCCGGCTGCCCGATCGTGGAGCCGGGAGTCTCCGCCCGATGACGCCGTTCATCCGTAACGTGCGGCCGAGCAAGTCTCAAGTCTCAAGTCTCAAGTCTCAGGTCTCAACTCCCAACTCTCAACTCTGAAACCTCTCAACTCTGAAGTCTGAGAGTTGAGCCTTTGAGTCTTCAGAGTTGACAGTTGACAGTTGAGAGTTGAGGCGGGTCTTCACCGTATCCGGACGACCTCGGCGTAAACGCGCTCGAACTGCCGCGCCGTCCAGTCGGCGTCGTGCGCGATGGTCCAGGCGCGCGCGGCGGACGCGATCCGTTGGCGCCGCGACGGATCATGAAGCAGCGCGACAATCGCGTCGGCGAGCGCCGCCGGATCGCCCACCGGCACGGCCACCGCGCGGTCGGGTGTCCAGTCCGCCACGTACCCGGCTGCGGTGCCGACCGTCGCCAGTCCGGTGCTCGCCGCCTCGAGGACCACGACGCTTGCAGCCTCGTGACGGGAGGACACCACGTGCACGTGGGCGCGCGCATAAAACGCCGCCAGCGCATCGGTCGGCCGAAACCCGTGAAAGGTCACGTGCCCATCGACGCCGAGCGCTCGGGCCAGCGCCTGCACCGCTCCGTCCAGCGTGTCGTCGCCGACGACATCGAGGTGGACGTCGAGGCCGCACCGGATGATGCGCGCGAGCGCCCGCAGCAGCATCGGATAATCCTTGACGGCGTTCAGGCTGGCGACGCGCAGCAACCGCCACGGCGGACCGCCGGCAGTCGTGTCGCGCGTCGCGGGTGGAAAGCAGCCTGTCTCGATCCCCATCGGAATGATGTCGACGCGTGCGCCGGTGAGCGGCGCCATCCGCGCCATGAAACCGGTCGCCACGGTGATGCGCGCGGCGTCGCGAATCGTGCGGGCCGTTGCGCGACGGTCGATCCAGCGGCGCTGCAGGCCGTACCGGATGTCGTCGAGGGATACCAGCTCGCCGGCGTCGAGGGAGACCAGAACCGGGATGCCGAGTCGGCGGCCGACCTCGGTCGAAACGACGCCGGCGGGCATCCCGCAGTAGGCGTGCAGCACGTCGAACGGACCGCGCGACGCCGTCGCGCCGATCGCCGCGGCGAGCCGCGCCCGCAGCCGGAACCGGCGCAGGCCGATCGGGCCGTCCACGCGGCCGACGTCGTGCACGGTCGCCCCCAGCAGCGGATACGTGCACGGATCGCGATAATGATGCAGCGCGAAGACGTGCACGTCGTGGCGGCGCGCCAGCCGCTCGATCAGCCAGAGCAAGCTCGGCACCACGCGCTCGCGGCCGGAGCGGTCGACGCCGCCGGTCACGACGAGGCCGATGCGCATGCCGCATCAGCATCTCACGAGCGTTGTAGGCGCGATGTGCCCATACGCGCTCGCGTGAGCCCGTCGAACCACGAGCCATCTCGGCGGCTCGTCCTTCGACAAGCTCAGGACGAGCGTTCAGGAGAAGCCATGACGAAGCGCGCGAGAAAGACCGAGAATCGATGGACTGTGCTCGTCGCCGCGCTGCTCGTGCTCGCCCCGGATCCGGCGCGACCGCTGATGGTGGCGCGGGACACGCTCGACATCTACTTCATCGATGTGGAGGGCGGGCAGTCGACGCTTCTCGTCACGCCGGCGGGGGATTCGCTGCTCGTCGATACCGGCTACCCCGGGTTCGACGGCCGGGATCCCACGCGCATCCTCGCCGCCGCTCGCGACGCGGGCGTCACGCGGATCGACTACCTGCTCATCACGCATTTCCATACCGACCACGACGGCGGCGTCGTGGATCTCGCGCGTCAGATTCCGATCCGGACGTTCATCGATCACGGCGGCCTGCTGCCGACCGGCGACGCAGAAAAGGATTCGACGTGGCCCGGGTACGTCGCGTTGTTGAACGCATACATCCCGGTGCGTGCCAAAGGGAAGCATCTCGAGCCGAAGCCGGGGGACCGCCTGCCGTTGAAAGGGGTCGATGTCGTGTTCGTGAGCTCCGCGGCGGCGACGATCGCGAAACCGGTTCAGGGCGCCGGCCAGCCAAACCCGGCGTGCGAGGCGTCAGCGCCGCCGGCGCAGGATCCGTATGAAAACCCGCGGTCGACCGGCTTCCAGCTGCGGTTCGGCACGTTCCGGTTCATCGACCTCGGCGACCTCAGCGGTCCGCCGCTGTTCGCCCTGCTGTGCCCGAGCAGCCTTCTCGGCCCAGCGGATCTGTACCTCGTGCCGCATCACGGCGGCCCCGACGTGTCCTATCCGGCCACGTTTGCGGCCGTGCACCCGCTCGTCGCGATCGTGAACAACGGTGCGACCAAAGGCGGCTCGCCAGAAGTCTTTGCGGGCCTGCGGCGCGCGCGGGGCCTGCACGATGTCTGGCAACTGCATCGATCGGAGAATCAGGGCGCGGAGAATTTCGCCGACGACCGCATCGCGAACCTCGACGAAGCCACAGGTCACTGGATCAAGGCGAGCGCGAACAGGGATGGATCGTTCACCGTGACGAATGGCCGGACGGGCGTCACGAAGTCGTATACCGCGCGAGCACGACCGTGATGTTGTCCTTCCCGTCGCGCGTGACGGCCGTCTCGACGAGCGTGTCCGCGGCGCGCTCCACGTCGGGTTCCGCCTGGAGCACCGATCGGATCGCATCGTCGCTCAGCGCGCCGTGCAGGCCGTCGGTGCACAGCATGAGCAGCTCGCCGTCGACGAGGTCGATCTCGTGGACCGGCACCTCGAGGCCCGGCCTCGCGCCGACCACGCTGGTCAGCACGTGGCGCATCGGGTGATGGGTGAACGCGCTGGCGTCGAGGCCCGACTCCTTCATCAGCATCACGACCCACGAGTCGTCGTTCGTCAGCTGGCGCAGCGTCGTTCCTCTCAGCGAATAGATTCGACTGTCGCCCACGCTCGCAAACGTGAGACGCGATCCTTCGGCCAGCGCGGCGACGACGGTCGTGCCCATGCCCGCGTGCTCCGCCCGCCGCTCCGATGCGCTGAACACCTCGAGGTTGGCGACCTTGATGGCCGTCATCAATCGATTGGCCGCGACGGAGCAGGCGGGCCTGAACCCGAACGGCCAGGTGAGACCGTCGGCGGCGTCTTCCCGGAGGAACGCGCGCATCGCGTCGAGCGCCATGCGCGAGGCGACCTCGCCGGCGTTGTGCCCGCCCATGCCGTCGGCAACCGCCAGCAGCGCGAGGCTCGGGTCCCACATCGCCGCGTCCTCGTTGCTCGGGCGGAGGACGCCCGGATTCGTACGCGAGCAAACGGTCAGCATCGATAACCCTGTCGCAGCCGATCCAAACCCCCGGGCTACACGTCTTGAAACCGTAGGGCGACCCTTTCAGCGTCGCCGTTCAGCGCCGGGAACGTCTTCTTCTTCGTGCGTTTCTTCGCGTTTTCGTGTTTTCGTGGTTGCATTTGTCTGTTCACGATACTTCTACTGTACGTCCGGCGTCAGGCGTCCAATCGCGTTCGGCGTTCCGAAGTAGATGGCGCCCTCCGGCCCAACAGCGACGACGCGGAGGGCGCCGACCCGATCCTGCAGCAGCCGTTCGGTCGTACGGGGCACGGAATTGATTCTGGCCCCGCCAGAGGCCTCCATCGGCAAGCGGTCCCCTAGTGAAATCCGGAGCAGATGGCGCCCAGCCTCGGACGCGACCAGCAAGCTGCCGGCGAACGCGGGGAAGAGACCGCCGCGATAGAACGCGACCGACGAGGGCGTCGTGGATGCCGGCAACGCGTACGTGGCGCGAACGATGCCGCGCTGTTCTCCCGCCCGCACGCCAGGGTCCGGCCCCACCGCCCGTAGTCGCGACGATCCAGCCGCATCGCGGTCGGCGAGCCAGAGTGTGCTGGACCCTTCTCCACGGGGATCCCAATCGAAGCCGGCGGGCGATCGCGACCCGTCCGAATAGATGGGTGTGGAGCCCGCCTGATCGGCCGGCGTGGTCCCATCCGCGTTCAACCGCAGAATCTTTCCGTTCGGCGACGCGCGATCGCCGCTACCCTGCACGTCTCCGCCGGCGTCCAGCGCGGCGTAGAGCTTCGAGTCCGCGCCGAACCGGAGCGAGGCTGTCGGCTCAGGCGAAGCCCTGATGCCGTCGAGCAGCACGACGCGATCGGCCAGCGTGTCCGAGGCCTCACGAAAGCGGGTCAGGCAGAACGTGCTCGCACCGGAGCGCGAGGGCGCTGCGTAGATCGCGAACACGAACCGCGTGCGCTCGAACTGCGGGTCCAGAGCCAATGCGAGCAGCTGTCCGGCTCCGCCGACGGTCTCCGCGGGCGAGGCCGCCGCATCCGGGAGCAACCGGCCGTCGCGGAGGATGCGGATGCGTCCGGAGCGTTCCGCGATGAACAGCCGGCCGTCCGGCGCGAATGCGAGGTCCGTGGGGTGTTCCAGTCCATCGGCGACGAGCTCGACTCGTATCCGGACGCCTCCGGTCGTGGCGATCGTCATGGGGAAAGAAGGGTTGAAAGCAGGTACAACTGTGACCGCGGGGACGACGGTGACGCGCAGTGCCGCCGAGCGTGCGCTTTCGAGCACCCCACCGTCGGTGACGAACGACGCGAGCTGCAGCGTGTGAGGGCCGGCGGAGAGGCTCGGGAGCCGGGCGCTGCAGGCAAATCCCGCGGCGGCCGTTGTGGTCGAGGACGACGCGCACGAGACGCCGGCGAGCTGCGTTCGCACGTCGTCCACGTAGATCGCGTAGCCGATCGTCGCGAGCTCGACGGCGTCCGCGGCCGGCTGATCCCATCCGAGCCGCTCCGTGCCGTTGATCGTTTCGCCCGCGCCGGGGGGCTCGACGACCGGCGGCGCCGGCGTTTGCCTGTCGCAGGCGGCGACCGCGATGCACCAGACCGCGAGCCACACCCGTGACCCGTGCACCAGACACCTACGAGCGTGTTCACATTTCTCCGGCACGCTCGTAGGATACCTGCATGCGCGCGCGAGGTGGGAACGCTGCGAGACCTGCGATTGCGCTCGCGTTGTGCGCCGGGTGCGGCCTGGTCGCCGACGTCCAGGCGCAGTTACGGTCGCGGCTGCAGGCGTCGGGCTTTGCGGCGCCGGTCGCGTTCGTTCAGGATCCCACCGACCGGGCCGTGCAGTTCGTGGTCCAGCAGGGCGGCCGCATCCGAGTGGTGCGCAGCGGCACTGTCCTCCCCGCGGATTTCATCGACCTGTCGTCGTCGATCGTCGCCGGCGGTGAACAGGGACTGCTGGGTCTCGCGTTTGCGCCGGACGCGGCGGTCAGCCGGCGCGTGTTCGTCAACTTCACCAACCGGTCGGGCGACACGGTCGTCGCGCGGCTGCGCCGCTCGAGCGATCCGGTCGTCGCCGATCCGGCGTCACGATTCGATCTCAGGTGGGGCGGCGCCGGCGGACGCGCCTTCATCGAGCAGCCGTTCGCGAACCACAACGGCGGCAACCTCGTCTTCGGGCCTGACGGGTACCTCTACATCGGGCTCGGCGACGGCGGCTCGGGCGACGATCCCGACCACCGCGCCCAGAATCCGCTGGAGCTTCTGGGCAAGATGCTGCGGATCGACGTCAGTGTGCCGGACGCGCATCCGACGGGTTATCAGGTACCGGCCGACAACCCGTTCGTGCGCGGCGTGCCGGTGGCCGCGCGACCGGAGATCTGGGCCTTCGGTCTGCGGAACCCCTGGCGCTATTCCTTCGACGATCGGTCACGCGGCGGCACCGGCGCGATGGTCATCGCCGACGTCGGCCAGAATCGCTGGGAAGAAGTGGACTACGAGCCGCCGAACCGCGGAGGGCGGAACTACGGGTGGCGGAACCGTGAGGGCACCCACGACAACGTCACGTCCCTGGCTCCGGCCTACCTCCCGCTCGTCGAGCCGATTCACGAGTACGACCACGCCGTGGGTCAATCGATCACCGGCGGGTATGTCTATCGCGGCAGCAGGCTCCCGCCCGGCTTCCGGGGCCGGTACTTCTTCGCGGATTTCGTTCAGGGCCGTGTGTGGTCGATGGCGCTGGCCGTCGACGCACAGAGCGGCGAGGCGAGCGCCTCGGACCTGGTCGAGCACACCGCCGAGCTCGGCGGCTTCTCGCAGCTCGGGAACATCAGCTCGTTCGCGATCGACGGGGATGGCGAGCTTTACGTGGTGAGTTACTCAACCGGCCGGGTTCTGAAGGTGATTGGTCCGCCGGCCGCGCCATCCGCGCCGACCGGCCTCCGCATCATCCGTTGAACAAGTCTCAAGTCTCAACTTTCAAGTCTCAGCGTTCAGCGTCAGTTGAGCGTTGAAAGTTGAACGTTGAGAGTTGAGAGTTGTCTAATGCGTCATCGCGTACAGGAGGGTGTTGATCCCGAACGCATAGCCCGGCCCGGCGAACCGCTCGAAATATTCGCGGCTCTCACCTTCACGTTCAAACGCGTCGCCGAAGTCGGTGTTGTGGGTCATGACGACCAAGAAATGACCGTCTCTGTCGGTGATTGCGCGCACATGCGGCACGGCGCTGTCGCGGCCGCGTTCGGAGGTACCGCCGCCGCTGCCGTACCAGAAGCCGATGGATGGGATCTGCGGGATCTCCCGCACGTCGTACAGCAGGTGGAACAGCGTGTGATCCAGCGGCACGTCGATCAGCGGATACTCCCCTGACGGCAGCGCCTTGCGGATCTCGTTCACCCAGTGTTCCCACGCGTACTCGCCCCAGAAGTCGTCCGCCCAGAGGAACCCGCCCTTTTGCAGATACGTTCGCAGGCCGATCGCCTCGGCCTCGTCGAAATACGTGCCTCCGGGCTCCGTCATCATGATGAACGGACAGTGCGAGAGCGTCGCGGCGTCCGTGAGCTGGAGCACCGCGTGGTTGAAGTTGCCGGCGCCGTCGTTGCTGACGGGCGTCCGAGTCAGCTCCGAGAGGCGGAACGACAGATTCTGGTCCGCTTGCGGGTAATCGACGGCCCAGCCGCCGCCGTCGCCGTTGGAGGCGTTGCGGAACATGATCCGGCAGAACATCCAGGCGCCGTCGTAGCTCGGGTTCGGACGAATCTGTCCGTAGCCGAAGCGCCCGCCGCGTCTTTGAAACTGCGCGGCGCCCGCCGACGCGATGACGGTGATGCAGACCAGGAGCACGATGACGATCTGGGCGCGCCTCATGAGTGCGGTCACGGCTCGACGTAATCAGTGTACTCCCGTTACTACCTGGTCGACGGATTGAAGTGACGGAGCCTGAGCTCCGCCGAGTAATAGACCGCGTCGACCGGAATTTTCGCGCCAGGATAGTCGCGCTCCTTGAACGGATAGCGCGGCCGCGGCTTGGAGTTGATGAACGCGGCGACCTGCTGCGCCTCCTCGTCGGTGAGGCTCCCCGGACTCAGATACGGCATCGCGTACCGGACGATCCCCGCCAGCGTGTAAACGCGCGCCGCGCCGGCGCCGTCGTTCCACGAGTCGGGACCCCACAGCGGACCGGCCTTCTTGTCGCCGATCTGCACGCCCTGGCCGTCGGCGCCATGACACGAGGTGCAGCGCTCCGTGTAGAGCGCCTCGCCGCTCTGAGGGTCGAGCTTGTCGACGGGAATCAGCTTGTCGGACGCGATCGAGTTCCTTCCCCGCCACGACGGGTTCGATCCGACCGCATAGCCGCGCGACAGCCACGAGAGGTACGCGGTGACCGCGAGCACTTCTTTCGAGCCGGTCGAGGGCAGGGCGTCCCGAGCGGGCGGAGCAGGCTCGGCCCCTTCGCCTGATGCTGGAGCGAGATGCTCGGTCGCGTTCTCGCTGCGCAGGAAGCAATCGACGACACGGTCCCCGAGGCTGATCAACCTCGCGGCGCGGTTGTTGTACTCCGGGAACATTCCCACGACGCCGACGATCGGCAGCGCGCGTTCGCGCTGACCCGCGTTCAGATGGCAGTTGGAGCAGGACACTTTGCCGCCGGTGAAACGCGGCGCTTCGCGCGGTGTGTCGACGAAGATGCGATACCCCCATTTGATCGGTTCCGAGAGCCTCGGATCGGTGAGCGTCGGATCCGTGAGCGGATCCTGCGGAACCTGCCAGGCGGTGACCATCGTCGTGCTGGCTGAAATCAACGGGCTGGGAGGCGCCGAACGCGCGCACCCGGCGGCGCCTGCGGCCAGCGTCGTCAGCGTCCCCAGAGCGATCGCCACCAGCACGTCCTTCACGAGTCGAATTCTATTACCAATCCAGGAATCCGTATAAGGGCGGCGCGATATTCAGATCCCAACAGATTGGCCCTGCTGGCGTGTTGACTTGCACCAACGCCGAGCGTAGCCTCAGCCCAGTCTCTCCCCTTTGGCCCGAGCGTTGGTAACCGCCATTCTCCGTCAGGCACGCGGGGAGTTGCCGTCGTTTTATCGCGGTTTGTGTTCGCTGCCCTGAGACCT
Organism: Acidobacteriota bacterium; assembly: GCA_003222535.1. GTDB lineage: Bacteria > Acidobacteriota > Vicinamibacteria > Vicinamibacterales > CAVVIG01 > QHWJ01. The sequence continues at coordinate 38,815 of QHWJ01000375.1, read as the reverse complement.
GTCTCGATCGCTTTTTGCGCGGGATCGCTCGTCCGGGTTCCTTTTTACGGAGGCGACGTATGGTCAGTAGGAAAGTGGCAGTTGTCATGCTGGCGGGGTTGGCCCTGCTGGCGTTTTTGCCCGAGAGGGCCGACGCGCAAAGCGCCATCGCGGGCGTCGTGAAAGACGCGACGGGCGCAGTACTGCCTGGAGTTACCGTGGAGGCGAGCAGTCCGGTCCTGATCGAGAAGGTGAAGACGGTCACCACCAACGAGGCGGGGCTGTACCGCATCATTGATCTCCGGCCCGGCGCCTACGTGGTGACGTTCACGCTGCCGGGCTTCAACACGATCAGGCGCGAAGGCATCGAGCTCCCGGCGGACTTCACGGCGACGGTCACCGCGGAGATGAAGGTGGGCTCGCTCGAAGAGACGGTCACCGTCACCGGCGCGTCACCGGTCGTCGATGTGAAAAGCGCGACGCAGCAGCAGGTCCTGTCGCGTGATCTGCTCGACGCGCTCCCGACGGGGCGGAACATCTGGGCCGTGGGATCGACGCTGAACGGCATCTCGTTGAGCGCGCCGGATGTGGGCGGCACGGCCGGCATGCAGCAGACCTACATGGCCGTGCACGGCTCCGACCGGCGCGACAACGTCATCCAGGTGGACGGGATGAGCGTCAACGGCATTGAAGGGGACGGCGCCATCCAGAATTATTTCAACGACGGCATGTTCCAGGAGATGAGCTACCAGATCAGTGCGTTGACCGCCGAAGTGCAGGCGTCGGGCGTGCGCCTGAACATGATTCCGAAAGAAGGCGGCAACGCGTTCAAAGGGTCGCTGTTCATGTCCCGCACGCCGGGCAGCTGGCAGAGCAACAACTTCACCGACGAGCTTCGGCAGAAAGGACTGCAGGCGCCGAACCGGGTCGAAAGGATCCAGGACTTCAACCCCGGGTTCGGCGGACCCATCAAGAAGAACCGCCTCTGGTTCTTCAGCTCGTTCCGCCGCTGGGGCGTCGATCAGACCATCACCGATTCCTTCTACAACCTGGACCCGACGCACAAGACCAACATCCCGGCCAACGGGCTCAATGGCCGGCCGCTCGAACCGACCGTCGACGACAACATCATCAAGAGCGGCGTCGCGCGGCTGACGTGGCAGATGGCCCAGAAGCACAAGTTCTCCGCGTATATGGATCGCATCGTCAAATTCCGCGGTCACGAGTGCCCGGCGCTGTACTCGGAAGAGGCGTGCGGCATCCGCAGCCCGAAACGGTATTTCACGGCCCAGGCGAAGTACACCGGGACGCTGAGCAGCAGGCTGCTCGTCGAGGCGGGCTTTTCGGAAAACGACGAGACCTACTCGACCAACGAGGCGCAGCCGAGCGTCGGGTCGTTGGACATTCCGCGGGTGGACCGCGGGACCACCGAGCGCTGGAGCGCGCCGGATGGCCCGTACTACTTCAGGGCGCCCGACCGGTATACGTATACCGGCGCCGTGTCATTTGTGACGGGCACGCACGCCTTCAAGACCGGCGCGCAGCTCGGACAGGGCGGCAACCGCCATCAGCGATCGCTCCAGACCGGTGTGGACCTGGTCCAGGAGTATCGCACGACGAATGGCGTTCGCACCCCGGTGTCCGTCATCGTGTACAACACGCCGCAATGGTCGCAGGAGAACATCAAGTACGACCTCGGGCTGTACGTGCAGGACTCCTGGACGCTGGATCGGCTCACGTTGAACCCCGGCCTGCGAATCGAGCTCTTCAACACATACATCCCGAAAGAAGTGTCACCCGCCGGCCGGTTCGTCCCGGGGCGCGAATACGGCCCCATCGAGAACCTGCCCAACTGGAAGGACGTGGCGCCGCGGCTTGGCGGCGTCTACGACGTCGCGGGCGACGGCAAGACGGCGGTGAAAGCGCACGCCGGGAAGTACATGCGCGCGTTCTCGACCGTCGGGTTCGCGCAGGTGTACAACCCGCTGCGGCAAGAGACCGATCGCCGGACGTGGACGGACCTGAACGGCGACGACATCGCGCAGAACAATGAGATCGGACCCGTCGTCACGCCGTTCAACACGACCGGCGTCCTGAATCGAGTCGCCGACCCGGACATCAAGCGGCCGTACCAGTGGGAGTACAGCCTCGGGATCCAGCGCGAGGTCGTGCGGGGCGTTTCGCTGTCGTTCAACTGGGTGCGGAGAGACTTCAGCCGCCTGTTCCTGACCGACAACGTACTGACCACGTTCGACGATTACACCGTGGTTCAGATCCCGAACCCGATCAACCCGTCCGAGACGATTCCCATCTATAACCTCAACCGCGCGAAGCTCGGGCTGGTCAGCCAGGTCGACAAGAATTCCGACAAGAACAAGCGTTGGTACAACGGGTACGACGTCGGGTTCACCGCCCGCGTCGGCGCCGCCAACATTTTCGGCGGCACGAGCATCGGGCGCCAGCTCACGGCCAACTGCGACGTCGACGATCCGAACAGCCTCCGGTTCTGCGATCAGACGCTGCTGGACATGCCGTACCTGACGCAGTTCAAGATCTCGGGATCGTACCCGGGTCCATTTGGCATATCTCTCAGCGGCAACTGGCAGGGCTACCCAGGCCAGCCGGGCGGCACCGCGCGGCAGGACGCCACCTACGATCCGGCGATCAGCCGCGTGATCGACCCGTCGCTCAACGTGAACTACGTCGTCGATCGAACCGTCGTGCCGAGCCTCGTGCAGACGAGCGTGACGGTGCCCTTGATCAAGCCGGGCACGAAGTACCTGCCCCGATGGAATCAGGTGGACGTGCGCCTCGCGAAGAAGTTCCAGGTCGGGAGCGTGCGGCTGCAGGGACAGCTCGACATCTTCAACATCCTCAATGCCAGCTCGATTCTCAGCACCGTGGAGACGTTTGGAACGTCACTCGACCGCCCGACGGCGATTCTGCAGGGACGCTTGCTCGCCGTGGGCATGCAGATGAGTTTCTGAGCCAGGCAAGACGATCAACTCTCAACTCTCAAGTCTGAGCTTTGAGAGTTGAGACCTGCGCCGGTTATTGCACCGCGTTCAGCGTGACATCGAACACGAGCGTCGCGTTCGCGGGGATCTTCGGGTCCGGGCTGGTGCTGCCGTACGCGAGCTCGGGCGGGATGACAAGACGCCGCTGTCCGCCGACGCGCATCCCGACGATCCCCTGATCCCAGCCTCGGATCACGCGGCCGGCGCCGAGCACGAACGGCGGGAATGTGCCGGAATCGAACTGTGCGCCCTTCGCGTCGGGTTTGCTCGAGTCGTGCAGCCAACCGGTGTACGTGACTGTCACGGGCGTCGTCGGGCTCGAGCTGCCGCCGCCGCAGCTGCAGACCGCGCCCAGGATCAGAGCCAGTTGAATCAGACGATACATGGCCACTCAGTCTCCTCGGGAATCAGCGGCATGCGCCCCGATCATACAACGTCGCAGGTAACGAAGGTTCGCCTCAAACCGCCGAGTTTACGACGAGCGGTCGGTCCGCGAATCTTCGTTACTAGCGTGGTGGATGACCCTCCGAAAACAATTGATGGATGTACTGTCGCGTGAGCCGCGATCGGTTTCCCGCCTCACGCGCGAGATGGGCCTGTCGCGCGCCGACGTCGAGGACGCCCTGCGTCATATGATCCGCTCCGCGCGCGCCGCCGGCCACCGCATCGTCGTCGTGCCGGCGCGCTGCCGGTCGTGCGGCTTCACGTTCGACGAAGACAAGCTCACCAAACCGGGGAAGTGTCCATCGTGCCGCAACAGCCGCATCTTCGAGCCGCAGATCGCGGTGCACCACGCGGACCGGTGAAGAAAATGGATTGGCTGCACTACTTTCGAAAGCGGTAAACGATGCCGGCGACGAATCGATATTCGTAGCCGGCATTGTTGCCGTTCGGCTGGCTGTGGATGAATCGCACGTCGAGCTCGGCGCGGCCGGCGAAGGTCTGGTTCAACGGAATCTCGAAGCCGATTCCCGGTTGCAGGCCGAACGCGTGGCTGGTGCTGGCGAAGCCGAACGCCGTGCCGCTGCCGCTCACGATCCCGACGAGTACCTGGCCGAATTCAGTCACCTTTCCGACGACGGCCGACGCTCTGACACCGCCCATCACCGTGTGGACGCTGACATGCACCTCCGATCCGAAGGAGGAGATCGTCTTGTAGCTCCCGCCGGCGTCCACGACCGCCGCGAGCCAGTCGGTCAGCGCCACGCTGGCGCCGGCCATCCATCCGGCGGCGAGGCTGATGTGGTTGTTCGGATCGTGCACGAATGAGTACCCGCCCGATACTTCGAGCGGCCGGGCGTCCTGCGCTGCCGCCAGGCGCGCCAGCGTCACCATCACCAGCATCATCGCCAACATCCGAATCATCGCGGATATCATGGCACGCGGTGCGCGCCATCATGCTTCTGCTCATCGGTCTGCCCGCCTGCACGGGCGGCACCGCGTTCGCCCAGAACTATCACTTCGGGATGAACACGCGCGTGCTGACGGCGCAGATGGCGGACAAGATGACCGAGCTCGGCGCCGGCGTCGTCCGTCTCGCGTACGGCTGGGACGTCATCGAGCCGACCTGCAAGGGCTGCTACAACTGGGAGACGACCGACGCGTGGCGCGACGAGGCGCGGCGGACGCATCGCGCAATCTTCGCCTCGCTCGCCTACACGCCGGCGTGGGCGAACGGCGGTCACCCGTACCAGTATCCGCCCCTGAACTACCAGGACTGGTACGACTTCGTCTACGCGACCGTCTCCCGCTACCGCAACGACATCTATTTGTGGGGCGTCTGGAACGAGCCGAACCTGGACGGCTACCTCAAGGGCTCCGACCCGAGGGTCTATCGCTCGCTCGCCGTGATGGCGCACGCCGCGGTTCGCGCGGCCAATCCTGACGCGCTCGTCCTCGGCCCCGACGTCAGCTGGCACGGTGTGAAGGACGGGTGGTTCGCCGCCGTGATGAACGACTCCGGCGATCTCTTCGACATCGTGACCGTTCACTGGTATCCGGACGGCCCGGCCCTGGAGCTCATGATGGACCAGCTCGTTCGGCCGGCGTCGCTCGGCAAGAGCGTCTGGCTGACGGAGACGGGCATGAAGCCGTGTTTCTCCTTGTTCGGAGAAGCGGGGCAGGCGCTCTTGTACCAGCGCGTACTGGGCGCGTTTCAGGCACGGCGAAGCTGGTGGACCGGCGTGAGCTTCTACGATCTCCACGACGTGCCGACGCCGCGCGACTGCGGCGGCGCGATCACGAGGGAGGACTGGTCCAACCGTCCGGCGTTTCTGCTGTATCAGACGTTCATCAAGGCGAATCCCTAACCAGCCAAGGGCTCTGCCCTTGATATCCCGTTAAACGAGAGGTGGACGAAGGGCAGAGCCCTTGGCTGGTTATAGGCGCGCTGCGCGCGCAAGACCTCGACGCTCGTAGAGGCCTCCATGGATTTATGCTTCCCGGTTATCCCTCTTAACTGACCGCATAACGGGCTAACACGCTGCTGAACACCGCAGCCTGAAGGGAGAACTGAAAAGGTAGAAGTAAGAAGGTCGACGAAATCTGAGCAGACTCCGGACTTCACACTTCTGACTTCTCACTTCCGACTTCAGGTTGCTGGCTTTTTCAGCAACCTGTTGACCGTCTGGCCGTCGATCCGCTCGTCCACGGTGACCGTCCAGTCCACGTGGGCCGACTCGATCGTGAGGTAGTACCAGCGCGGCCGTTCGGCGGCGACTTCTTCGGTCCCGTGTCCGGTCCCGCGCCTATCGATCGCTTCGACGATTTCGCGTCCGCTGTCCCCGCTGCGAAGGACGACTCTCAACCGGCCTTCACCGCCTCTTTCATTCTTCGCGTCCCAGTGCACGCGGAATCCGCCCGAGTCGCTCGTGAAGGTTTCCGTCTGCGCATCCCCTCGTCCCGACCATGTCTGAATCGGCTTCCAGATGACGACGGGCGCCGCGGCGCGAGGCGGTTCGGATCGGCAGCCGGCCAGGGTGGCGGCCGCCGCTGCCACCAGCACGATTCCAAGAACACGCTGCAAAGACAACGACGGCCGGTCGTCGCCACGAGTAATTTCGCAACGCGCTCCAAGGATCATCGGCGTGCAGACGAGCCGCGTGCGATCCAGAAGACCGCGAACAGCAGCAGCACGCCGCCGATCGGAACCAGCAGGATGCCGAGTCCGGGGTCGCCGCTGTAGAACGCGATGCCGCCGAGAAAAAATCCGCCAGGAAGCAGCACACTCGCCGCAATCAGGGATGAAGAGATCAGGTGCAGATGAGGCATCACCGTGGGCGGCGTCGCGCGCATCGTCAATCCAAAGATGACGTGGACGAGGGCGAGCAGGGTCCCGTGCGCGTGCGCCAGCGTCCACATCAACCGCCGCGTCTCGTTCGACACGTCGAGATACGCGCGCACCTTGAAGCCCTGCAACGACTCGAGCAGGAGCCCCAGCGTCGCAAACAGCAGGAGCGACCACCACCCGAACCGCAGATGACGCCGGGAGTACTCAGGCGCAGTCACCAGTCCCCAGTCCCCAAGTCCCCAGTCCCCAAGTCCCCAGTCATCACTCGCGATACACCACCCTGCGATTGTTGCGTTCGCGCGAAAGGCGGTTGATAACCTCGGCGTTGAAGCTGCCATCCGCGTTGATGAGCAGCTGCGCTCTGCCGGGGATTCTGCCGTCGCGCGTGGCGCGCCAGATCTGCATTGCCTGAATCCGCTGGGCCGCGCGCGTTGTCTGCGGCGCCACGTAGTCGAACGCAAAGGCCTGAAACCCCGGCAGCGTCTTCAGCGATCGCGACGCGATGTAGCGCACCGCGTCGTACGGATCGTCGAGGAACAGCGCGAGGTAGGGCGCGATCCACCCCGTGCCGGACGCCTGCTGTGCGGGCGCCCAACCCAGGCTCTGGGCGACGATCGCGCGCTGGCCGGCGTCGCCGCTCAGGAGCCACAGCAGCGACGCCGCGACGGATTGCTCCTCGTCTCCGAGTCGTGGCTTCGCCGTCGCGTACCATTTCTCGAGATAGTCCGCTGTCCAGGCGAGCGTCTTGTCGAGATGACACAGGTTGCACGCGTCCGGCCGGCCCGTGTCGACCGTGGCCCTCACCGAGGGGCTGCTGATCTGATGACTGCGGATCGTCTTCAGCAACCCATAGGTCGTGTACGGCATGTGACAGTTGTAGCAGGAGCTGCCGGCGGAGTCGGCGCGATGTTTGGTATGAGCCGTGACGTCTTGGATCGTGCGCGCATGACACTGCAGGCACGCCTGGTTGCCAACCGCTCGAGGCGCGAGCTGATCGTCGGCCCACTCGCCGATCATGCGCGCATCGTCTGACGTCTTGTGCATCGTGTGGCACGAGAAGCACGACATCGTGCGTGCATCCGTCGCCGCGTTCCGGTAGCACGGCGAGTCGATCATGCCGTTGTACTCACGCCCTGTCGCTCGCACCATGCCATCGGACCAGAAGATGTCGCGGATGAACCCGGGATCCGCCGCGAGGAACGCCTGCATGGCCGGCGAGCCGAGATTCTTCGTCGGTTGCACGATGAAGCGCGTCTCGGCGAGCTCGTCCCCGGGCCGGTAGGGCAGCCCGTGCGCGTTGGCTCGCCGCTCGCTCTGCGGATTGGAGAACTCCCAGAAGGAGTGGCACTGCCCGCAGACCTGCGACGACAGACGCGGATTCAGGCGCATCGGCTGCACGACCGTGGAATCGCCGCGGCCGATGAGGTGGAGGACGTACCGGCGCAGCGGGCTGCGGTTGGCGTGGAGGTGCGGCTCGCCCGGCCCATGGCACGCCTCGCACGAGATGCCGAACTCCGCGGCGCGTGTGTCGGCGACTTGCGTGAGGATCGGCTGCGACCCGAACGGTGTGTCGAGTTGAGGCTGACCGTTGGTCGTATGGCAGGCGACGCAGACGCCATTCCAACTGCCTGTTTCGGACATGGGCGACTGCCCGGGCGGATGCATGACCGCCGCGCGGCGTGGGATCCACCGCCGGTCCGCCGTCAACCAGATGGCCGGGAGCTGCCCGAGCACGCGGCTGTTTCCCGTCGCGTACCAGTAGATCTGCTGGTTGTGGGATCCGGTGGTCATCACCACTTGTCGATCGATCCGCCGGGGTCGAGCTGAGTCCGACTCCGGTGCCAGACCCTTTACCTCGTCGTCGGGGTCGTCGAAAACGGCCGACAATCGCCGGCCGCGTTGCTCCAGCAGCATCGGCGACCCCGGGACATTGTCGACGATGACGCCGTCGAAGCTGGCCGCGACGGTTTCCGGCGTCGCGACCTGCGTCATCGTTCGGTGGTAGGACCCGTGCCACGACGCGTACTGGCCCGGGTGGCAGGCGCGGCAGGACGAAGACGAGGCGTAGCCGTCTGACGGCACTTGTACTGGCCGGCCGGCCACGCGTTGTTCCGGCAGGGCGGCCGGGCCGGGGGCGACGAGCGCCAGCCCGCCGAGGCCGGCGGCGAACGCGACCAATGCCGCGAGAACGACAGGAGCGCCAGTGTCTGAGATAAGGCCGAATATACCGCATCCCCTGTGATAAACTGACGCGCTGTAATTTTGTGCCCTCCGATGGCGGACGCTTTTGAGGAGGCAGTATGGTGAGATTGCTCAGATCGACCGGCGTACTCGCAGTCGTGATCGCCGGCATCGCCTTCATGGCGCATGTGACCGTGAACGGTCAGGCGGCCCAGGCGACGAAGACTCAGCCCGCGATCACCTTTGCGAAAGACATCGCCCCGATACTTCAACGGTCCTGTCAGAGCTGTCATCGGACGGGCCAGATGGCGCCGATGTCGCTCCTCACCTACCAGGAAGTCCGGCCCTGGGCCAAATCGATCAAGCAACGCGTGACGGAGCGCCAGATGCCGCCGTGGGGCATCGACCCGCACGTGGGCCTTCAGAGCTTCAAGAACGATCCGTCGCTGCGCGAGGACGAGATCGAGAAGATCGCCAAGTGGGTGGACGCCGGCGCGCCGATGGGCAACGCCGCCGACCTGCCGAAGCCGCGCGAGTTCGACGATTCGGATCGCTGGCACATCGGAAAGCCCGATCTGATCGTTACCTCGCCCAAGCATGTCGTGCCCGCGGAAGCCTCGGACTGGTGGGGCAGCTATTACGTTGACGCGGGCCTGACCGAGGACCGCTACATCAAGGCGATCGAGAGCAAGCCGGGCAAGCCGGCGGTCGTGCACCACCTGCTCACGTACGCCGTCGAGGCCGATGCCTCGGGCGACACCAACGGCGACGACAGCGCCGATGCCGGCGATTTCCTCAACGAGTTCGCCGTCGGCAAGAACGGGGACCTGTTCCCGGAAGGCACGGGCCGTCTGCTGAAGGCGGGCTCGAAGATCAAGTTCGATTTCCATTATCACGCGGTCGGACAGGAAACCACCGATCAGTCGCAGCTCGGCATCGTCCTCTACCCGAAGGGGTACGTGCCGAAGCATGTCGTGTATTCGAAGCAGCTCGGCCAGCCGACCGAGCCGCTCGACATTCCCGGCGGGTCGACCTATGTCAGGAGCGACGGCTACACGCGCTTCAACAAGCCCGGCAGGATCACCGCGTTCCAGCCGCATATGCACACGCGCGGCAAGCGGCAGTGCATCGAGTTGATTTATCCGGACAACAAGACCGAGCAGATCAATTGCGCCGACTGGAGCTTCAATTGGCACCTCGTCAGCGTGTACGCCGACGATGTGGCGCCGATCTATCCGGCGGGGACCATCCTCCATGTGATTTCGTGGCACGACAACTCGCCGAACAAGGCCAACCCCGATCCGAGGAACTGGGTGGGCAGCGGTCAGCGGACGATCGACGAGATGGGCTTCGCGTGGATCACGTGGTACGACATGACCGACGAGGAATACAAGGCGGAGTTCGATGCGCGCAAAGGCGCCAAGAAAACGATGACGACCGCGGCGGCGCAGCCTCAATGACAGTTGCTCGCTGCTAGCGGCTAGGTACTGGATGCCAGGAACCAGGTGAGGCCGGCGATGAAGGATCGCGGATTGCGGATTGCCGTACGGGCGGCACGGATCGCGGCACTGGTGCTCGCGATCGTGGCGCCCCTCGTCGGCCAGTCGCAGTCGACCGAGCTCCACGTCCGGTTCAACTCGGGCCAGGATGTCGTTCCTGTCTTCGAGGGATGGGAGCGCGTACCCGACGGCACGTTCAACATGGTCTTCGGCTATATGAACCGGAATCATGTTCAGGAGCTGAGCATCCCTGTTGGCGCACAGAACGGCTTCGACCCCGGTCCTGCGGATCGGGGTCAGCCGACGTATTTCTACCCGCGCGAGAACCACTTCCTCTTCAGGGTGAATGTGCCGAAGGACTGGGACAGGAAGAAGGAGCTCGTCTGGACGATCGTCGCGAACGGCAAGACCGAGGTGGCGCGCGCGACGCTGCTCGACATCTGGGAGATCGACCGGAAGGTCGAGGTCTCGAACGGCGGCGGTGCCGGCGGCGGCACGCAGGTCAGCAACGAGCTGCTGGCGAAGGACCAGCCGCCGATCGTGAAGATCGATCCGATCGCGCGGCCGCGCACCGGCGTGCCGGTCACCCTCACCGCATCCGTGACCGACGACGGCATCCCGCCGCCGAACCAGAAGCCGCGGCCGCAGCGGCAGCAGGAGCCGACGCTGCGCGGCGCGCCGCCGTCGCCGGTCAACGTCCCGCTGCCTGCGCGTCCGCGTCCGGTGCAAGGGGCATTGTCGGTGCTGTGGCTGGTGTACCGCGGCCCGGCGCACGTCTCATTCGAACCCGATGGGTACGTGAAGGTCGTCGACGGCAAGGTGGAAGTGAAGGCGACGTTCACGAAACCGGGGATCTACACGCTTCGCGCCTACGGCCACGACGGCCTCCTGCGTGCGCCGGCCGACGTCACGGTCACGGTTGACGGGCCCGCGTCGAGTCAATAGCGACGGAGCGCGAAGGCTTTATCTTCACAAGCTCTTTGGCCGAGCGGGGATCTGCCGCCAATCAGAACATCGCGATCGCGTTGAGCGGGAAGCCGGTGCCGCCTGTGACAGGTACCGGCGCGATCGTGAGCATGAACTCCCAGCGATTCAATCTCGCCGCGGTCTCGCCGAGCACCTCCAGATCCTGGTTGTCCAGCAGGTTGATCCCGAGCGCCGTGATCATCAGCGTGTGGATCGGCAGGGTGACGCCTTCCACCTTCGACGGGGTCACATCCTGGGCGGCGTCACCGCCCAGAAACGCCACTCCGCGCGCCTTGATCCACGGCGCGACCGACGCGTGCAGCCCCGCTGCGCTCTGACCGACGTTCCACGGGCCGAGCCTCTCGCGCCGCGCCCACCGGCCGGTGCGCAAGAGCACCGCGTCGCCTGACGCGATCTTCACGCCGGCCTTCTTCTCCCACGCCTCGAGGTCCTCCACGTAAATCGCCGTGCCCGGCTCGAGGTACGGCACGTTGCGCAGCCGCGGGATGTCGATCAGAATCCCGCGCGTGACGATGCCGCTCTTCAGGTTCTGGATGCCGAGCTTCGTGCAACCCTTCTCGGTGTTGACGTCGGCGCGCGCGTAGCCGTTGTAGGTCTGGTCCTTGTACAAGATGTGGCACAGCGCGTCGATGTGGCTGTGGGCGTAGCCGTGGTACGAGACGGCGTAGCGATCCATGCTGTAGCCGCGGAGCATCGTGTGCTCGAAGGGGTTCGAATTGTCGTCCGCCTTCTCCGTCAGCGGATTGTGCGCGAGCGAGACCGTTTCTCCGGTCTTCACCAGCGAGACCGCCTGCTTTCGCTTGGCGGCGGTCACCAGGTTGGCGGATCCGAGCTGATCGTCCGCGCCCCAGCGCCCCCAGTTCTTGATTTGCTGGAACATCGTGTCGAATTCGGCGGCGTTTCTCGGTGGGCGCGATTCGTCCAGGGCCCGGCTGGCGGACACCATCGGAATCAACGCAGGAATCAAGGCCAGGAACACTCCGCAGGCGGCCCTCGCCGCAACGCTCAGGAATCGTGATCTCATGATCTGCTCCCTCGTTTCAAATCGTGTAGCGCGGGGCCCGACGCTCCCTTCGCGAGCCTGCATTCGCAGGAAGAGGTGCAGGTCGACGCTTTCGGCGTCGACGAGAACGATCGCCCTACGGTTTTGAACCGGCTGTATAGTATGCGGCGAAAGGGGAGATTGCACATGACGAAGACAGTCCTGAAGGCAGTGGCGGTCGTGGCGACGCTGTTGCCGGGCGTCGGGTTCGCCCAGAGCAAGCCGACGTCGGCCACCTACATCACCGACGAAGAGGTGAAGAAGGTGAACTCGCTGCCGGGCGTCGATCGGACGATCAAGGTCGTCGACATCGGGCCCGAGAACTTCGCCATCGGCGTCATCCATCGCGGCGCGAGCGCGGCCGCGGGTGGCGGCGGCGCGGCCGCTCGTGGCGCGGGAGCCGGCGGTGGAGCCGGTCGAGGCGCCGGCGCGGGGACGGCGGCAGCGCCAGCGGCGCCGTGCGGCGAACAGTCGACGGCGCCTCCCTCCGGCAGCACGCCGGGAATGATCGCGCACGACCAGCAGACCGAAGGCTATCTGATCATCTCGGGCGGCGGCACGCTCGTCACCGGCGGGAAGATCGTCAACGGCCGGAAGTCGGCGCCGGAGGCCGAAGTGACCAGGGTGCTGAACGGGCCGTCGTGCAGCGGGCCAGCCGTCGGCGCGGACGTCGTGAAGAGGGTCGTGAAGACCGGCGACATCATCATCATCCCCGCGGGCGTGCCGCACGGATGGACCGACATCGGCGATCACGTGGATTACCTGAGCTTCCGGCCGTCGGCGCGGGTCCTCGAAGCGGGGTACACGAATCCGGCGCTCAAGAAATGAACCACTGAAATCCTTCCCGCGCGATCGCAGGCGGTACGCCGTGACGTCCCTCGTATTCCCGGTACGTCACGTCGTACCCCAGTCCCTTCAATCGCGGCACGAACCGGCGGCTGGTGACGTCGATCGGCATGATCGGGTCGCTCACGCCGTGCGAGATGAAGATCCGCGGCTTGCCGTGCACTTCCGCCGGCTGCATGACGCCCGGCGAGAACGCCAGGATGTGGCCGAACGTGTCGCCGGTCCCCAGACCCAGGGACAGCGAATACGACGCGCCATCGGAGTGTCCAGCGATCGCCATTCGCCTGCGATCGACCGCGCACCGCGCGTAGGTGTCTTTGAGCGCCGCGCCGATGAACTCGACGTCCTCGCCGAATCCGTGCAGCAGCATGTCCCAGGTGCTCTCATCGCGCGAGTCGGGCGCGAGGACGATGAAACCGAGATCGTCGGCGATCTCGAACGTATATGTGACCGAGAGCGCCGTGTTTCCGGCGCCGTGCAGCATCAGAATCAGCGGCATGGCGACGCCCGCCTTGTATCCGCGCGGGACATACAGCAGCCCGTCCCGATCGTCACCCAGCTTCAGCGGCTGCTGTCCGATCCTGTGCGCCAGCGCCCCGGCGGCGCCGGTTGCGGCGAGGAATTCTCTTCGGGTCATCACGTCGCGTATTCTACAGGAAGCGGCCAATCACGTCTTCGGGCAGCGCGTTCGACAATACTCGCGAACGCGGGTTTGAAGCCGCGATCGCCGCGGCCCTCCCCCGCGCTCAGCGGCGCCCGCGACACGGTATCGAAACCCATTCTTCTGAGCCGCTTCGTGAATACACCGGGACTCAAACGAGAGATCTCGTTTGAAGCGCCGGCAGAGGGCGATCAGGCCAAGAGCAAAGGAGATGAGACGAAGACGGCACTGAGGGAGCTCGCGCTGTCCGAGGATATCGAGATTCGTTGAGCCCTTGCCGCCTGGACAGTTTTCGAAACCGGCGATCCGCTCTCTCCCGTTCGTCGCTCCGTCCATTCTCGCTGCGGCGTCGTCCAAATGGCGTGTCGATTCGCCGGCGCTTCGGCCCTGCCTTCCTGGCCTCGCTCGCGTGGCACATCGCGATCGTCGCGATGCTGTGGCTGGCGACCCGTGCCGCCACGCGGCCGGTTCGGTCCGCGACGGTCCTGCCCGACCGAACGATCACGCATATGGTGTGGCTGAACGATCCCGGTCCGGGGGGAGGAGGCGGTGGTGGCGGGAACCGCATGACGGATCCGCCGCGGCGAGCGGAGCTGCCGGGGAACGACACGATCACGGTTCGAGCGTCGAGGCCGCGCGCACTCGACGTATCGAAGCCGGCCACGCACGAGCAGGAACCGGTGCAGCAATTGGCGATTCCCGTCGCCACCCTGGCTGCCGCAACGGAGTCCTTGCCTGGCGCAATTGAAGCGCCGCCCGGTCCGCCGACGCTGTCACAAGGGCCGGGGCGCGACGGCGGCGCAGGAACCGGAACCGGGCCGGGAGACGGTCCGGGCCGAGGACCTGGTCTTGGTCCGGGACGAGACGGCGGGACGGATGGCGGCGGCTTTCGGCCGGGCAATGGTGTAACCCAGCCGATCGAAATCCGAAAAGGCACGCCTCAATACACGGCAGACGCGATGCGCGCCCGGATTCAGGGCTCGATCATCGTCGAGTGTGTGGTGCAGACCAGCGGCGTGTGCACCAACATTCACGTGACGCGATCGTTCGATCCGGCGTTCGGGCTCGATCAGGAGGCGATCAAGGCGGCCGGGCAGTGGCGGTTTCGGCCCGGCACGCGCGGAGGCGAGCCGGTGCCGGTGCGCGTGACGATGGAGATCGCGTTTGCGCTGCGCTAGGAGCGTGTCCGAGAAATGTGAACACGCTCCTAGCAGGCCGGCTCCGCCGGCGAAAACAGCCCGAATTCGCGGGCCGTTCCGCGCGAAGCGCGGCTACTAGGAGCCCGAGAGGCATTAATGAGACGGGCTCCTAGCTGGTATCGCGCCGGCTGATTAGTGCGCCGAACGTGATCCACGTCATGGTTCGCTTCCCGGATTGTCACCCTCGTCGTCCTCGCTAGGGAGCTGGCGCGCCACCTTCGGTTGATTCATCTGGTGCATCAGATCCTGAATTTCGTCCGGTCGCATGGGCACACCGCTGAGCACACCCATTTCCAAGCCGACACACACGACAAGCACACGAAGCCTGCTCGCAAGGGACATGACACCCTTCCGATTGCGGCTCGAGCCACATACCGGGATCACGGTGAGACGGGAATGGTTGGGTTACGTGAGCGAGGCGAGGATCGGAGGTGCGCGGGAGGCGAGAACGGCGAGCAGCGATACCGGTTCTTCGTCGGAGCGGAGAGCGTCGCGACGAATCACGGTGACGGCGACCGCTGGCACCACCAGCCACAGCGGGACCAGGATCGCGCTGCCGAGACTCGATGCAAGGGCCGGCACGAACGCCACGACCACAACGATGGCGATGCAGAGCACCGCAAACGTCTTGCGAGTCCGTGGCGTTGTGTTCACAGCGAACCTATTGTAGCGCATCGGATCCGGCTGAAGCCTTCGCGCTACAACTGGCCAGGCGAAAGTCAGCATGAGGAATCTGGAACCCGAACACGCATTCCAAATTCCAGATTCACAATTCCAAATTGCGTCTCGCGGACGCGTCGCTCGGATGAAGCCTTCCCGCTCCGTTCCGGATCGCCTGACGCGCTACGTCCCGGATCGCTTTACGTATTTCTTGACCGCCTTGGGCCCGACTTCCGCGCCGTAGATGTTGCCCTGCGCGTCGACCGCGACACCTTCGGCGGCGCTGGTCCCGGTCGCGTTCTTTTCCGGGTCCGGGATGAAGTACTGGACGGTCAGATCTTTCGCGCTGCCGATGCGCATCCCTCGCTTCCAGCCTCCCGGGTGCGACGTCTCGCTCGACTCCGAGTCGGCACCATACAACATGTCGTTCTTGTCGATGTAGATCCCGCTCAGGCGGCTGAAGGCCTTCGTCTCGGTGATGAATTTGCCGTCCTGATCGAAGATCTGCAGTCGCACGTTGCCGCGGTCGGCGACGAACAGGCGCCCGCGCGAATCGAACGCCAGGCTGTGCGGGGTGCGGAACTCACCGGGTGCGGAGCCGAGCTTTCCGAACGACTTGATGAACTTGCCGTCCCTGGTGAACTTCGAAATGCGCGCGACCGTGTCGGGCGGGGCATTGTTGTTCTGACCGGAGTGTCCTTCCGCGACGTAGATGTCCCCGTTCGGCGCCGTCACGACATCGTTGGGCTCCGTCAACGCATCGGGCGGATTGCCAGCCATGCCCGCTTTGCCAAGGGTCATCAGGACCTTTCCGTCCGGACTGAACTTGATCACCTGGTGCCCGACCAGCCTGGCCGGCGCCGCCGGCAGCGGTGTGCCGGGGGCCGCGCCGCGCGCGGGCCGCGGCCGGTTGTCGTTCGCGTCCGTCACCCAGATGTTGCCGTCGCGGTCCACGTAGATGCCGTGCGCGAAGGCGATCATCCCGGCGCCGAAGCTCTTCACGAGCTTCCCCGACGAGTCGAATTTCAGCACGGGATCCAGCGGCGACATCTTGCCCGTCGCCGGATCCGCGCAACTGTTCACGCCGCATCGCTCGGCGACCCAGACCGAGCGGCCATCCTTGTCGATCTCGACCGCGCTGGTCGAGCCCCACGTCCGTCCTTCGGGCAGCTTGAAATAGTTCTCGATCGTTTGATACGGATTCGGCCGGTCGTTGACCGGCGCCACGGGCGCCTGCGCAAATACGATCGGGCTGGAGATGACAAGCGCCGCGAACAGCACAAGACGGCTCTGCATACGCCCTCCTCGAGAGTTGGCGAGTTGGTGAATTGGCGACTTGGTGAATGACGTTCCCAAGGCAACTCACCAAATCACCAAATCACCAAATCACCAACTCACCAATTACTTCTTCGTGTACTTCTTGACCGCCTTAGGTCCCACTTCTGCGCCGTAGATGTTGCCTTGCGAATCGACGGCGACGCCTTCGGCCGCGCTCGTGCCGGTGAAATCGGGACGGCCTCGCGTTTCAGGATCGGGGATGTACCCGGCGATCTTGCCGTCCTTGACGCTGCCCCAGCGGATGCCGCGCTTCCAGCCGTTGTGATTCTGCGAGACCGATTCCGATTCGGAGTCCGCGACGTACAGAATGTCGTTCTTGATGAAGATCCCGCTCGGCCGGCTGAACTGACGGAACTCCTCGATGAACTTGCCGTCCTGATCGAACACCTGGACGCGGTTGTTGTTGCGATCGCCGACGAACAGCCGTCCCCTCGAGTCGAACGCCAGCGCGTGCGGCTGATCGAACTCGCCCGGACCGGGGCCCAGCTTGCCCCACTCCTTGATGAACTTGCCAGTCTTGTCGAACTTCAGGATGCGATTGTTTCCGGCGCCGTGCCCCTCGGAGACGAAGATGTCCCCGTTGGGTGCGACGATGACGTCGTTCGGCTGATAGAAATAGTCGGGCGCCGCGGCGCCGCCCGGCTTGCCGAGCGTGAGCAGCACCTTGCCGTCCGGGCTGAACTTGAACACCTGGTTGCCGTGCGTTGCGCCGGGCCGCGGGCCGATCGGGCCCGAGGGCGCCGCCGCGCGCCCGCCGCCGGCCGCGCCGCCCGCCGCCCCTCCTGCCGCGCCACGACCGGCGCCGCCGCCGCGCGCCGGAACCGGCGCATCGTCCTGACCGTCGGTCACCCAGAGGTTGCCGTCCTTGTCGACGTAGATGCCGTGCGGGAAGATCAGCAGTCCGGCGCCGAAGCTCTTCACGAGCTTGCCGGACGCGTCGAACTTGAGCACGGTCGGCAGGTCGGACATCTTGCCGGTTGCGCGATCGAGGCAGCTGTTGGTGCCGCAGCGCTCGGCGACCCAGATCGACCTGCCGTCCTTGTCGATGTCGACTGCGCTCGTGGATCCCCAGGTGCGCCCTTCCGGCAGCTTGAAGTAATTGCTGACGGTGTTGTACGGGTTCGGCGCGTCGTTGGTCGGCTGGTCGCTCTGCGCACCGGCCATCACCGGAGTGAGCGCCAACATCGTCAGTATTGCGAGACGTGGGTATCGCATCAATGCTCCTTTTGGCTCGGCTGAAGCCTTCGCCCAGCAACGTAGCGCGAGCGCATTATAAGATACGTGCGTATGCGAAACGTGACTTTTGCACTGCTGGCTCTGGGGCTGGGGGTCGTTTCGTTCGCCGACGACAGCGAGCGTCTGCTGACTCTCGATCACTACGTCCGCGTGAAGTCCACCGTGCCGGCCATCGCCGGCCAGGACGTGTCGATCTACGTACGGGAGCGCGTGCAAGCCGGGACGGCGCTGCGCCGCGCGTCGAATGCCGACCGCGTCGCGATCTTCGTGCACGGCGCCGGCACTCCGGCCGAAGTCGCGTTCGACGTGCCGCAGCCCGACTACAGTTGGATGGCGTTTCTCGCGCGCGCCGGCTTCGACGTCTTCGCGCTGGACACCACGGGCTATGGCCGATCGGTCCGGCCGGGGGCGATGAACGATCCCTGCAACCTCGCGCGCGACCGCCAGGCGGCGTTCGTCCCGGGCCTGATTCCCGGCGCGTGCGCGCCGAGCTATCCGCACGCGATGACGACCATCGCCTCGGACTGGAACGACATCGGCGCCGTCGTCGACTACGTCCGCGCGCTGCGTCATGTGGACAAGGTGAGCCTGCTTGCGTGGTCGCTCGGCGGGCCTCGTGCTGGTGGCTACGCGGCGCAGCATCCCGAGAACGTGCAGAAGCTGGTGCTGCTGGCGCCGGCGTACAACCGCGCCGCCTCGGCCGCGCCGGCGAAGATGCCCCCGGACGGCACGGCGATGAACACGCAATCGCGAGAGGAGTTCGCGGCGAACTGGGATCGGCAGGTCGGCTGCCCCGGGCAGTACGAGCCGGCGGTGAGCGACGCCGTCTGGTCGGAGATGCTGGCGTCCGATCCGGTCGGCGCGACGTGGGGACCGGGCGTGCGGCGTGCGCCGCAGACGGCGACCTGGGGCTGGAACGCGGCGATGGTGGGGAAGACGCACACGCCGACGCTGATGGTTGCCGGGCAGCACGACAGGCAGGTGCCGCCCGACCGGGTGCGTGAGTTGTACGCCGATCTGGCGGCGCCCGAGAAGCTGTTCGTCGATCTCGCGTGCTCCTCGCACAACGCGATGTGGGAAAAGAATCGTCTGCTGCTGTTTCGGGCGTCGCTCGAGTGGCTCACCAGAGGGTCGGTGAACGGAGCGAAGGACGGCACGGTGCGGCTGGGATATTGATGCGAGGTCGCGGTCCTTCCGCACGCGTGTTGCTCGGGGCGGCGCTGGCGGCGCTGATTGCGGTCACCGCGCTCGCGCAGGGGCGCCGGTTCGGCGGCGGCTTCGGATTCGGCGGTCCGCGGGGACGGTTTCGGACCATGCCGAACGCGCCGTACGATGGCCGCTTTACGTTCGTGCGCGTCAGCTACGAGACCGCGCCCGGCGGCTACTGGTGGCGCGGGCAGCCGTCCTGGTCGCACGGCTACCCGATCGCCGAGCAGAACCTGATGAAGATCATGAACGAGGTCAGCTATCTCGGCGCGAACGAGGAAACGATCAATACGCTGGCGCTCGACGATCCGGAGCTGTTCAAGTATCCGGTTGCGTACATCATCGAGGTGAGCTGGTGGACGCTGACGGATCGGGAAGCGGGCGCGCTCAGGACCTACATGCAGAAGGGCGGCTTCGTCATCGTCGACGACTTCAAGGCCTACGGCGATTTCGGGAGCCCGGGCTGGGAGGTGTTCGAGGCGAACATGAAACGAGTGCTCCCGGAGGCGCGGTTCTTCGAGATGAGCGCGTCCCATCCCATTTTTCACTCGTTCTTCGAGATCAACAACCTCGACGTCATTCCGCAGGCCTATAACGCGGGCAAGCCGGTCTTCCGCGGGATCTACGAGGACAACGATCCCTCGAAGCGTTTGATGATGATTGTCAACTACAACACCGACGTGTCGCAGTACTGGGAATGGTCGGGCATGGGCCTCCGGCCCATCGACGACACGAACGAAGCGTACAAGCTCGGCGTGAACTACCTCATTTACGGTCTGACGCATTAGAGCCGTTGGTCCTTCGTGCCTGATCCGTCAGTTGGACGGCCGTCTTGCCTTCGTCTAAGACTGCAGCCGGTTATTGCCGGCGCGACTGATCCCTTGCTCCCGCGCCGATTCCCCGCTGTATTGATTTGGACAAGCCACGGAGAGACTGAGACACAGAGACGCTCGACGCGCGCGGCCTGCACCGCACGCCTCGCCCGCCGCGGCGCGGCGCCGGCGTAGGCGGCCGTCGAATGAGAACGCTTGTCTGCGGCGCGTCCTTCGCGACACGGCGGCAGCGTCCAAGCGCTGCGCTGCTGGCTCTCCTCACGCCGGTCCGGGTCAAGCCTGGGTGCGTGACCCAGCGCTCGTCTTCTATCCGGGCTCGCGCGGATCGCGCGGCCCCCGGAGACTATTCAGTCCCACTCCAGACACGAGTGCTGCAACACCTTCTCTGTGGCGGTCGTATGGAGCGACCCTACACACTACCGTGCGCAGCGTGTGCTTGATCCGATCCGATGGACGGTTTAATTACGTTGCTCGTCGAGTCGGCGTTCGGAAAACGTACACGAGAAAGCCACCGGTGGTCACGGCGGCCTGTTGCTGGGCGTCGAGCTCCGCGATCTGCCCCTCAAGGACCGCCTCGGTTTATGAGATAGCTTCCAGCCCCGCCGAATCGTTTATTCTATGGCAGTCACCATGGCCACCATCTCTCTGACCGTCAACGGACGGTCACACGCTCTGAACGTGGATCCCGACACGCCGTTGCTGTACGTCCTCAGCGACGACCTCGAGCTGCGCGGGCCGAAGTTCGGCTGCGGCCTGGGGCAGTGCGGCGCATGCACCGTCATCGTGCGAGGCCGCGCGGTTCGCTCCTGCGTCACGCCAGTCGGCACGCTGAACCGCGCGGACATCACGACGCTGGAGGGACTGGGAACCTCCGAGCGCCCGCATCCGATTCAGCAGGCGTTCATCGACGAGCAGGCGGCGCAATGCGGTTTCTGCCTGAGCGGCGTCATCCTCACGGCGAAGGCCTTCCTGGATCAGAACCCGAGGGCCACCGATCCACAGATCCAGCAGGCGATGTCCACCGTCCTGTGCCGCTGCTTCGCCCACACGCGCATGCTGCGGGCCATCAAACGGTATGCGCAGGAGAAAGCGTGATGCGCTCGCCTGAAGGGCCGGTCCGGAGCGAGACGCTCATCCTTCGACGGGCTCAGGATGAGCGGCGAGTCGAAGGACTCGCGCCCCGGCGTCGAACTGTGACCATGACGCCAGATGCGCGCGCCGCCCTCGCACGAGCCGGGTTTTCGCGCCGCGATTTTCTGAAGACCTCCGGCGCCCTGATCGTGGGCTTCAGCGCCGCGGGAGCCGCGCAGCGGATCGGGCTCGCGCAGCGCGGAGGCGGCGCCCGCGGACCGCAGGTCGACGCGAGGCAGCTCGATTCGTGGATCGCGATCGCCACCGACGGCAGCGTGACCGCGTATACCGGCAAGTGCGAGCTCGGCCAGGGGATCTCCACGGCGCAGCTGCAGCTCGTGGCTGAAGAGCTTTCGGTGCCGATTGCGCGCGTGAAGCTGATTCAGTGCGACACGTCGATCGCTCCGGACCAGGGCACGACGTCCGGCAGCCAGTCGACCCCGACCAATTTCAACGAGCGGAACCTGGCACAGGCCGGCGCGACGGCGCGCGAAGCGCTCGTCCGCCTCGCTTCGGAACGCCTCGGCGCTCCGGTGAACCAGCTCGCGGCGGCGGACGGCGTGATCACGGTGAAAGGCGACGCGTCGAAGCGGGTGAGCTACGGCGAGCTGGTCGGTGGGAAGAAGTTCAGCATCCCGCTCAGCACGACGGCCAAACGAAAGCCCGCGAGCGAGTGGACCGTCCTCGGCAAACCCGTGGGGCGCGTGGACATGCCGGCGATGGCGACCGGACAATTCGAGTTCGTGCACAACGTGCGCGTGCCCGGCATGTTGCACGGCCGGGTCGTGCGGCCGCCCGCGGTGGGCGCCACGCTGGTGAGCGTCGACGAAAGCTCGGTGCGGGGCCTGCCAGGCCTGGTGAAGGTCGTCGTCAAAAAGAACTTCGTCGGGGTCGTGGCCGAGAAGCCGTGGCAGGCGATTCAGGCGGCGAATCGACTGAAGGCCACGTGGACGCCCGGCGTCGGCCTGCCGAGCCATCGCGACTTCTACGACTACCTGAGGAAACAGAAGCCCTCCCGCGACACGTTCGTCGTGAGCTCCAAAGACGTCGACGAGAAGCTCGCGCAAGCGAAGGAGGTGCTGAAGGCCACTTATCTGCATCCGTATCAGATGCACGGATCGATCGGCAGCTCGTGCGCGGTGGCCGACGTGCAGGGCGACAAGGCGACGATCTGGTCGCCGACGCAATCCGCGCACCCGACGCGGAGCGGGTCCGCGCTGCTGCTCGGTCTGCCGGTGGAGAACGTCCGCGTGATCTTCACTCGAGGGTCCGGCTGCTACGGGATCAACGGCGCGGACACCGTGTCGTACGACGCCGCGCTGCTGTCGCAGGCGGTCGGGAAGCCGGTCCGCGTGCAGCTCTCGCGCAGGGACGAGATGGCGTGGGAGAACTATGGCGTCGCGTTCGTCATCGATCAGCGCGTCGGCATCGACGCCAACGGCACCATCGTCGCGTGGGACTACGAGGGATGGTCGCCGACGCTCGGCGGGCGGCCCGGATACGACCGGCCCGGCAATGTGATCACCGGTCAACTGGCCGGCTTCGAGCCGGCGGCGTTCACGCCGCGGACACCGGCGCCGGATCCAGGGGGCGCGTTCGACAACGGCGGCAATACCGCGCCGTCGTACGTGACGGGCTGCGTCGGCGGCAAGTGCGGCGGCACCGGCACGGTCAGGAGCGAGCGCGTGCTGTCGCACACCGTCAAGTCGCACTTCTTCACCGGACCGCTGCGTTCGCCGTCGCGCCTGCAGAACACCTTCGCGCACGAGTGCTTCATGGATGAAGTCGCGTCGCGTGTGAAGGTGGATCCGGTCGAGTACCGCCTGCGTCACCTGAGCGACGCACGGTTGAGCCACGTCGTCCGGGAGGCCGCGAAGGCGGCGCGCTGGGAGGCGCGTCCCTCGCCGAGGCCGGATGTTCGCCGAACCGGCATCGCGGGCGGCCGCGGCATCTCGTGCGTGTTGTACGAAGGCGACAACGGGTACGCCGCGATGGTCGCCGAGGTCGACGTCGATCAGGCGACCGGGCGCGTGCGCGTGAAGCGGATCGTCGTCGCGCAGGACTGCGGTCCGATCTCGAACCCCGACGGCATGCGGAACCAGCTCGAAGGCGGCGCGCTCCAGGGCATGAGCCGCGCGCTCGGCGAAGAAGTGACGTGGGACGATCAGAAGGTGACGTCGATCGACTGGCGAACGTACCACAGCCTGCCGCTCGGCTTCGAGGTCCCGGCGGTCGAAAGCGTGCTGGTCAACCGGACGGACGTCGAGGCCACCGGTTCCGGCGAGACTTCGATCACAATCGTCGCGGCGGCGATCGGCAATGCGATCTTCGACGCAACCGGCGCGCGCATCCGCCAGGTGCCCTTCACGCCCGAGCGCGTCAAAGCGGCGCTCGACGCCCGGATTGGAAGCAGCGCACTGCTCTGAGGAAATCACGGACAACTCAGAAACCGCGGAACCCGCAGAGAAAAATGCTTGGGAGAATCGCATGCTCTCGCGACGCGACGCTCTGCTTGGCGCGGCGGTGGCCGGTGTTGCCGCGTTCGTTCGGCGTCCGACCACGTTATCGGCCAAAGCGTCACAGCCGGCCACGCCGGTTGATTTCGACGTGCCCGCGGGCGCGTGCGACTGCCACACGCACATCTTTGGAGACTCGCGCCGCTTCTCGTTCACACCGTCGCGCGCGTACACGCCGGAGACGGCCTCAATCGAGGAGATGCGGGCGCTGCATCGAACGCTCCATACGGACCGGGTCGTGATCGTCCAGCCGAGCGTTTACGGCACGGACAACGCGTGCACGCTCGATGCGATCAGGCAGCTCGGATCGGACGCTCGCGGCGTCGCCGTGATTGATGACAAGACACCTGACGCCGCGCTCGACAAGATGGCACGGGGCGGCATTCGGGGGATCAGGGTCAATCTCGAAGCCGCCGGCCTCACCGATCCCGCGGCCGGCCGTCGGCGTCTGCAGGCGGCAATCCAGCGGGTCAAGAGTCGCACCTGGCATGTGCAGGTCTACACACGGCTCTCCGTCATCAAAGGCCTCGAAGACCAGGTGCTGGCGAGCCCGATCCCGATCGTCTTCGACCATTTCGGGGGAGCGGAGGCGTCGCTCGGCGTCCGGCAGCCCGGTTTCGACGCGCTCCTGAACCTCGTACGAACCGGCCACGCCTATGTCAAGGTCTCGGGGGCCTACCGCAGCTCCACGCAACTCCCGGACTACGCCGACGTCGCGCCGCTTGCAAAGGCGCTGATCGCGGCGAACCCCCAACAAGTCCTGTGGGGGACGGACTGGCCGCACCCGGACTCTTCGCCAGTGACGGGCCGCAAACCGACGGACGTCGCGCCGCTGCTCCCGATCGATGACGGGCGCGTGTTCAACCAGCTGGCGACTTGGGCTCCGGACGCCACCGAGCGCAGGATGATCCTGGTCGACAATCCTGCGAGACTTTACGGATTCTGACCGTGGGCGGCGGACGCCCGGCTAAAGCCTTCGCGCTTCGGCGACATGTGGCGGTCGTCGGTGAAGGCTTTAGCCGAGCCTTCGAACGACGCGACACCGCGGGTCACTGCGACGCTGTCGACGCCGTCGACGGCACCGCCTTGACGAGCTCGCTGAACGGCACGATCGTGCCGTGAATCGGCACGATGCGGGCGACCTGGAGGTTGCGCTTCCTGATGTTCTCCAGCAGGTTTGCGGCATACGGCTGCACAGCTGCGGCGGGGCTGTATACATCCGCCTCTACGAGAAGCCGCTCGCGCGGGAAGTAGGCCATCAGCAGCGTGTCGGCGTGCTCGTTGCCGGCGATGCGGTACAGGTTGACCGTCATCGCAGCGTCTTTGAGAACCATCTCCTCGTCGACGGTTTCGATCTTCAGCGGCTTCGGATTCTTCGCCAGCGCATCCGGCACGATCGTGTGCGACCGTCCAATCGCGTCATGATAGAACGCCTCGGCCCCCTTCTGCGTGACGACCGTGAGGGCCTCCGACACCGCCGCGCGGATCCCGCCGGAGTGATCGAAGTGGTGATGCGTGTTGACGACGTAGGTCAGCGGCTTGCCCGGCCTGAGCTCCCGGGCTTTGGCGATCACGGCGAGCGAGCGCACGTCGTTCTGCGGCGCTTCGATGAGCGTCAGATGATCGGCGAACTCCACGAGCACGCTGTGGTGGGACTGGCCGCCGAGGAACCAGACACCCTTCGCCAGTTCTTCAACGGTGACGGTTGCGGGCGGAGGCCCTACAACCGGCGCGGCCGACGCGGCGGCCGCCGGCGCCGCCAGGTCGCCGGCGTCGCCGTCGACGGTCTGCTTCGTCGCTCGGATGTCGGTCGTGGTCACGGTGTCGGTCTTCGTCGTCAGGTGCGCGGGAAGCTTCAGACCGCTGACGTCCTGGTAGTCGGTGAAGCTGGTTTCGATGGCGACGTCGCCGAGATTGGGGTTGTCGGTCATCGAGACGACGCGCGCGGGCAGCTTCGTCGTGCCGTCGATCGCCAGCGTGAACGCGAGGCCGCTCGCGGTCGTGACGTCGACGACGCTCTGGTTGCCGGCGGTCCGGGGCTGGGTGAGCTTCGCCGCGGGATCCAGCGCCGCGCGAACGATCGTCAGCGGATGATGGTAGATCTCCGCGCGCCGGTCCTTCGCCACCGCGTTCGACACGCGCGTCGCGTTGCCGTTGGCGGCCACGTTGTAGCCGACGTCGCCGTCGATGCCCAGCACCTGCTTCTGAGGCGCCTGCCCCTGAAAGTATGTGAAGTTCGGCGTCCGCGTCTGCTCGACGCGGGCCCGGCCGGCGGCCACGTCAACGGCGCGTTTGTAACCGGTCAGGTTGAACGCCTGAGAAGTGGCGGCGGGCGTCATGTCCTGGCCCAGGTTGCCGTTGGTGCCCGTGCCTTCGATCACGAGCGTCTTGACGGCGAGAATCCGATCGCGACCGCCCAGCGCGGCCGCGGCGTCGTTGATAATCTGCTGCTCCGGCGTCGCCTGCGAGCAGGCGGTCAATGCCGCCGCCGCGAACAACGCGAGCCATGTCGTGCGTTTCATATTCGAGCTCCTATCTCGTGGGCTTTTTCGTTGCCCGTGGTGCGGACTTCGCCCGCGCCGGCTCCGCTGTCATGTCCTCTGGCCGTGCATGCCGTGGTTGGTATACGCCAAGTTTCCCGCCGCCCGGCAACACCACGTGTGTCAGCAAGCCCCACGTCTGTTCCGTCACCGGACCGCACGGCACGTTCTGATTGCGCATGTCCGAGACGAACGCCGCGACGCTATCGCACACCAGATAGAATTCGTGGACGCCATTCGTATCGGAGGGATGCACGGCCACTTCCGCGGGCGGCAGTCCGAAGATCAGCCAACCGCCGCCGACGTCGACATTCCTCAGTTCGAGCACGTCGCGCAAGAACGCGCGGTCGGCGGCAGGATTCGTGCTGTAGATGATGGAGTGCGCGCCGATGATCATGGACTTTCTCGGGTTCAACGCTGCCCCCGACCGCCCTCGGACTTGATCGGAGTCGAGGTCACCGGACCCATGCCGGTGATCTGCACCGTGACGTCTTCGTCCCTCGCCCCATCGAAATGATGGCCGTTGGCCGGGTGGAAGACGTAACTGCCCGCCTTCATCGGAACCATCTTGCTGGCGTCGCCGCCGTCACTTTCCGGGCCGAGCGCCACCCACCATGTCCCCTTGAGGACCGTGACGTGCCGATCCTGGCTGTGAAAGTGCGGTCGGCCGATGCGGCCGGCAGGGAACGTGTAACGAGCCACATATATCCCTGGCTTGGTTGGATCGCCAAAAAGGACAACTTGACTGGCCCCTTCGAGCGGCCGCAGGTCTTCCGGCTGTGCCGCGATAAACCCGTGTCGGTCCGCCTTCGCCGGCTGCCCGGCGGCCAACGGAACCGTAAGGAAGCACGTTCCGAGGACGAAGCATGCCCATTTGATCGAGCAGGAGCGTGTCATGGACGTTTCCTCTACAATACCGGGTTGAGCCTCATGAAGAGATCATCGGAAGCGGCACATTGGAGCCTGGCTTGTCCGGCCGGCTGCCCGCGGTGAAAACCTAGCATGGCGGTTCGAGCGATTCAATCAAATTGACCGTCGATCTGAGTGGAGTACACATGAAGCGCAACTTTTGTGTCGGTGCGGCGTTTCTCGCAGTCGTCGCAGCCCTCGGGATCGGATCCGCATGGCTCGAGAAGACGGCGGCGATGGAGGCGGCCGCCGTCCAGGCGCCGCGGTTCGAAGTCGATCCGCTCTGGCCGAGGCCTCTCCCGAACAAATGGATTCTCGGCCAGACGATCGGCGTCTCCGTGGACGCGCGCGACCACGTCTGGATCATCCATCGAGCGGGCTCGCTCGAACCGGGCGAGGTGCACGCCACGACCAACCCTCCGACGGCGCAGTGCTGCGCTCCAGCGCCGCCCATCCTCGAGTTCGACGCCGCGGGCAATCTGGTCGGGCATTGGGGCGGACCCGGCAACGGCTACGACTGGCCCGACTCGAATCACGGCATCACCGTCGACTACCGCGGCAACGTATGGATCGGCGGCAACGGGCGCGGCTCGCCGGCTGCGGCGGGTGGACGCGGACAGCCGGCGGCCGGACGCGGGCAGCCGGCGGCTGGACAGAACCGGCAGCAGGACGAGAGCCAGACCGGCGGGACCCAGTCGTTCAGCGACAACATGGTCCTGAAGTTCACCCAGGACGGGAAATTCCTGATGCAGATCGGGAAGCCCAAATCGAGCAAGGGCAGCAACGACATCGCCAACCTCAGGCTGCCGGCGAAGACCTTCGTCGACAAGGCGACCAACGAGCTGTACGTCGCCGACGGCTACGGCAATCACCGCGTCATCGTGTTCGACGCCGACACCGGCAAGTACAAGCGGCACTGGGGCGCGTACGGCCACAAGCCGGACGACGTGGATCTGGGACGATACGATCCGAAGGCGCCGCCGGCGCAGCAGTTCCGCAATCCGGTCCACTGCGCCGATCTCTCGGTCGATCGGCTGCTGTACGTCTGCGATCGCGTGAACGACCGCATCCAGGTGTTCAAACCGGACGGGTCATTCGTGAAGGAAGCGTTCTTCAACAAGGAAACGCTCGGGTCCGGCTCTGCGTGGGACGTCGCATTCTCCAGGGACCCGCAGCAGAAGTACCTGTATCTCGCCGACGGTGAGAACGACAAGGTGCACGTCATTCTCCGTGATTCGCTCGAGCTGCTCACGAGCTTCGGCGAGGGCGGACGGCAGCCGGGCGCGTTCTACGGCGTGCACAGCATCGCCACCGACTCGAAGGGCAACATCTACACGACCGAGACGTACCGCGGACAGCGCGTCCAGAAGTTCGTGAACAAAGGGCTGGCGCCGGTCACGAAGAAAGACCAGGGCGTTGTCTGGCCGGCGCCGAAACCATGAACCACCGGCCCACAGCGCTCTCTATTTCGTCGCAGCGAGCGTGGTCAGCGGCTTTCCCTTTTCGACGATGTAGGTGGCAAGCACCCGAGCCGTGGTCGCGCCCGTGTTGGTGGCGTTGTGTATCGTTCCAGCCGGGATGAGAAACGGCTGTCCGGCGTTGAGCGTGACGGCGGGCTTGCCCTCTTGCTCGAGGAGTACCCTGCCTTCCAGGACGTACCCGACCTCTTCGCCCGGGTGGCTGTGCCGGCCGGGCGACGATCCCGGTTGAAATTCGGCGACCGCGGTCACCGCCTCGCGGCCGGGCACCGAGATATCGCCCTGCTGGAGGACGGTGCGCTTGAAGGCAGGGGCCTGCGCGCCGACACCGGCGATGGCCGCCAGCGCGAATGTTACGACGGTCACGGTTGCGAGTTTCACGATCTCCCCCTTGTGAGCTTGAATCTCCGCGGGCTTTGCGGGTTCTGCGTTTAACTTTGACTTTAGCGTTGTGACACGTCCGGCTGAAGCCGGACACTACCGGCGTCCCGTCAAGCGGATGTGGTCCTCACCGCGAACGTGCCATTCGATACTCCCTGCGTGGTTGCCATTCTACAGCTGGATTCCGATACCGTCGGGCGGTCCATCTCGCCTTCGCCGCTGCGCCCTGCTGATGAACGCGTCGACGGCACCCCAGTAGGCCCGCGGGTCAGGCGGTACGACATCGTTGTGATCGCCGCCGTGAATGGTCACGAACTCTTTCGCTCCTCCAAGCCGATCGAACAGCGCTCGTCCCAGCGCGAAGGGAACGACGGTGTCCGCGTCGCCGTGCATCACGAGCGTGGGTGAGGGAACCTGGCGCAGGATCTCGGCCGTCGGAAAGCGATAGCTGGAAAACAGCGCGAGAAACGCCAGCGGCGGAACGGATCGGGCCAGAGCTCTTGCGTCGGGAAAGCCCGCCTCCAGGATCACGGCGTCCGGCGGCCGGATCGACGCCGCATACGCGGCCATCGCCGTACCGAGCGAACGTCCCCAGTACACGATCGGCGTGCGCGAATCGGCGTCATGCCAGGCGTGGTCGAGCACGGCGTCGACATCACGGTAGAGCCCGCGCTCGCTGGGCCGTCCGGTGCTGAGCCCGTAGCCACGGTAATCGAACGCGAGCACCGAGTAACCGTGCGGCGTCAGGTTCGCCAGAATCGGCGCCCACACCGAGAGATTTCCGCCGTTTCCGTGGAAGTAGAGGATTCGTGCCCGAGGCGTGTCCGCCGGCAGCAGCCAGGCGTGGAGGCGCTCTCCGTCCCGAGTCGGGATCGTCAAGTCCTCGTAGCGCATGCCAAAGTCGCGCGGCGTCGCCGTCTCGCCCATGAGAGGCAAGAAGGCGAACCGCGCCTCGACCGCTCGCACCAGGACGGCGAACGCGACGAGGAGCCCGATCAACGCGATTGCCGTTGAAGCCACGCGCGAACACGGCATCATAATGGCGGTGGGTAGTCCCCGTTCTTCTTCGTGCGTTCCCCGGGCGTTTTTCGTGCTTTTCGTGGTTGCATTTGTACTTCCACGATGCCAACCTCGCTGCTATGGACCGTACGCTCGATCTGCTCCACCGTTTCTCCCGCGCTCTGCGCGAGGTCTGGATCGGGCTCATGCTGCCGACGACGAGCACATGAGGGCTGGATCCAGTGGCCTGGGAGCAGGACGCACGCGCGCGCATCGCGGAGAGGAACCAACGCCACGGGCGGGTATAGTCCGCGCACCGCAGAACGGTAGCACGGACGATTGAGCCCGCGACACGACGCCCGGCCGCGAGGTTGCGCTCAAGATCCTTCCCGCGGAGCTGGCGTCCGATCAGGACCGGCTCGCGCGGCTTGGTCGCGGAGCGAAGCTCCTCGCGGCGCTGAACCACACGCACATCGCCGCCATCTACAGCTTTCGAGCTCTTCGCGCTCAGATGAACTCCATTCCAATCAGGGATTGGTACGGTCGCTTTGCCGCATGAAAGGGTACAACGTGGACTTGCCTCGCTCCGCATTTGGAGGACGCGAGGCTCGCGCTCCTGGATCTGGAGGGCGACGATGAAGAGCGTCACGACTGCTGAGTCACTCGAGCGGCTCCTCGCGGACTCCGGATACGCGTTCGTGCGCGCGTCCACGATGCGGGAAGTGTTGGAAGCGTCGGGTCCGCTGTCGGACTGGCCGACATTCGCGGCAAGCTGGGATGATCTGGAGATCGATCAGTATCTCGCCGAAGGTGAGCGCTGTCGCCGTCGGCGGTTTGCGGTCTACGCCATCGGCGCCAATGGTGCGATCGAGCGTCAGGCGCACGCGCCGCATTATCAGCCGCCCGCCTACAACGCGCTCTTCGGCGGGCTCGAGCGGTGGTTCGCGCCGATCGTGCCGGAGATCGGCACTTCACCGG
This sequence comes from Acidobacteriota bacterium, assembly GCA_003222535.1. GTDB lineage: Bacteria > Acidobacteriota > Vicinamibacteria > Vicinamibacterales > CAVVIG01 > QHWJ01. The sequence goes on along the minus strand of QHWJ01000375.1, from coordinate 7,910 downwards.
CCATGCTCACGATCCTGCGTTTCTGCCACCGATTGTGTCGCCGCCTCCTGCCGGCAGTCGAGGCGTGGCACGTCGAGGCGCATCAGTTTCGGATCGAGGCACGCGCGGAGGCACCGGGCCGCCCGACTCCTGAAGGCGTCCATCGGGACGGCGTCGATTTCGCGCTGGTTCTGCTCATCGATCGCGACAACATCGTCAGCGGTACAACCACGGTTTACGATCTCGCCGGTCCTTCGACAGGGCTCAGGACAGGCCGTCCGCTTGGCAGTTTCACACTGACCGATCCTCTCGATGCCGCTCTCGTCGACGACAACCGCGTCGCCCATGGCGTGACACCAGTCGCGCCGCTCGATCCGGCGCGGCCGGGCCACCGCGACGTGCTCGTCGTCACGTTCCGACAGAAGAAAAGCGGAACGGTGTCGCTCGGCTGAAGCCTTCGCGCTCCCTGGCACGCCGGTGTCGCTCGGCTAAAAGAGCCTGTGAAGAAACACGACGTTGAACGCAGAACTCGCAGAAAAACCCTCAGCATTTTCTCTGCGGGTTCCGCGGTTTCTGCGTTGTGCGTGATTCCTTCACACGCTCTTTGGGCCTTCGCGCGACGTTGACCGCGAGTGCTTTGATCCTCTAGCGGAAGGACTTTGCGGCGGTCCCGCGTCGATCCGGACGGTCTTCAGGCCGTCCCCGCGTCGTAATCATTCATCGCCCGGTTCAGGCTCGATGTCCGGGAGGTCGTGCTCGTCCGGGTTCGGCAGCGAGGACGGCGGATCGCTGGCCGGGAACGTCCCGGCGAGGGTCTCGTCGAGCGCAGCTTCCCGAATGCGCCGCTCTTCGTCGGGCGAATGGTGATGGTCCGGGTTGCTCATGACGACAATCTTATGACGTCTGGAAACCGTTTTCTTTTTCGTGTGTTTCCTCGTGTTTTTCGTGTTTTCGTGGCCGCAAGCCGTCACTGGAGCGGTGACACGGCGGCTGTTCACTTGTGCACAGCCGTTCGGCAGCCTCGGGCGGTAAGCTGGTGATTGAGAGACTCCTCTGGAAACATCGCAGCCGCCGCAACGGCTCGGACACGACCTGAGCAATCAACTCTCGATCATTCTCGGGTTCACCGAGCTGCTGCTGGCCGGGATGGCCGACGACGATCCCCGGAAAGCGGACCTGCAGGAGATTGACAAAGCCGCGCAGACGGCGATGCTCCTGGTCTCGAAATCCCTGTTTCGGTCAGCGTGACTTCATCACGCCGCCCTCGACCTCGCCTCATGGTGGTCGATGACGAGCCGGGGATTCTTGCCCTCGTCGATCGATTCGCCAGCCAGCGTGGATTCGACGTCGTCCGCCGCAGCGGTGGCCAGGATGCGCTCGCGTCGCTGACGGAGACGCGACCGGATGTGCTCCTCGTCGATGTACTGATGGACGAGGTCGGCGGGCTGGAGATGTTGCGAACCCTCCGCGCCCGCGACTCGGACTGCCCCATCATCCTCATGACCGGGCATCCCCACGTGGACGCGGCGATGGAGGCGGTCAAGCTGGGGGCGCTGGACTACCTGAGCAAACCCATCGACTTCGACCGGCTGGGCAAGCTGTTGACGGACGTCACCGCGAGCATGGAGCGCCGCGAGCGCCTGCTGGACTCCGATGCCAGGCTCGCGCGCCAGTTCGAGTTTCACGGGATGATCGGGCGCGGCCCTGCCATGCAGGAGCTGTTCGATACGATACGCCGGCTGGCGCCGCACGTCCGCACGGTGCTCATCACCGGCGAAACCGGGACGGGCAAGGAGCTCGTCGCCCGCGCGCTTCACGCGCTCGCCGGGGGCCCGGACTCCCGTCTCGTGACCGTGAACTGCTCGGCCGTCGTCGAAACCCTGTTCGAGAGCGAGCTGTTCGGCCACGTGCGGGGCGCCTTTACGGGCGCGGCCGACCACAAGGTCGGCCTCTTCGAGCACGCGGACGGCGGCACGCTGTTTCTCGACGAAGTCGGCGAGCTGCCGCTCACGCTCCAGGCGAAGCTGCTGCGCGCCGTCGAGCTCGGAGAGGTCCACCGCGTCGGATCACTCGAGAGACGCAAGGTCGACGTACGAATCGTTGCGGCGACCAACCGCGATCTTCGATGGGAAGTCGCCACCGGCCGCTTTCGAGGGGACTTGTTCTACCGCCTGGCTGTCATCGAGATCCGGATCATCCCGCTGCGCGAGCGCCACGAGGATATCCCGTACTTGTCCGCCGCGTTCCTCCGCGCCTGTGCGGCCCGGCTGAACAGGACGCTGAACGGTTTCACGCCTGCCGCCGAGCGCGTGCTCCAGCGCGCCGCATGGCCCGGCAACATTCGCGAGCTGCGAAACGTGATCGAGCGCGCGTGCATCCTGAGCGACGGCAGAATCCTCAGCGAGCGCGAAATAACGACGGCGATGTCCACCCAAACGCTGCAGCGCGATGTCCCCGTCCCGACGGCGGGAGTGTCCGATGAAGATCCGAACCTGCTGTCGAACGCACAGCGGGACCACGTGGAGCGTGTGGTGAGCCAGGCCGGCGGCAACAAGACGGCCGCCGCGCGCATGCTGGGCATCAGCCGCCGCTCTGTGTACCGGCGCCTCGGCCCGCGCGGCCCGCGCGGGTGACCGGGCGCACGGGTGTGCCCCCGTGGCACGACGCACGGAGCTCCCGCGTCTCCCCTCCCGCCGCCTAACGTCTGCATGCGGTGCGCGATGCGGCGAATCCGCCGAGGTGGCACACTTTTGGCTATCTCAACAGCCGACGCCCGCGCTTCAGCGAGCATCGTTCGGAGAAGCCACCATGTTTCGTTCAATTGCCGTCGCCATGATCTCGCTGTCCTTTGTGTGCGCCACCGCGCGGAGCGCTGCGGCGCAGAATTCCGCGGATCCTCCGACGCTGTTCGTGAAAATGACCGCGCCGGCCGGCGGCGACTTTCGGCTGCCGGGCCGCGTCATTCCCGCCGACCGTGGCTCCCTGCTGCCTGCGTTGTATGTGAGCCTCGCCGGGCTCCAGGCATATGACGGCTACTCGACCAGCCGTGGCCTGAAAAGCGGCGCATCCGAGGCGAACGCGGTCCTGGGGACGGTGGCGAGCCATCCGGCGGCCCTCTGGGCCGTGAAGGGCGGCACGGCTTTCATGTCCATCTACGTGGCGGAGCGGCTCTGGCGGGGGCACCACCGCGGCCAGGCGATCGCCATGATGGTCGTGTCGAATGGCATCATGGCCGCCGTTGCGGCGAGCAACGCGTCGATCATCCGGTCGCAGCGGTAATTCGTGAAACGAGGCGCCCGCGCTGTCATGAAACACATCCTCATCGTCGACGATGACACGGGCATCCTCTCGCTCGTCGCGAGGGTACTGGCCGATTACGAGCTCCTGGTCGCCTACTGTGGCGAGGAGGCGCTCGCGGCGGCATCCCGCGCCGGACGTTTGGACCTGCTCGTCACGGACTATCTGATGCCGTCCATGCAAGGCGACGAGTTGATCGGACGTCTCCGCGAGGCGCAGCCGGATCTGAAGGTGCTCATCCTGACCGGTCACGTTAAGACGCTGGACGCGGCCAACCTGTCCTGGTGGGATGCGGAACGGCGCCTCGCGAAACCGTTTGGCGCCGCGGCGCTTCGGACCGCCGTGATCAATCTGATCGGTCCGCCGCAGACGCGATCGACGCGCAGAACCGACGACGGATTGTGCGCTATTGAACAGACGGGCTGGTCCCAACCGCTTACGCTGCGTATGAGATGACGCGGGCAATCAGGGGCGAGCATGCGTACCGAACAACTGCATGGCGACGGCGTCGCAAAGGGCCGCGGCGGTGACCGGCTTTTCGAGAAACGCCTCGTCGGCGTCGAGCACATTCAGCAGCCCGAACAGATCGTCCGCGTGAGCGGTCAGGTACAGGATCTTGAGCCCGCGGTGCGTCTTCCGCAACTCCGTTGCGAGCTCGCGTCCAGACATGCCGGGCATGTTGAGGTCCGTCAAGAGCAGCTGCACGCGTTCGCCGCCGCTCGCCGTCAGCGCTTCGGCTCCCGAGTGCGCGAAGATCACCCGGTAGCCGGCCGACTCGAGCGCCCGCTTCCCCAACTCCACCAGCGCGGGCTCGTCGTCCACGATCAACACCAGCGGCAATTCACGTGACGGCATGCGGGAAGTGTCTCACGTCGGCCAATCGCACAATGTGCAAATCAGCACAGTCTCACTGAGGTAGACCCATGCCAATCGTCTTAGTCGTCGACGACGAGAGCCAGATTCGAAATCTGTTGGCGCGGTGGATCGGCGCCGCGGGCTACCAGGTGCGGGAGGCGGCGACGGCGGCAGCGGCGCTCGAGGACATGCAGCTCGCGGTCCCGGACGTCGTCCTGTGCGATGTGATGATGCCGGGAGAAACCGGGCTCTGGCTCGCGGGCAGAATTCGCGCGCAGTTTCCTGCAACCGCGGTCGTACTGGTCACGGCCGACCGGACCGTCCCACCGCAAATCAGCATGCAGCCCGGCGTGGTGGCGTACCTGGCCAAGCCGTTCGCGAGCGAAGACGTCCTGGCCGCCGTGAAGGTCGCGGTCGAATGGCACGCCACGGCGGTCACCGACCCGGAGTTCAGCAAGCCTCGCGCGGCGCTGACCAAAGAGTGGGTCGGCCCTTCGGGGACCTGACCTGTGAAGCCATCTGTCTCCTCAACCGGACGCCCGAGCGCCACCGCGTACACGGGGCTCGCCGATCTGAACATCATCGGCGTCCTCTTCTGGGACGCCGACGGCAACATCACCAACGCCAACGATCGCTTCCTCCAGACCGTCGGGTATTCGCGGGAGGATCTGGTTGCAGGAGCCTTGCGCTGGAGCGAGATGACGCCGGGCGAGTGGCGGGCGGCCGACGTCGACGCGCTCGAAGAGCTCGCGGCCCGCGGGGCCTGCACACCGTTCGAAAAGGAATACGTGCGCAAGGATGGCACGCGGGTGCCCGTGTTGCTGTCCGCGTTGCTCGTCGAGGAATCGCCGGACCTGAATCACGGCGTGGCGTTCGTGGTCGATTTGTCCGAGCGGAATGCGCAGTTTGCGGGCGTCGTTCGAGACATCCGCGATCGCGAGGCCGGGAAAGCCGCCGATCGCGAACGGGAGCGGCTGGCCGCCTTTTCACGCGATGTCGGCGTCGCCTTTGCGCAATCCGGAACGCTCGCGAGAATGCTCCAGTTGTGCGCGGAGTTGATGGTCACACACCTCGGGGCCGCCGCGGCCCGGATTTGGACGCCGAATGCACGGGAGGATGGCTTCCGGCTGCTGGCGTGTGCAGGCTCCCTCTGTTCGGCGGAAGGCTCGGATGGTCCGGTGACGGCCATGTTCTTCGACGTCGGCGAGATTGCGCGCGAACGGACCATCGTGACGAGCCGCGTCGCCGGCGATCCGCGATTCGACCAGACGTGGGCCGCGGCGAGCCGTGTCGCAGGCTTCGTCGGATACCCACTTATCGTCAGCGAGCGCGTCCTCGGCGTCATCACGATGTTCGGCTGGGCACCGTTTTCCGATGCGACCGTGCAAGCCATCTCGTACGTCGCGCATGCCCTGGCGTCGGCGATCGAGCGTGAACGCATCGAAGCGTCCCAGGCGAGGCTCGCGGCGATTGTCGAAGCGACGACAGACCTGGTGAGCATCGCCATACTCGAAGGCGGCGTCCTCAACCTCAGTTACATCAATCAGGCCGGACGCGCGATGCTGGGGATCGGACCGCAGGAATCGGTCCCGGATCTCTCGGTCTTCCGCACCGCGGAGTCGCTGCGGGAGCTGAACGAGGTGATTCTGCCGGCGGTCCTGAGGGACGGAGTGTGGAGCGGCGAAACGACCTACGTGAGCCGCGACGGGCGTCTGGTCCCGGTGTCGCAGCTGGCCTTCGCGCAGACCCACCAGGGCCACGTGCAGTTCTGCAACATCGCCAGAGACATCACCGATCGCAAACGCATCGAGGCGGAGCTGCGTGCGACAAACGAACGAACCCGCTTCGCGCACGCAGCCGCCGGAATCGGCATCGGTGAGATCGAGGTCAGCACCGGACGCATGACGTGGTCGGAGTCGATGCCCGCCATGCACGGCGTGGCGGACGGCTCGTTTGACGGCACGGTGAAGGCCTACCACGAGCTGATCCACCCCGACGACCGCGAAGCGCTCCAAAAGGCGCGCGAGTCGGCGATGGCAACCGGCGCTGATTATTCGACGGAGTTCCGGATTCTCTGGCCCGACGGGAGCGTCCACTGGCTGGACGTCCGCCATCAGATCCGCCGAGCGTGGGACGGACGCGGGGATCGGCTGTTCGGCGTCGCGATCGACGTCACGGAACGCAAGGCGCTCGAAGCGCAACTGCGCCAGGCGCAGAAGATGGATGCGGTCGGGCGGCTCGCCGGCGGCGTGGCCCACGATTTCAACAACCTGCTGACCGTCATCCTCGGGTACGCGGAATGTCTTGCGGCCGGCCCCGGCTGTTCCGATCCCCAGCGGCGGGACGTCGGGGAGATCATCAAGGCGGCGGAGCGATCGGCGGCCCTGACCCGGCAACTGCTCGCGTTCAGCCGGCACCAGATGCTGCAGCCCACGCTCGTCGACGTCAACGCCCTGGTCGCCAACATGAGCGACATGCTCAGCCGGCTGATCGGCGAGCACATCCAGCTCGCGACCGTCCTGGCCGCGGGCCTCGGTCCCGTCCTCGCCGACCAGGGCCAGCTGGAGCAGGTCCTGATGAACCTGACCGTCAACGCACGCGACGCGATGCCGCAGGGCGGACGACTGCTCGTGGAAACGGCGGAGGTTCAGCTCGATCAGACGTCAGCGGACCACGACCAGGCCGCCGCTCCCGGCAGATACGTGATGTTGGCGGTCACCGACAGCGGCGCGGGCATGGACGCGGAAACCAGGCGGCACCTGTTCGAGCCGTTTTTCACAACCAAGGAACGCGGCCAGGGCACGGGGCTCGGCCTGGCGACCGTCTACGGCATCGTCAAACAGAGCGGCGGGTACATCTGGGGGAACAGCGAGCCGGGGCACGGGGCGACGTTCAAGGGTTTTCTGCCCCGATCGAACGCGAGCCTGCCGCCGGAGATCGTCGGCCCGGTGGCGGCAGTCGCCGCGCGGGGCTCCGAGACCGTGCTGCTCGTCGAGGACGAGGGCGGCGTGCGCCGTCTTGCGCAACGTATCCTCGAGAACGCGGGCTATCGGGTAATCCCGGCATCGGATCCGGCGGAAGCCATGGAGTTGTTCGCGCTGCACCGCGGCGGCATCGACCTGGTGCTCACCGACGTCATCATGCCCGGTTCGAGCGGACCGGATCTGTTTCAGAGCCTGGCCGCACAGGAGCCCACGCTGAAAGTGCTGTACATGTCCGGTTATACCGAAGACGCGGTCGTGCGCCAGGCCGGGCTCGATCGCGGACAGCCGTTCGTGCACAAACCCTTCACTGCCGCCGTGCTGGCTCGAACCGTCCGCGAGGCGTTCAGCCATCCTGGGGCGCGCCCGGCGCGGGTGATCGAATGACGTGCAGGTTTGCGGATACCTAGAGCGTCAGGATCAGCTGGAACGGAGGGCACATCCCTGCTGCCCACAACAGCGACGACGCAATCCGGATCAAATCCTGCAGAACGTCCACGAGGCTTTTCAGCGGACCTGAAAACATCGAATGCCTGTGTCAAACCGAACAGCCCCTGGCCTCCGTTCGTGACAGGCTAACTTGCTACTTGATTGTGGTCCCCGTCTGAACATGACGTCAACGGCCCGTCACACTGTGCAGTCCTCGCTTGTCGCGGTGACGCTCCTCGGGAGCGCGCTGGTCGCCGGGACGCCGCCGCCGCCGAACCCCGGCGGCGCGATTACCATCGCGCTGACGGGCGAGCCGAAGACACTCAACCCGGTGCTCGCCGCCGATCAAGCCACGAAGGATTCGCTCTC
>QHWJ01000087.1 GCA_003222535.1 Acidobacteriota bacterium | reverse complement strand
TCGCCACGCGCCGCACCACCTCCGCGGACGACCTGCACCTCGAAGTAAAGGGGGTGGGCCGAATCAGGTGGCCGATCTCGAGGACGACAGCGCGGCGGGTGTGTGCGGCCGGGCGTCCAGCTCGGTTTGGCCTGAAGGAACAGACGCGGTTCGATCCGCGTGTCCGGGACACCTTCGAAATTCCGAAGACCCGCGTCCGGATCGACGAGCGGAGATGGCGCAACACGTTCCGGCCGATGCTCGATCGCGTGCGGCGCGACCTCGGACTGCTTGACGGCACCCCGTAAGTGCTTGATTCTAAACGGAGAGATGTCCGAGTGGTTGAAGGAGCACGCTTGGAAATTGCTCTGGCGATTTGTGATGGCGTGCTGCAGATTTCGATTACCGTTGCGAAGCCAACCACTTAACGCCGATCGCGTCTCCGCCGTCGATCACGGTAAACCGCGGTAAAACTCGCGCAATCGATCGAGCCACGTCACAGTTACGTCACGGTCGGTGCGCGGAGCTAAAATGGCAGACATGAGCCGCACGGCGAAGGTCGTCACGTGGAACGGCAAGGACATTCCGGCCGAGCTCCGCGAGCTGCCCGCGGGTCGGTACGTCGTCGAAGCGGTCGACGAGGAAGCGCCGACGCTGACGCCGGACGAAGAAGCCGGCATCGAGGCCGCGCTCGAATCGTACCGCCAGGGCCGCGTCGTTGACGCGAGACGCGCCCGCCAAATCATCGACGCCGCGCTTGGGCGTTGAAGGTCACCTACACCGAAGAAGCGATCGCCGACATCGTCGATCACATTCCTCAACGAGCGCAATCCAACCGCCGCCGCAGACCTCGACGCGGACATCTCGCGATGCGTTGAGCGCCTGGCCGGCGGCGAGTTCGACGGCCCGCTGTCGCGCCTTCGATCGGGCGCTTTGGTCCGGAGTTGGGCGGTCCCGCCGTTTCGCATCTACTATCAGCGACACCCTGACGAGCTGCTGATCGTGCGTGTGTACCATCAAGCACGTCGACCGATCACGCGTTGACCGACGGTTCGTTGAACCATCCAGTAACGAATCGCTGATGGGCACCGGCCAGGCGACGGCGAGTCACCGGCACGAGCAAAGACCAGCGTAGAACCTCCCCAGGCAGTATGGCCGTGGAAAGTCCACCAGAAGAACAGCGCATTCAAGAGTATCGAGGATTCACCCGAGGCAGGCGCGACATTGAGAAACCAGCCGCGTTGATCCTGCTGCTTGACACGGGACTACTACAAGTGTATTTAATAGCGCTCAGCATATCGAATACATGTGTATTACGTCATGAAGATCAGCGACGCGGAAAGCAAAGTCCTGGAGGTCATCTGGTCCGTCCAGGGACCGCTCAGCGCCGACGAGGTCGTCGCCGCCATGAACAACGACTGCGATTGGTCGGCCGGCACGATTCGCACTTTCCTGACCCGGCTCGTGAAGAAGAAGGCTCTGGCCGCCACGCCCGACGGGCGCCGTTATCTCTACCGGCCGCTGATCCGGCGCGAGGACTACGTCCACGAGCAGAGCCGCAACCTCATCGACAGACTGTTCGGCGGACGGATCGCCCCTTTTATTACCCAGTTCTCGGAGCGGCAGGACTTGAGCGGCGACGAGATCGAAGAACTCAAGCGCCTGATCGGGAGGCTTCATCATGATCGTTGAAACGATCCTGGCGGCACTGCTCCGCATCAATCTGGTCGCGAGCGTCGCGATCCTGCTGGTGCTGTTGCTGCGGCCGTTGGCGCTGCGTTGGCTTGGCGCGGGCATCGCATATTGGCTCTGGCTGGTCGTCGCCGTCGCGGCAGCGGCGAGCTTCCTGCCGCCGCGCGAGCGGGTCGTGGTGGTCTCGCCACCCGAGATCGTCGCGGCTACCCGAGAGCCGGCCAGCCCCATAGCAGCCCCGCATGCGGTATCGGAGGAGGCATCCGATCAGATCGCCGCGACGCCATCTGCTTCTGTTCCCGCGCTCGCCGACGCGCTGGTCGCCCTCTGGCTTCTGGGAGCCGTTGCGCTGCTTGTTCGATCGACTGTGAGCACGCGCCGTCTCGCAGCCGATCCGTCGATCGGACCGGCGCTGGTCGGCGTGCTCTGGCCGCGGCTCGTTCTCCCGGCGGATTTCGAGACGCGCTTCGACGCACAGGAGCGCGCGCTGATTCTGGCGCACGAAGAGGTCCACCGGGTCTCGGGCCACACGGTCGTCAATGCCCTGGTCGAAGTCGCGCGCTGCGCCAACTGGTTCAATCCGCTCGTCCATCTTGCGGCCAACCGTATCAGGACGGATCAGGAGCTCGCGTGCGACGCCGCCGTTATTGCCGCCCATCCGTCCCAGCGCCGCGCCTATGCGCGGGCGCTGCTCAAGACTCAGCTCGCGCCCGCCTTCCTGCCGCTCGGTTGTGTCTGGACGAGCCGGTCGGGCGCGCACCTGCGCGAGCGCATCGCGATGCTGGGTCGGGCGTCTCTGGACCGCCGCAGCGCCGTCGCGGGTGCTGCCACCATCGTGGTCCTGAGCCTCACGTCGGGGTACGCCGCCTGGGCGCAGCAACCCGAGCGGGGCGTCACACAGATCGCCACGCCGCGGCCGAAAGCCGTCTGGACGCCGGCTTCTGGCGCCCCCAAGAATCTGCTCACCGCACTCGAGGGCAGGCATCACGACTTGTTTATCGACAGAGCGCGTGCAGGCAACATCGATCTTGTCTTCTTCGGCACGACGGACACCGAGATGTGGTCGTGGCCGGACAGCATCTTGGGTGGCGTGGACCGCGGCAAGCGGGTGTGGGATCAGGCCTTCGGATCGCTCAAGGCCGCGAATTTCGGCTCGCAGGGCACACGTTCCGAGAGCTTGTTGTGGCGCATGCAGAACGGCGAACTGGACGGCTACGAGGCGAAGCTCGTCGTGCTGCACGGTGTCGGCGTCAAGGGCATCAGCGGAGGCCAACTGATCGGCAACATTGGAGACCAACCGATCGGCGACCGCCAAGCTGAGTTTGTCGCCGGCTACGCACGCCTCATCGCGGAGATCCGCGCGCGACAGCCCCAGGCGAAGATTCTGCTCTTGCCGCCCTTTCCGCGGGGTCGGTTGCGTCGAGAGGCGTGGCGCACGGTCGCGGATGCGAACGCCGTGGTGTACAGGAGGCTCGCCGACGACAGCACCGTCTTCTACGCCAATTTCGGCGACCGCTTTTTCCTTCCCGACGGCTCCCACAACCAGGAGATGTGGACCATCCTAGGTCCTCCAAACGCGGGGATACACGAGCCCGGGTTCAAGGCGTGGGCGGAAGAGCTTCAGCCCTGGCTCGATCGATTGGTGCGCTAGAGGACGGATCAATGAGACATCTCGCCTCTGTTGCACTATGGGCGCTGACGGCCTTCGGTATCATTCTCGTCGCTGCGTCAGCTCTCGGATCGGGTGCGGGCGAGATTACCCGCGAGATGTCGCAATATGTCTACAAATCGGGCGGTGCCGTGAGCCTGGCATGACGGGCGAACGCTATCCCTTTGTGAGCACGACCCGCCCGGTGAACGTCGCTAGCTGACAGTCAGTCCCGGTGAAGTCCGCTTCGATGCGCGTCGCTTCGGTGGTCCCGACGCTGCCAAAAGTCCCACGACAGCCACGCGGCGAACTGAATTCCCCATGGGTGCTGATCTGCGTCGGTGGGCTATTGCTCGGGGACAGCGCCGTCGATCCGGTGGTCTCCATCGTGAGCCACGGATGGGTCGATCGGATCGTGGCGCGCAGCGACTGCATGTTCGTCTGCGGCACTACCTCGAACGTCCACGTCATCTCGCCGCTGGTCGGCGGCGGTGGATTCGGGTCACCCGGATTGACCTGGATCGTGACGGTGCCGCGCCAGGTACCAGTCAGAAACGAAGTCTGGCCGGACGGTCCGGTCGGCGTAGCTTCACGGCCACAGCTCGCGAGCGCGGAGGCGAGAAGAATCGCGATCGCGTGCTTCGCGGGTCTCGTCACACCGTCGCTCCTTCCTGGACCATACCCTCCGAAGGCCATGGCTCCACAAGGAATCGATCGACCTGCGGATCGTAACGCCGTACGCGGACCACTTCGGTGACGACCCGCCTCGCGTCCAGCCGAGCTAGATGGACCACCAGATGGATCGCCAGCGTGATCGCCTCTCGTGTGCTCCGATGCGGCAGGCCGACGTTTGCTGTCAGTACACAATGCGCGAGCCTCGTCAGGGCCTGCTCCGCGTTGTTCGCGTGGATCGTGGTCAGGCTGCCGAGGTGTCCCGTGTTGAGCGCCTGCAGAAGATCGAATGCCTCCGGACCGCGCACCTCACCGACAAGGATCCGGTCCGGACGATGTACGACACGACATGCGTATCCAGCAAACGGCGTGCGCTTGGAGACGAATGTTGCAAAAGTTCAAAAGGAACTTGTTGGAGACTTCCCTCAGCGCTTATGACGACGCGACGGTAGGACGACAATTCGCGCATATCACTCAGCAGCGTCGCACTGAGCGCCTTCACTGCCGTTGTCACGTCCTGGCCATTTCGTACGGCCGAAACCAGCGTCTTGGCCTGACTGAGGATCGTCGACCGACCGGCGAGACGTTGCACTCTCGCTTTCGAGCGGCTTACAACGATACCGAACGAAGCAGGTTGCCGAGTCGGAGCTATACTGGAAAACGCTTGACGCGGCGGGCATCTATGGCCAAAACGGTTCGAGTAGGGACGCGCCAGCCGCGTGCCCGTAAGTGATCGCTCCACATTAGGAGGTCTGACACAATTTCTGACACAATTCGGGTTTCCGGGCTCAGCCACTGGCCCGTAAACTGTTGATTCCACTTAAACGGAGAGATGTCCGAGTGGTTGAAGGAGCACGCTTGGAAAGCGATTTTGGCCAGCGTCACCGAGCGATACTGAAACACCTCATTTCGCAATGAGTCAACGACTTATCCCCTCAAGATGTTCGTCGGTGTGAAGCCGTGAACGTCAGTGTTCATCGCGGTGTTGAGCCCGCCTTACACAGTTCCTACACAATTCGCGCTTTCACTTACTGCCTTTGTTGACGTACCCTTCCGCATTCGTCGACCGACCGAGGTCTCCCTTGGTGCAGAACCTGGGCTCTCAACCCTCCCGTAAAACCGTGGCTGGATTGGTCCGTGCAGCTTTGCTTGCCGGTATTGCGCCTGCCACGAGACCGACCGACGCAAGCACGATGACGGCCCCGAGCAACGTCGTCGTGTCATGCGGTTGGACTCCGTAGAGAAGGCTCGCGACAAACCGCGACAGCCACAAACTGACCGCAATGCCTGCGACAGCCCCGCTTGCGACGAGAATCGCCACACGGGCGAGCACGAGTCGCACGATCCGACCTGCGACGGCACCCAGGGCCATTCGAATCCCGATCTCAGAGCGTAAGGCCCCGGCCAGCAGCGCCACCTGCCGTTCTTGGTTTCGCGCCGTTATTACAAAATCGCTGAGAGGCCGAAACGTGAGCGCAAGTGTCGGATTGACCCTGCCGATCGTCGCCGCGACATCGTTCGACGCAACCGGCGAATTAGTCTGTGACCGCACGGCTAATTGGAATTGGAACGTGACTTGGGTGAACTCGGGCAAGTCGAATTGCGACAGCGGCGCGTACCACGTCGGCGGGACCTGGGCGCGAAGGGATGAATAAACGGCGTCGCCAACCACGCCCACTATCTCCATAGGCGGCATGGCTCTGGCGCCACCAGGATACAAGCTGATCGTGTGTCCAAGCGGGCTCGCGTCTGGGAAAAACCTCCTGGCAAATGCCTGGTTGATCACCGCCACTCGCGGCGCACCTTTCACATCCCGATCGGTCAGGTCTCGTCCGGCGATGACCTGAGTGCCGAACGTCGTGAACCATCCTTCGGAGATCAGATTTCCCGAGAGCCGGCCCTCAAAGTCCGGCACGCCAGAGATGTTCAGAGGCGGGGTGAATCCACCCGTAAACGGCGTTATGAAGGAGAGCGCAGCCCCGGCGACACCAGGTACCGCACGCGCCGCGTCACGGGCTCGCTCGAATTCGGACAGGCGCGCCTCGGCGGCGATCCCGGTCCGGCTCATGTTCATGGTGACGATGGTGACTGAGTCCGGTTGAAAGCCAAGTGGACGAGTTGCAATTTCCCTAAAGGTCTGTACGAAGAGTCCAGCCGCCACCAGCAGTACCAACGACAGCGCGACCTGCGCAATCACGAACCAGCTAGAGAGTCTGCCGTGTGTGTGCGCGCCAGCGGTTCGCCCTTGAGCCTTGAGGGCGTCCATAGGCGCGACGCGTGATGCGCGAAGCGCCGGCGCCGTGCCGAAGACGAGCGTCGTCAGGGCCGTGATGGCGACGGTGAATATCGCCAATCGGCCATCGATCGACATATCGAGGAAGACCGTGTTGCCGGATGTGGAGAGTTGCCTGACGAGAAATCGGCTGCCCCAATTCGCCACCAGCAGGCCTACGGCGGTGCCAGTGACCGACAGCAGGACGCTCTCCGTCAAGAGCTGGCGCGCAAGGCCCCAGCGCGATTCGCCGAGCGCCACTCGGAGACTCAGCTCGTGCCGCCGCGCCGTCGCCCGGGCGAGCAATAGATTGGCGACGTTCACGCACGCAATCAACAGCACGAGCCCGGCGACGATCATCACCGTCCAGAGCGGGCGTTCATAGCGGCTGTGGAAATCCACATCGCCGTCGAACCCTTTACCCGCGGGAAGCAACCTGAAGGGCTCGTGCAGGTAGCGCTCGACCACCGCGGGGCCGAAATTTCCGAGCTCGCCGATGGTCGAATCCCGTATCTCCCGTTGCACCTGACGCAGGGTGGTCGCCGCCGTGTCGAGTGACTGATCCGGACGCAGGCGCGCGATGATAGTGAGAAAGCTTGTGCTGACGGCGTCGAGATAGCTGTCGCGACCTCGACTGAGGGGTTCGTCGGCCAGCGGCACGGCCACATCGAATGTGCGGCCGACCTCTAGGCCGAAGAATTCGCGCGGCAGGACGCCGACCACTGTGAAGTTGGCGCCATCAAGGTGCAGGATCCGGCCCACCACGTCCTGGGCGCCATTGAAGTGTCCCCGCCAAAACCCATCGCTTATGACGGCGACCGGACCGTCAGCCCCGCCGTTGCGCTCATCGTCCCTGGCTGACAGAGTACGGCCGACCGCGGCCTTCACGCCAAGAGCCTCGAAAAACGAGCCGCTGACCCACAAGCCGTCGACGAACTGCGTCTCACCCCCGGAACTGAGGTCGAAGCGCGTAAACGACCACGCTGCCGAGTCCTCGAAAAGGTGCTGGCGCCTATGAATCTCCAACCAAATCGGATAGCTCCAGCTTCGCGCGCGCGTGGGTGTGTCGGTGAGCAGGACGAGTCGTGCTGGATCCTTCACCGGCAGCATGCGTAGCAGCAGACTGTTGATGATCGAAAAGATGGCGGCATTCGCGCCGATACCCAATGCGAGCGACAGGACGGCAACGGCAGTCACCGTTGGCGTCGCCCGAAGTGACCGAAGTGAGAACCGCACATCTTGACGCAACCGGTCGATCGCGGGGACGCCGAGGGCGTCGCGATATTCCTCTTTGGTCTGATCGAGACCTCCGAATTCGAGCCGCGCGCGGCGCATCGCATCGGCCCGGTCGAGCCCGCGCGCGAGATGCGCCTGCACCTGGTGGTCGAGATGAAACTGCAGTTCGGCGTCGATATCGTCCTCAACCGCCGTCCGTCTGAACAGCGCGCGTAGTCGCAACATCCAGTCGCTCAGCATGGAGTCCTCACACTAGACGGTCTTGAGCACCTGACCGACCGTCGCGGCGAGCTTGTGCCACGCTGTCGTCTGCGTTTCGAGCTCCGCGCGTCCACGCCGCGTCAGCTCGTAGTACTTCGCGCGCCGGTTGTTCTCCGAAGTGCTCCAGCGCGCTTTGATCCATCCGCGCCGCTCGAGGCGGTGGAGAGCGGGATAGAGGGAGCCCTGACGTATCTGGAGCGATGCGCTCGAGATTTGATGAAGCCGCGCAGCAATCGCCCAGCCATGCTGAGGCTCAAGAGCGACCGCTTTCAGGATCAAGAGATCAAGGGTCCCTTGGGGGAGCTCCATTCGATCTGAAGACATTGGCTTACCCTTTCGCTTCGACACGACCAAAATACCAGCGCTCTTGTCGAAGTGCAAG
>QHWJ01000374.1 GCA_003222535.1 Acidobacteriota bacterium | reverse complement strand
GTCTCCGAACGCCGCACCCCGGCCCACGTCCGCCACCTGGAAGATCGCGCCGGCGCGGTCGCTGACGTCCTCGAAACGCCCGTGGCCGGTATTCCTGAACAGCTGCTTTCGCTGGCGCAGCGAAAACGTTTCGTGCCGCGCGTCCGGCGCGGCGTTCTCGGTGACCGCTCCGTTGACCGTCAGCAGGTCGAGCCAGCCGTCGTTGTCGAAATCGAGCCACGCCGTTCCGAAGCCGGTGAACGGAAGCGTGACCAGGCGGAGGCCGACGCGGGCGCTCAGTTCCTCGAAGACGCCCGACCCGTTGTTGACGTACAGATCGACGCCCTGGCCGGTCAGCTCGGTGATGAACAGATCCTCGTCTCCGTCGTTGTCGAAGTCGCCGGCGTCCACACCCATGCTCGACTTCGCGTCGCCGTTCGCGCCCAGCGCGGCGCCCGCGAGGAGCGCCGTGTTCTTGAACGTACCGTTGCGCTGGTTGATCCACAACTGATTCGGCTGACCGTCGTTCGCGACGTAGATATCCATCCATCCATCGCCGTTGAAGTCGGCTGTCGCGACGCCGAGCGTCGGGCCGAATTCGGCGGCGATGCCGGCAGCCGCCGTCACGTCGGTGAACGTGCCGTCGCCTTCGTTGTGATACAGATGGCTCGGCTGCGCCGTATACACGTGCGGCGGACAATAGCCGGCCCCGCCCGCCATGCCGTAGCACCGGATGTTTCCCGCGATGCTGTAATTCAGGTAGTGTCCGACGAAGAGGTCCAGCCGTCCGTCTCGATCGACGTCCACGAAGGCCGCCGAGACGCTCCATCCGGCGCCCGCGGTGCCACTCTTCTTCGTCACGTCGGTGAACGTGCCGTCACAGTTGTTGCGGAACAGCTGGTTCGGTCCGAGGTTGGTGACGTAGAGATCGACGCAGCCATCGTTGTCGAAATCGCCGGTCGCCACGCCCATGCCATATCCGCGCGCGTCGATCCCGCTCCCGGCGGTCACGTCGGTGAATCGCAGCGTGCGGCTGCCGTCGGCGTGAATCTCCAAATCGTTCCGAAACAGGCGGCCTCGCAGCGACGAGGGATCACGCGGCGGGAACAGCGCATCGGCGAGCGTCTTTTTTCCCAGCATCTGTCCCTGGACGATGAAGACGTCGAGGTCGCCGTCGTTGTCGTAGTCGAAGAGCGCGACGCCGGGCGGCATGATTTCGGGGTAATAGAACTCGCCGGACATGCCGTTGAAATGCGTGAAGGTCAACCCGGATGGCGAAGCGGCGTCGGTAAACCAGGGTTGGTCGTTCGCCGCTGGTCGCTCGCCCCTGGTCGCTGCGCGCTCGCGACAGCCACCCGCGAGCGCGGCGAGCGTCAGCGCGGCCGCCGCCGCCCGCGGCCGTCTCATCACTTCACGGACGGTCTGCCGAACTTCGTCGCGTCAATCGCGACATTCGTCTCTATCTTGTTCAGCTTCGCGGTGTACCGGCCGTCCAGCCACATGAACTTGTACTCGAACGGGAACTTGATGCCGCCCACGTCGCGATAATCCGAGTAGTCGATCTGTGTGGGCATGCGGCCGATCGGCGAGGGGCCGTATCGCACCATCCGTGACAGCAGGCCCGATGCAGGGTCGAAGTACAGCGTGGCGAGGAAGCCTCTGGGGCCGCTCCCCTGAACGACGACAAAGTCGCGATCGCCGATGCTTCGAATCGCGGCGCCGCGCCAGTTGGTGAGGGCCTGCTTGATCTGGCCTGGAAACGACAGCTGCGCTTCGAGCCTGGCACCGTCCAGCTCGCTCCCGATCAACTCGTACTCGCCGAGGAGTCCTCGAGGCGTCTTGATCCAGCCGGTGCGGCCATCGAACGCCCAGATGCTGGCGGGCCGCTGCGTGTCCTTGTACGTGATCAGCGTCGCGCGCTGATTCGGAGATTTCGCAAACATCGTGAAGTCGGCGTTGCCCCCCAGGTCCCCGTAGCCCAGAGCATTGCCGGTCGCGACAACGCTGGTGAGGCCGGCCAGCCGCTGGGCGCCGCCAAGCGCCTGGATGTATTTGTCGAGAACCTGGTCGGCGGTCGGCTGTCCGCTCTCCTGCCGAACCGTGTCGTCGAGCTCGATGTTGGG
Organism: Acidobacteriota bacterium; assembly: GCA_003222535.1. Classification (GTDB taxonomy): domain Bacteria; phylum Acidobacteriota; class Vicinamibacteria; order Vicinamibacterales; family CAVVIG01; genus QHWJ01. The sequence continues at coordinate 25,863 of QHWJ01000374.1, read as the reverse complement.
AGCCTCGTACCACGCATCGAGGGAGATGGTGGTCGAAGGGGTGATGCGGCCGTGATGACACGTCCAGCATGTGACGCGCTGCACTCCCCCGAAGTTGGTGCGATTGATGCCGGCCACCATCTCCACCATCCTGCGGGCGGTGACTTTACGCGGCGTGTCGATCACGAAGTCCGCCCTGTCGGTGCCGGCGTTCGGGTGACAGTCTGCGCAGTCGAGGCCCAGGTTGGCCGAGATGAGTCCCATGCTCGCGATGAAATCGTCGACGCTCAGCTCTTTGAGCGTGCTGGTCGTGACGTTCTTGAAGGCCTCTCCAGCCTTCTGCCCCGTGGCAGGCGCCACCGTCCGGCCTTGCGCCGACAACGCCAGACCAGTCAGCCACACGCCCGCCAATCCAGCGACCGCAAGGTTGATCCGCCACCAGAGTTTCATGTCGTCTCCCTCGAAAGAGTGCACGCCAGTTTGACCGCCGGCGGAGACGCCCCCGCCGGGCGCGCGATGGTAACTTGATATAGCAGATCAATTCCAGTCGGTATAGAGTAAGGGCCCTCAGGCTCCTCAAGGAGGCACATCGATGCGAGTCGCGATCCGTCGCGTACCGGGTCTGCTGGTCGCGCTGTTGATTGCCGCGCCGGCGCTGGCGCAGTTCGGACACCCATTGAAAGGGACGTGGGCCGGCGACTGGGGTCCGACGAAAGACAGTCGGACGCACGTCGTGCTCGAGATGAACTGGGACGGCAAGTCGATCACCGGGAACATCAATCCCGGACCCAGGGCCGTCGCGATCCAGAAGGCGGCGCTCGATCCGGCCACGTGGGGCGTGCACATCGAAGGCGACGGCAAGGACGCCGCGGGCAGGACCGTGCACTACACGATCGACGGCAAGGTCGAGAACATCGGCGCGTACCAGCGCTTCATCACCGGCACCTGGATCGAGGGCGACAAGAAGGGCGACTTCAAAGTGGTGAGGAACTGATCGATACGTAAATCGGGTGATCTGGTAATCGAGTAATCTGGTAATTGAATTGGGTAATCTGGTAATTGAATTGCGTAATCTGGCAACTGGATTGGGTAATCTGGCAACTGGATTGGACAATCTGGCAATTGGATTGGACAATCGAACAATTCAATTACTCGATTACCAGATTACCCAATTACCAGATGCTATGGTTTCCTGCCGAAGATCGGCTGGCCGAAGTCGTCGGTGAGCCGCTGCAGGTACTTGTTGTTCTCCTGGCAGATGTACGCGGTGAGCTCGCTGGTCGGGTTCCAGTTGATGTTCCACCGCACCGTGAACGGCCTGGTGTACGCGCCTGGATCGTCGAACGTCGCCTCGTAGGCCAGCGAGTTCTTGGTCGGCCGCGAGAACTTCTCGACCACGTGAAGCATGTCGGTGTGCGGGTGCCCGAAGTAGTCCATCCACGTCTGCTCGTTGAAACCCACCACATCGACGACGAGCGTGTCGCCTTCCCAGCGACCGACTGAATGACCCAGGTAGGTCGGGTTGAGCTCGTCTCCCTGGGGATGCGGCCGCCCGTCCATGTAGATCTCGCGCCAGATGTGCGTGGCGCCTTCGAAGATCATGACGATCCGCTTCTGCTCCGGAAGCTGGATGATCTCCATCGGATACGGCGTCGCCATCAGGCGCGGACCGCCGGGCGGGAGACAGTAGCCTTCGGGATCGTACTTCGACTGGTTCTTCGAGTTGTAGTCGTACACGGCCGCCGCCCAGGGCTGGAACGGCACCTGCGGCTCCGATTTCGCGCCGCCTCGGCCGCCGCCGCCGGTCGTCCCCTCGCCGCCACCGAGCGGAGCGTCGCCCCGTGCCGCGGCTGGCGCGCCGCGGCCGCGGCCCGTCGGCGGGTGCTTTTCCACGTACGTCTTCCCGTCTTCCTCGACGACGCGCTCGCCCATGTTCGTGATGTAGGGGACGTTCCACACACCTTTTTCGCCGGGAACCCGTCCGAGGTTCGGCGTGCCGTCCGGCAGGCGTGGTGTGGGCTGCGGCGGTCCGGCGGGGCCGCGTCCGCGGCCGCCGGCTGCCGGCTGGGCGCCGGGCTGCCCGGCGCCAACGCCCAGAAACGCGGTGAACAGAATCGCGATCATCGAGCTGAGCAGCGCGCCACGCAGGTGGTTCCGCACGTCCACGTCTCCTTGACCCAGATCGATGCGCCGGCCGAACGCGTCAGCGTTGAGGGGTTTCGGTCTGACTCGATCCGGCGAACAACCGCTTGCCACTCGCCGCCAGGACGACGGCGCGGGCGTTGCCCACGTAGGTGCCGTCCTTCGCCTGACTGCCTTCGACCGTCACCTCGTCGCCGACCTTGAGCGTGTTGCGCGTCCAGCCGGCGCGCATCAGGCCGTTGGGGCTGCCCATCTCCATACCCCAGTTGACGACCTTGCCGTCCGGACCCGTCACGTCCAGATAGAAATAGGTGTGGGGGTTCATCCACTCGATCTTGGTGACGACGCCCTTGAGGTTGATCGTCTTGTTCGCGTCGAATTCCGCCGCAAACGAGTGATGCGCGATCGCGGACCCCGTGGCCAGCATGAATCCGGCCGCAACGACGAACGCCGCAGATTTCATCCTCATCGACAGCCTCCCGAAAAAGCGTACGAGCGGACGTACGCCGCCCTCCGGTGCTATTGTCGGGAGTTGAAATTGAATTGTCCAGTACAATCGCCCGCCGTGGGGAGGGTGCGATGAGCAGGCATTTCTGTTCCGTCGTATGCCCCGGGCATACTTGCGCCGGCTTGTCGGGCCACGCCCACCGGTTCCGAGGACCGGACCGGCGGACCGCCCGCCACGCCTTCGTCGGTTCCGCGCCCGCCCGGCGGCCAACCGGATCTGAGCCGGGATCTTCGCGAAGGTCACATCAGGTTCCGGGTCCCGCCGTCCGCCAGGAAAAAGCCGTGACCGCGCGCCGTCCCCGCGTGCGCCTGGTGTCGGCCGCCCTGGCGGTCGCCGCGTCGGCCGCATGCGGCGGTCCAGTCCCGCCGCCGTTCAAACCGGTCGCGGACGTCAAGCAGTTGATGCAGGCCGTCGTGGATCCGTCCGCCGACGTCGTGTGGGAATCGGTGGCGACCATCTTCACGAAGGATCACGTGGAAGAACGCCGTCCGCGCACCAAGGAGGAATGGGCCCACGTCCGCAGTCACGCGATGATTCTGGCCGAGTCCGGGAACCTGCTGATGATGGTTCCCCGCGCCAAAGACGGCGACCAGTGGATGAAGATGGCGCAGGCACTGGTGGACACGGCCGCGATCGCGTTGCGAGCGGCGGACGCGAAAGACGTCGATGGGCTATTGAAGGTCGGCGGCGAGATCGACGAGACGTGCGAGAACTGCCACAAGAAGTACTGGCCGAACTACTGACACCCCCAATCTAGTAATCTGGTGATCTGGTAATCTGGTAATTGGATTGGTAAATTGGGATTGGTGATCGGCCGATCAATCACCCATTCAAATTAATCAATCACCCATTCAATTACCCGATTACCAGATTACCCGATTACCAGATTCCGCAAGTTCTATCTCTTCATCTGCTCGAGCTGTCGCTTCGCGTTCTGGTTGTTCGGATCGAGCTCGACGGCCTTTTCAAGGCTCTTGATCGCGTTCTGCGTGTCGTTCTTCTTCGCGTATGCCTGCCCAAGCGCCGCGTGGGTCGCCGACGACTTCGGATAGAACTCCAGGTTCAGCTGCATCCACGTCATCGCTTCGTCCGGTTTGTTGCCGTTGATGAGCGGCGTTGCCATGGCGACGAGGGCGTTCTCGCTGAAGTCATAGCTCTGGCCGCCGTAGTACTTGGTCCGCAGCTCGCGGTACTGTTGTACTGCGGCTGTTGTGCCGCTCTTCGTGGCCGTTTCGGTGAGGATATCGGGCAGCAGCTTCGGAATCGCGACGCCCCGATGACAGGTGGCGCAGCGGAGACCGGTGACCTCCGCCGCTGTCTTGCCCGTGATTTCCGGAAGCTTGCCGGTGATCTCCCGCGCCATGAGGATCATCTTGCGCGCGACGGTCTTCGCCGGTTTGGCGTCCGAAGCGAAATCGAAGGCCGGCGCCGTTCCGGCGTGGCAGTAGCCGCACCCGCCCGCGGCCTGGACGCCCAGCGCCTGCACGAAGCCCTGCATCGTGGCGATGAGTTGCGGCCGCGGCGTGTCCTTGGGATAGAGCTGCAGGTTCGTCAGGGGCGGCGGCTGCTGCGGGGCCGGTTGCGCGACAGCAGCGGCTGCCGCCAGGGTGACCGCGCCGACGGCAACGGCGAACGACAAACGCATCATGCTCCCACCTCTGTTCCACACGTGACAGACGCGCACGTGAAGGCATGAGAATATTGGCGTCCCGATCGTCCGTCAAGGTTGGCCGGCGTCTCGACGGAGGGCGACCCTTTCAGGATCGTCGTTCGGCGAGGCTGAAAACCTCGCCCTCCATGCAAGCGCGAGGCGTTCAGCTGAGCGGCGGCTCGTTGACCTCCGGCCAGTAGAGCCGCGCAGGATTGTCGACGAGCACCTTACGGCGCAGTTCCTCGTCGTCGGTGAAGAGCGCGAACAGGTCCAGGAGCTCACCGTCGTTCGGCATCACTCTGACGTTGGGGTGCGGAAAGTCGGTGCCCCACAGCACCCGGTCCGGCGCCGCGTCGATGAGCGCGCGGGCGAACGGGACCGCGTCGCGGAAAGGCCTGCCCCCGGCGGAGATTCTCTCGGGCCCACTGACCTTCACCCAGGCCGGTTCGTTCTTCATCACGTCGAGCAGCAGGCGGAACGGCTTCTGGTCGAGGCCGTGCGCCGCCCGGACCCGGCCCATGTGATCGATGACGAAGGGCACGCGCAGTCGCCCGAGGAATTCCCGGTAGGTCAGGATGTCCTCGGCGTCGAGGTGCAGTACCACGTGCCAACCGAGCGGGCCGACGCGTCGGAGCACCTGATCCACGGCGTTCAGGTCCGGCGCGCCGCCGAGGTGCGCGACGAAATTGAAGCGCACGCCACGCACGCCGGCTGCGTGCAGCGCTTCGAGCTCGCGGTCGGTCACCGTCGCCTCGACCATCGCGACGCCGCGCCAGGCGCCGGAAGACGAGGCGATGGCATCGAGCATCGCGCGGTTGTCGGTGCCGTGGCAGCTCGCCTGCACCAGCACCGCGCGCGACAGACCGAGATGCCGGTGAAGCGCGGCGAGCATTTCCTTGGGCGCGTCCGGCGGCGTGTAGCGCCGTGTCGCCGCGTACGGAAAGCGTCGGGCGGGGCCGAAGATGTGGCAGTGCGCGTCGCACGCGCCTGCCGGCGCCCGGTATGCCGGCTTGACGGGACTGGCGTCCGGCGGGGCAATCGTATCCATCGGCGATCAGGCGGCCAGACGCGCCGACGGCCCCCCGTTCCACACGGACCTGGGAATCATCACTTCACCGCGCATGATCAATCGCGCCGTGCGCAGCAGCGCCGCGCGCTTGACGATCTGCGGGTTGGCGGCGTCCACTTCGAGCTCCACCGAAAACTCTCCGGTGGGGTGCTCCACCGAGATCAGCTTGACCGGTCCGTCGGGGACGACCGACACGGCGTGCGCGACGGATCCGTCCAGCACCGCGGCCGTCGCGACGGTCACGGCGCCCAGCACGCCAACCGCCGCGTGGCAGTCGTGCGGGATGAACGTGCGCGTGCACAGGCTGCCGCCCGCCCGGGGCCGGGCGACCAGCGTCATCTTCGGCACCACCTTCTGTGCGACATCTCCCAGGTTCATCGCCGGACCCACGGCCAGGCGAATCGCCTCGAGCCTCTGCTTCAAGGCCGTGTCCTGGTTGAGTTGATCCCTCGACTCGTAGCCGGTCCGCCCGAGATCGCCGGCCGCGATGATCGCCACGGGCATGCCGTTGTCGATGCACGTCACCCTGACCCCTTCCAGCTCGTCGACGATGTGTCCCGTGGGCAGGAGGCTTTTGCAGACCGAGCCGGCTGTCTCGAGAAAGCTGATCCTGATGGGTGCCGACGTGCCTGGGCAGCCATCGATGCGCGCGTCGCCCTCGTACGAGATGCGCCCGCCGGGAGTCTGGACCGTCACGTCGCAGAGCGTCCCCGTGTTCCGCGTGAGGATGCGCGCGGTCGTTTCATGCTCACCGGCTGCGATCAGCCCGCGCTCGATCGCGAACGGCGCAACGGCGGCGAGCATGTTGCCGCAGTTGGGAGTGGTGTCGACGCGCGGTTCGTTGATCAGCACCTGCGCGAACAGGAATTCGAGGTCCACGCCGGGCCGCGCCGAGCGCGACACGATCGCAACTTTGCTGGTGAGCGGATCCGCACCGCCGAGCCCGTCGATCTGCCGCACGTCCGGCGAGCCCATCGCGGCGAGAAGCACGCGGTCGCGCAGCGCCGGGTCCGCAGGCAGATCGGATTCGAGGAAGAAGGGGCCGCGCGACGTGCCGCCACGCATGAACAGGCAGGGAATGGGCGTCAGCATGTGGTTGCCAGATATATTACCGGTGATCAGGGCGCAACTCCGGGGCGAGATTCGAACCACTCACGATGAGCACGATCGTCCCTGTTGTCCGATCCCCCGGCTCGCCCAGCAGCGCGGCGGCCGCCGCAGCACCGGCAGGCTCGGCCACGATCTGCTCGCGCGCAAACAGGAAGTCGATGGCGGACCGGAGCTCCTCCTCCGTGACCAGCCGCATGTCGTCGACCAGCGCGCGAATCGCCGCCACATTCTCGACGAGCGGACGTCGCACCGCGAGACCATCGGCAATCGTTTCGGACGAATCGGTGACCACGACCGTTCCCTCGCGCCAGGACATGGCGTAGGCGGGCGCGCGCGCCGCCTGCACGCCGACGATCCGGATCCCCGGGTGGCGTGATTTGGCGGCTGAGGCGACGCCGCGGATCAACGCCGTGTCCCCCACCGGAACGTATATCACGTCGGTGGACGGGAGCTGGTCCAGCGTCTCCATCGCAATCGTCGCGGTGCCGCCGGGAATGTCCGGATCCGACGCGTCGTGGAGAAAGAACGCCCGATGCCCGTCGGCGTACGTCGCGGCACGATCGATCGCTTCGGTCAGGTCTTTTCCTCCCTCAACGATCTTCGCGGCCAGATCGGCGATCCGCGCGGCCTTCACGGGATTGGGATGTTCGGGAAGAAAGATCGTCGCCTGCAGGCCGAGTAACCGCGCGGCGTACGCGACGGCGGCGCCGTGGTTTCCAGTGCTGGCCGCGACGACCTCGCCGAGCGCACGCCGTTCGAGGTTCACCGACAGCGAGTACAGGGCGCCGCGGACCTTGAAGGAACCGGTCGGCAGCTCGCATTCGAGCTTGAGATACACGGCGCGGCCGGGACGGCTCAGCGATGGAGCCGAAACCAGCCGAGTCGGGCCGAAGTGCTTCGCAAGCAGCCGGCGGGCATGCTCCGATCCGGATTCCGTCATGGAGCCCGCCGATCGAGGGTGACGATCTGGATTTTCATCACGGCCTGCTAAGATTCTCATGAAGCTTCACTCGTATGTTGAAGAATGCGTCCGCTGCCACGACTCGCAGCGCCACGTCCGTCCGCGTCCGCTTCGATCGGGCGCGCCACCTGCTCGCGCCGGCACAAGTCATCACCAGCCCGGAAACGCTGATCGAGTACCGCATCGAACGGCTGCTCGGCGAGGGCGGATTCGGCCAGGTCTATCTCGCCACCCGGCTCGGTCGCTCATCGGTCGTTCCCGAGATCGTCTGCATCAAGGTGAGCGCGCGCATCGACGGGTGGCTGCGCGAGGCGTACTTCGGGCAGCTGCTCCACGGACATCCGCGCGCGATTCGCGTCTTCGACACGTTTCCGCTGATGCGGCCCGACGGACAGGCGCTGTACTGCCTCACACTCGAGTACGCGCGCCACGGCGACCTGAGCGCCTTCCTGTCCCACACGCCCAGGGGGTGGCCTGAACCCGCCGCGCGCCGCGAAATCGCGGGTATCCTCGAGGTGCTTGGAAAGCTGCACCGCGGCCAGGCGCTCCACCGCGACCTCACACCGCTGAACGTCTTCGTCTGCGACGGCCGGCGTCTGAAGCTCGGGGATTTCGGGATCGTCCGGCAGCAGAGCGACCGGCGGGGCATCACGGCACGCACGATGAACGCGTTGACGGCGCCGAGCGACATCCTCGCGCGCGCCGTCCCGAGGTGGCAGGCGCGCGACGATGTGTACCAGGTGGGGCAGTTGCTGGGCATGCTGATCAAAGGAGACGCGCGGACCCGCATTCGACCCCATGAGATTCGCCGGCTCTCGTGCACCGATCACCTGAAGGAGATCGTGTACCGCTGCATCGGCGAGCGGCGGAAACGGTACGAGAGCGCCGACGAAATGATCGAGGCCCTTCGTAATCCGCCCGCCGCGCTCAAGGTCGGGGTCCTCGGGACGCTCAAGGGCGTGCACGTCGCCTTCACCGGCATTCTGACCAGGCGCCGCAGCGAGGCCGTCCGGGCCGCTCGAAGGGCCGGTGCGATCATCCACGGCATGCCCTCGTCGAAGACGACGGTGGTGGTCCGCGGGCGGCCGAACCCGCTGCAGGCGGCCGGCCGGGATGCGGGCCTGAAGCTGATGGAGATCAAACGGCTGCGCGGGAAGGGGCACCGGATCACGCTGCTCAACGAGACGCAGTTCTGGCGCCTCGTTGGCAGCCCTTCGACCCGCCGCTCATCCTGAGCCGCAGAACAACGCCGCGAAAAACACGAAACACACGAACAAGCACGAAAAAGACCATTCTGTTTCGTGTCTTTTCGCGTTTTCGTGTCTTTCGTGGCTACGGTAATTCACAAGAGGTGAAACTGCATGGACCCGAGGATCTGCCTGATGATCTCGCGAGAGGCCTCGCTGTCATCGAGCAGATCGAAGGCGTGCGGACCCGTGCGGTGATTGACGAACGTCATCGACAGATTGCACGCCAGCGCGTTGGCCAGGAATCGGTCAAGCGTTTCGTGCTACCGCTTCGGTAGATCACCTTCGCGGACTTCCCTATTCGGCGGGAACGCCGGCGGCCGCGGCGATGTGTCTTGTGAGACGGGCCTCGGCTGCGGCTGTTGCTGCGGAGTTTCTGGTTGGGGCATGGTTCACCTCATCTCTTGATCGAGAACGTAGAGCACACCTGCGGCAGTCGTGCAGATGAGCACGGCGAAGAGCGCGAGACGCGCACGGTGTAAGAGCCCGCTGCAGAAGAAGAACCCCACGACATCCAGAGCGAACGCCGCGCCGAACGGAACGGTGAGCCAGCGGGTCTTGTGCGGGAACGAGCGGACCATCGCGGCCATCAGACCGCCGAGGCCCGACAGCACGCCCACCGGCAGGGTGGGCGCCGACGTGAGCTGCTCCTTGCGCTGCAGCTCGAAATCGTAGCGTTCCTTGAAGAACTTCAGATCCATTGCGACTCGATGATAGCGAGGAGTCCCTGACGAATGGGGCCAAGGACTCCGATTTTCGTGCAATCGAGCGGAACGAGCGGATCACCAAACACGAATAGCTCAGGGACGGCATGCGCGATGGTGCACTCATCCTCCCGCGCCGCTCAGCACGACGATGCTCCGCCCCTGAACCTGGCAAAGCCGATCGACGAAGATGGTTTCCTGCCCGGGATCGGCGATGTCGGACGGGCTGTCCGCGAACGTGTCGATAGCGAGATGCCAGCCTCGCCCGGGGTCCGCCGGTACTTCGAAATCAAGCGGTTCCCAGAACATGTTCATCATGACGTGCAGGTCCTCGCTGTCGCCGAAGCCGGCGATCGTGCACGCCAGGGCGCGGGCCGCCGGATCACCGAATCCCGGGCTGTTCAGCTTCGTCCCGTGCCACGTGATGTCAGCCAGGCCGCGTTGGTTCGTCTCGCCACGATAGAAGTACGGCTGCCAGAGCGCCGGGTGCGCCTTCCTGAACGCAATCATGCGCTGGAAATAACGAAAGACAGCGCGATTCGATTCGAGCATGGTCCAGTCGAACCAGCTCGTGACGTTGTCCTGGTTGTAGGGGTTGTTGTTGCCGCCCTGCGAGCGCCTCACCTCGTCGCCGCTCAGCATCATCGGCACGCCGCGCGACAGCATGAGGATCGTGAAGAAGTTCTTGATCAGGCGAATCCGCAGCGACTCGACGGCCCGATCGGTGGTTGGGCCCTCGACGCCACAATTCCAGCTGAGGTTGTTGTCGATGCCGTCGCGGTTCCCTTCACCGTTCGCCTCGTTATGCTTGGCGCTGTACGAGACCAGATCGTTGAGCGTGAATCCGTCGTGAACCGTGATGAAGTTGATGCTGTTCTGGGGTGTCTGACCCCGCGCCTGGTAGATGTCCGCGCTGCCTCCGACGCGCGCGGCGACGAGACCGGTCAAGCCCGGATCCCCTTTCACGAATCGCCGAACGTCGTCCCGGTACTGGCCGTTCCATTCTGCCCAGCGATCGCCCGGAAAATGACCGACCTGATACAGGCCGGCGGCGTCCCACGCTTCGGCAATCAGTTTCGTGTCGGCCAGTGCATCGTCGAGCTCGATCTGCCAGATGACGGGCGGATGCGCCAGCGGCAGGCCGTCCTCGCCTCGCGCGAGAATGGAGCCTTCGTCGAACCGGAATCCATCCACGTGCATGTCGTCCACCCAATGGCGCAGGCAGTCCACGATGAGCTTCTGCGTCACCGGGTGGTTCGCATTCACCGTGTTGCCGACACCACTGTAGTTGGCGTACTTCGCAGGGTTGTTCGGGTCCAGCAGATAAAACGTCCGGTTGTCGATGCCGCGAAACGAATGGGTCGGCCCCGACTCGTTTCCCTCGTCGGTGTGGTTGAACACCACATCCAGGATCACTTCGATTCCGGCGCGGTGCAGCGCCTTGACCATGTCCCGGAACTCGCCGGGATGAACGCCTGCGTCCGGATTGACCGAATAGCCGGAGTGGGGACTGAAGAACGCGGTCGTGTTGTAACCCCAGTAGTTCCGAAGGACGCCGCCAGCCGGGCCGACCGACGCGTCCGTGTCGTCGAACTCACAGACCGGCAGCAGTTCCACGGCCGTGATGCCCAGTGCCTGCAGGTAAGGAATCTTCTCCGCGAGGGCAGCGAAAGTGCCCGGGTGGCGCACGCCCGCCGTGGGAGAGCGCGTGAAGCCGCCGACATGCATCTCGTAGATGATGGATTCGTGGATCGCCCGCTTCAACCTGCGATCGCCCTCCCAGTTGTAATCCGACGAATCGACAACGGCACACCGCATCGAGGCGGCGATGTTGTCATCGGGCCCGATGGCCTCGGCTCGCTTCCACAGCTGTTTATGGATGCCGCGCGCGTACGGGCTGATCAGCACCTTGTTGGGATTGAAGCGGTGTCCTTCCGCCGGGTTCGCCGGGCCGTCTATACGAAACGCGTAAGCCATGCCCGGCCCGCAGCCCCGGACGAACACATGCCAGAAATGAAAGGTCTTGTTTCGAAACGGATCGAGCCGCACGATTTGCGCCGGTTCGATGTCGAGCGGATGCTCGAACAGCAAAAGCTCCATTTCGGTCGCCGCCTGCGAGAAGAGGGAGAAATTGACGCCGCTCGGGTATGTCGTCACGCCGACCGGATGCGCCGAACCCGGCTCGGTTTCAAACGGCACCATGCCATGTCATCTCAGCATGAACGTCACGACGCGTTCAAGCGAAGCTCGTTCCATTTCGTCACAGCGCTCGGGCCGGCCGCGCCGGCGACACAGCCGGTGTGACGCGTCAACGGATGCCACGCATTGACCAGCACTCGCCGCAGCGTTAGAGTCAGCCGTCACCTGAAATCCGGGTCAGCATCGAGGGGCCGATATATGAGTCAGCGTCCTGGCCGGACCGCGACGCTCGTCGCCGCGTCGCTTTTCGTGACATCGTCGTGGGCCGCGGCGCAGGCGGTCACGACCGGGATCATCGAAGGACGCGTGGCCGACCAGAGCGGTGGTGTGCTGCCGGGCGCCACGGTGACGCTGCGGAGCCCGACGCGCAACACCGCCGTCACCCAGACGACCGGAGCGAACGGTGAGTTCAAGTTCCTGGCACTCCAGGTGGGCACCTACGAGCTCAAAGCGGAGCTCGCCGGTTTCAGCACGATCAGCATCTCGGACGTGACCGTGAACCCGGGTAGCAATCAGCGCTTCCCGCTGCAGATGAAGGTCGGCAGCTTCGAAGAGGCCATTCTCGTTACCGCCGACTCGCCGCTCATCAATACGAAGGACGCGGCCGAATCGACGACCCTGAACGACAAGTACCTGTCGACGCTGCCGTTGATCACCCGCAATTACACCGAGATGCCGACAGTGTTCCCCGGCGTCAGTTACAGCCGCGGGGCACGAACGTCGTACAACCAGTTCAACGTGCGCGGCGGCGACCAGACGGGCAACAACTACCTGCTCGATGGCGGCAGCCTGAACCGCGGCGTGGGGCGCGCGGGCATTCTCATCGCCCCGAGCGTCATCGAACGCGTGGAGTTCCTGCCCGGCGGATTCTCGGCGGAGTACGGAGGGTACCAGTCGTCGGTGATCAACCTGATTTCGAAGAGCGGTGCGAACACGGCGGACTTCTTCCTGTCGGCCATCTCGAAGCCGAACTTCTTACTCAGCTCGATCGACACCGGATTGCGCAGCCAGGTCCGCGACAAGCCGCTCGGCTGGGCGGGCTTCGTCGAAACAGCGGTGGGCGGGCCAATCGTCAAAGGCAGATTCTGGTATTTCACCGGCTTCCAGTACAACGCCGAGAATCAAGGAACGGTGCTGTCTGCCGATCCGCTGCCGATCCGCAATCGCTTTTACCCCGCGCACTTGAAGCTCACGTACCAGAAGGATCCGAATAACCGGTGGGAGTATACGGGCGACGCCGGGCCGTTCACGGCCGATCACACGAACCTCAGTACCGAGATCGCCGCCGAGTCGAACCGTCGTCAGGCGATCAACACATGGAACCAGACTGCGCGGCACACGCACCTTTTCAACAGTCGGACCGTCGTCGAGTCAGGGTTCCAGGTGTTCTTCATGTCGTTTCACAACAACAGGATCGACGACGATGTGCCGATATCACCAGGCGCTCATTTCGTCCGTTTCTTCGACACGGCAGCCGGCCATTTCTACACGAGCGGACCGTCCCCGGATCGCTTCGGGGTCCTGAACGAGACGCGAGGACGGCTCTCGACGAAGGTGACGCGCACCGCAGGCCCTCATACGTTGAAAGCAGGGGTCGAGTGGAGCGAGAGCTTCGGCAGGCAGCCGCGGCTGCGCGAGGTCCCGAACTTCAACGACCTGCGGGCACAGCCAGGAGGTGGTGTGCTCACGCGGCAGGATCCGTATGCCGTCAAGGGGTCGCTGCGGGATCGGAGTGTCGGCGGCTTCCTGCAGGACAACTGGGTCGCGGCGCCGACGGTCACCGTGGACGCGGGCATCAGATTCGATACCCAGCGGCGTTCGACGACAGGCGTTGCGGTGTCACCACGAGGCGGCCTGACGTGGGATCCGATGGGCAACGGGCAGAACAAGCTGTTTGCCAGCGTCGGGCGGTACTACTCGAACGTGTTCGACAGCGTCTTCGGCTTTTCTGACTCGCGGCCCGAGGTGGACATCACGTATCTCGTGAGAAACGCCGACGCGAACCTCGTCGGACAAGACACCGTTCGATCGATCCAGCGTTTTGCGATCGATGACCTCGAGAGTCCGTACATCAACCACGCGTCGGTCGGCTACGAACACCTCGTCACGCCCGACCTCAAGGTGGGCATCACCGGCGTCGTCCGCCGCGGACACAATCAGCCGAGCAGCGACGCGGTGACGGTCAGCTCCGTCGAGGTCCTGCAGGTCCAGCGGACTGCCGGGACGCTGAGGTACAACGGACTGGAGCTGGTGCTTCAAAAGGCTCCGCGCCACCGTTTCGAGGGACTTCTCTCCTACACGATTGGGAAAGCGGAGGACGAAGCGTCCGGCGTCTTGAGTCCGCTGCAACGACGGTTCTCGTTCGGTCCGGCCGACTACGATCAGCGGCGCACCTTCACGGGCACCGGCACCATCACGTTCCCGGGAGATGTCAGCTATACGACGCTCCTGCGCTACGCCTCGGGCCGCCCGTTCTCGATCGTCAACGGCGATCCGACGATTCTCGCGGCTTACGTCGACCGGACGGGACAGATCACCGGCCGCAACCAGGAGCAGTTGCCGGCCAACTGGACGCTCGACATGACCGTCGGACACGAGTTCGGGTCCACGCACGGACGCGTGCGGCTGTTCGGTCAGGTCATCAATGCGACCAATCGCGTCAACGTGATTGCGGTCAGCACACAGCTGGTGACGGCTGGCGCAGCGACGAACGTCGATATCCCACGGCAAATCCAGCTTGGCATCGAACTCCGATATTAAATATTAAGGAGTCTTCATATGCGTCGTCGTGCCGGCGTTCTCCTGATTGCGGCTGCTGCCGCGTCCTTCGTTGCCGGGCGCGCGCTGGAGTCACAGGCGCCAGCGCCTGACCTCGTGATCGTCAACGCGAAGGTGTACACGGTGGATCGCGCATTCTCGACGGCTGAAGCCGTCGCGATCGCCGACGGCAAGTTCACCGCGGTCGGATCAACCGGCCAGATCCGGAGGCTCGCCGGACCATCGACCAGGGTCATGGACCTGGGCGGAAAGACGATCGTTCCGGGTCTTCAGGACGATCATCTCCACAATGCCGGGGGCGGCCCCGGCGTCGATCTCTCACGGGCTCGTACCCTCCAGGAAGTTCTGGATCTGATAGGCGCCCGCGTGAAACGGAGCGGACCTGGCGATGTGGTGACGACCAACGCCGACTGGCATGAGGCGCAGCTGAAAGAGCAGCGGCTTCCCTACAGAAAGGATCTCGACACGGTTGCGCCGAGCACACCGGTCGTGGTCGTGCGCGGCGGGCACGAGTACATCCTGAATTCCGCCGCGCTCCGGAAGTACGGAATCGAGAATCAGACGCCGGCACCTCCAGGCGGCAGGATTTCGCGAGACGCGAGCGGCCAGCTGAACGGCGAGCTGGTGGACCGCGCGAAGTCGCTCGTCACGCTGCCTCGAAACGACGAGCGATTGAGCATCGACTATTTCGTCGCCGAACACAAAAAGCTGAATGCCGCGGGCCTGACGGGCATCCGGTATCCCGGTGCGGGCATCGAGCAGTACCGGATCCTGCAGGAGATGGAGAAGAAGGGCCTCCTGACGATTCGCGTCAACCAGCTCATGCGCGCGTCCGATGCGTCTGACGTCACGAAGATGAAGGCGGCGGTCGCTGCCTGGAACCTCAGCCAGGACGAAGGCGACGAGTGGCTGCGAGTCGGCGGCATCAAGCTCGGCGTCGACGGCGGCTTCGAGGGCGGATGGATGACCGGGCTCTACGCCAAACCGTACGACGAGGGCGGCACGTTCTATGGGTTGAATACGATCACGCAGGAGCCGTACACCGGAATCGTCAAGGAGCTCAATCGCCAGGGGTGGCGTGTGGCGACGCACGCGGTCGGCGACCGGGCGATCGACGAGGTCCTCGCCGCATACGAAGCGGCGAGCGCGGAGAAATCAATCGTCGGGCGGCGCTGGTCCATCGAGCACGGGTTCATCCCGCGAGCGGACCAGTTTCCCCGCATGAAGAAGCTCGACCTCGTGATCTCCGCGCAGAACCATCTGTATCTGGCTGGACCGAGCCTCGTGAAGATGTGGGGGCCGACACGCGCCGCGTGGGTGACGCCCATGCGCGCGTATCTCGATCACGGTTTCACCGTGGCCGGCGGCACAGACGCGTCGGTCGTGCCCTACCCTCCGCTGTGGGTCTTCTATCACTTCGTGACCCGCGACACGATCAGCGGTGGCGTGCTCGGAGCCGACCAGAAGATCACACGTCAGGAGGCGCTGAAGGTGGAAACCATCAACAACGCGTTCCTGACCTTCGATGAAAAGATCAAAGGCTCGATCGAGCCGGGCAAGCTCGCCGACCTCGTGGTGCTGCCCGAGGACATCATGACGGTGCCGGCGAAAACCATCGAATCGATGAATGTGCTCATGACGATCGTCGGCGGAATCCTTTTTTCCTGTCCGGCGCGTCCGGCCTGGCGTACGAGATCGTCTGGACGCGTCTTCTGGGCCTGGCCGTCGGCCACACCACGTTCGCGCTGACGGCGGTGCTCGCCGCATTCATGGGCGGCCTGGCGGCGGGGAGCGGGTTCTTCGGCCGACGACTCGAGAGAGGGGCCGATCCCCTTCGGCTGTATGCCGCGTTGGAAGGGGCGATCGCGCTCGTTTCTCTTGCATTCCCCGTGCAGCTCCTGCTCGTGAACACGCTGTCAGTGCATGTCGGACGCCTGCTCCAGGCCGGCACATTCAGGCTTGGCGTCGCACGCTTTGCGCTCGCGGCGCTTGCGGTGACACCTGCGACGTTCTTGATGGGCGGAACGTTGCCGGCCATGGTGGCGGTGTTGGCGAAACGGCGTGCCGGAGGCCTCGCGCGGCATGCCGGTCTGCTCTACGCGATCAATACCGCCGGGGCCGTGTGTGGTGCGACGGCGGCGGGGTTCGTGCTGATCGAGCGGCTCGGGACCTTCGAGACGACATGGGTGGCTGCCGCCGGCAACCTTGTCGGCGCCGTGACCGCGTGGGTGATTGCAGGACGCAATGCGGCGATCCCCTCGTCGGACAAAGCCTTCCGCGTCCCGGAGCAGCAGGGACGCCCGACGCCGGTCGCCGATGACCCATTGCGACCGGGCATGCCCGCCCAACCGGACCCACCCGACCCAACAGGCCACGCGATCGACGAGGTCAGCCGTGCCAGAGCGACCCGCTCGGTGTTGTGGGGGTACGCATTGGCCGGATCTGCCGCGTTGTCGCTCGAAGTCGTCTGGACGCGCGCGCTCGTGTTTTTTTCCGGGTCTACAACCTATGCCTTCACGAGCATGCTCGTTATGTTCCTCTCGGGCATCACGTTGGGCAGCGCCGTTGCGACACCGTTCGTGGACCGGCTGCGACGGCCGGCGTCCTGGTTCGCCGCCGCGCAGGCGGTGCTCGCCTTGAGCGCCGCCGCCTCGCTGCGGTTCCTCCGTCTCTCGACGCCGGTCATCGACGCATTTCTTCCGCCGGATCGTTCGTGGATGACGCTCGTCGGCGGCAACTTCGCCAAAGCTGCCGCGGCCATGGGCGTTCCGACAGTGCTGATGGGCATCGCGTTTCCGATTGCCGTCCGGCTCGTTCGCGGCTCGCCCCGCGAACACACACGCGCCGCGGGCCGGATTCTGGGCAACTTGTACGCCGCCAATACAGCAGGTGCAATCTTCGGCGTCGCGCTGACCGGCCTCGTCCTCGTTCCGATGCTGGGCGTTTCGCGGACGTTGCTCGTGGCTTCACTCGTCAGCGTCGCTGCCGGCATTCTGGTCGTTCTGGTCAACGAACGATCGCCAACGACGCCGGTCACGATTCTCGCGGCTGCCACGCTCGGCAGCGTCCTGCTCACCGCGGGCGGCGGCGCCCTCCACGTCCCGGCCGGATCGGAGCGCCTCGTGTTCTACGAGGAAGGGATGTCCGCGACGGTCAGCGTCCTCCAGGAGGTGACGGGCACCCGAACGATCTATATCGATCGGGTGCCGGTCGCCGGCACCGACTCGATCATGCTGACTGACCAGAAGTCGCTCGCGCACGTCCCGATGCTGCTCAATCCGGAGGCGCGGCGCGCGCTGACGGTTGGTTTCGGATCGGGAGGCGCATCGTGGTCGTTTTCGCGTTATCACTCGCTCGACCGCATCGACTGCGTGGAAATCGACCCCAGTGTGTTTCACGCCGCGCGGCACCTCGATGCCAGCAATCATGCCGTGTGGCGCGATCCGCGTTTCAATCTGATCCTGGAGGACGCGCGCAACTATCTCGCGTCGACCGACGCCACCTACGACGTCATCTCCACCGACTGCACCGATCTGCGTTACAAGAGCAACGCGAACCTGTACACGACCGATTATTTCTCTCTCTGCCGGCGCAGGCTGCGGCCGCGTGGCGTCGTGACGGTGTGGATGCCGCTCGGCGGGCTCGGCGGCGACACGTTTCGCCTGGCGCTTCGGACGTTCCGCAGTGTGTTTCCACACACAACGGTCTGGTACATGACGAACCAGCCGACGCACTATCTGCTGCTCGTCGGATCGGACCGCACGGTCGATGTCGACCTGGCCCGCATTGCGGACAAGATGGCGGACCCGGCGGTCCGCGCCGATCTCGCCGAAGTCCGGCTCGACGATCCCATGAAGCTGGCGGCGTCGCTCCTGCTCGACGAGCACGAGACCGAGCGGCTCGCGGATCAGGGCGCTTTGAACAGCGACCGCCATCCGCTGCTCGAGTTCGAAGCGCCGCGTCTCGCCTATCGTGAGGCGCTTCTGACGAACCTGCGTGCCACCGCCGCCGCGCGCGAAGGTGGGCCTGGTCTGGCCAGATGGCGCGGGCCCTCGTCTCTTCTGGCGGCGCTCATCCCGTACATCGCGTCTACCCCATCCCTCATCGAGGGACACGCGCGGTACCAGCAGGGAACATTCGATTATGCGAGCGCACTGCGGCTCTATCGTGCCGCGGCACGGGCGAACCGCGACGATCGGTCGATTCCGCTGCTGATCGCGGACGTCGAACACACCCGTGAGGCATGGCTGAACGAATTCGCGGCCCGAACCGCCGACGGCAGCCACGACGTCCGCGACTGGCTCGCGTACTCCACACTGCTCGGCCAGGTGGGCCGCACGCCGGATGCGATCGCAGCCGCGCGGCGCGCCACCGAGCTCGACGCTTCGTCAGCCGAAGCACAGGTAAAGCTGGCCGCGACGCTGACCGCCGCGGGTGAGACCGGGGCGGCCGCGGCGCTGCTCAACCGGGCGCGACAGGCTGGACTGAACGATCCGATCATCCTCACCGATTTGGGCGCGGCTCTCAACGAACAGGAGCAATTCACCCAGGCGGCAGCCGTATTGCGGCAGAGCCTCGCCGTGTCCCCGAACGCCGTCGATGCGCACAACAATCTCGGGATCGCATTGAACGGTCTTCGACAGCCGGAGCAGGCCGTCCAGGAGTTTCGCCGCGCGCTCGCCCTCGACGGCGCGTCGCCGGAAGCATGGTTCAATCTGGGAGTCTCCTATGCCGCTCTGGGAGATCTGGACCACGCGCGTCTGGCGTATGGCCGAGGTCTGGCACTCGCGCCAGGTGAACCGCGCGCGCTCTACAATCTGGCGCTGATCGAGGCGCAAGCCGGCCGCCTGGACGAAACCGCGAGGCACCTGCAGGAAGCCATCGCCGGGCAGCCGTCCGCCGCGGAGCTTCGGAACGAGCTCGGACGCGTGTATCTTCAACTCGATCGGGCCGAAGAGGCGGTCGTGGAATTCGAACGCGCGCGCGCGATCGACCCTGCGTCGGTGCCGATTGCCGAGAACCTTCGCATCGCACACGAAATGGTCGAGCGGAAGCAGCGCCGGAAATGAGTCACTTCGTGGGCTACCGCAAGGCGAAGCGGTTGTCGGGTTCCGAGTTCAGGACATCTCGACTGTGGAAGTCGGTGCGCGGGAAACCCGGCCGCCTGGTAACGAAGATTCGCCGACCGACTGCTCGCGTCACTCGGCGGTTTGCGGCGAAGCTTCGTTACATGGGCGATCATGGTTGCGCCCGCGCACCAGACTGTCGGGACGGCCGGCCACGCTACGGACAGACTGCCGCGACCGTCTTGACGGAGACGACTTTGAATTTTGGACCACTCGCACCTGAGGCAGCAGCGCTACCCGGCGAGCTCGCCGAACCAGGCTGCTCATCGATCGTGCCGGTGACCTCGACCTTGTGACCCACGTACGGACTGATCTTCGCTTCGTCCACGTCCAGTCGATACCTGGCCGAAGGCTTCGCAGTACCCGCCGTCCCTACCGCGACAGGGGACTCTGGGCTGGCGTTGGTCAAGATGAAGTTTGTGCTCGCTGCTCCAGCCGCGAGATTCGCGAGGGCTGAGCCGACCTCGCTTGGCGCCTTTTCGACACATCCGGAGAAGGTCACTTGCTTGCCGGCTTGCGCCGCCGAGCTGCCCGGTGCTTGTGCCACGAGCCCGACACTAACAGCACACACGATCGAGACGATCAATACAGACCACAATGTCTGACGCATTGCTTCTACCTCCTCTGTGTTCATTTCTCCAGCCCGGTTGAGCCGGAGCTGGACTGCATGCGTGCAATCGCGACGCCACGATCGCTCGTCGGTTTTGGCGACCGGGTCATGCTCGCTTCGACTCCGCGGCGGGCACGAGAACCAGCCGAGTCAGCGAAGAGCTGCTCGACAACCGCAGCGCTCGTCTCCGATGTGTGCAGGCGATGTGTGCGTTTCACGGTGAGCGATGAGCTTCGGCGAACTCGCGCTGCGGAGAATTCCTCCCATCTACACTGAAGGAATGGACCGTGAGCTCCTTCCGATGCTGAGGCTCGCCGGGCCGGTCATTCTGGCGGAGATCGGCTGGATGAGCATGGGCGTCGTGGACACGATCATGGTGGGCCCGCTCGGACCGGCGGCGATCGGCGCAGCTGGAATGAGCAACTCGCTTTTCTTCGGCGTGGCGGTGTTCGGCATGGGAGTCATGCTGGGACTCGACGCCCTGGTGGCGAAGTCCTACGGAGCCGGACGCCTCGACGACTGCGTGCGGTGGCTGCAGCACGGGGTGCTGGTCGCACTCGTCGTCGCGCCCACGATCATGCTGATCTTCTACGGCGCGCTGACGACGAGCGCGCGCTGGGGGCTGCACCCCGCGGTGCGCGCGCTGGCGCAACCCTACATGGCGATCCTCGGGCTGGGCGCGCTGCCGTTGCTGCTCTATGCGACATTTCGGCGATACCTGCAGGGAATGCACCTGGTCTGGCCCGTGATAGCTGCGCTCGTGACGGCGAACCTTGTGAACGCGTTTGGCAACTGGGTGCTGATTTGGGGGCGCTTCGGCCTGCCGGCACTCGGGGTCAATGGCTCGGCGTGGGCGACGGTTGGATCGCGCGTGTACATGGCCGCATTCCTCGGCTGCGCGATCGTGGGCGAGCATCGGAAGCGGGGGGACGCCCACACTCGAACGATGTTCGTCTTCGACGCGGCGCGCGTGCGACGGCTTCTCGCACTCGGCCTGCCCGCCGCCTCACAGGTGACGCTGGAGGTGGGCGTGTTCGCCGCGGTGAGCGCGCTGGCAGGCACGCTCGATCCGGTCTCGCTTGGCGCGCATCAAATCGCGCTGAACATCGCGGCGCTGGCATTCATGGTGCCCCTGGGTCTGTCGTCCGCGGCCGCCGTTCGCGTCGGCCATGCGGTCGGTGCCGGGGATCGTCGCCGCGCCGTTCACGCCGGCTGGACCGCATTCGCGGTCGGCGCCACGATTACGGGGATCGTCGGCGCGTCATTCATCGTCGCGCCCATGCCGATGCTCCGCGCCTTTACAAGCGATCCGCAGCTGTTGTCCATCGGCGTCCGCCTCCTGTCAATCGCCGCCGCGTTCCAGTTGTTCGATGGCACGCAAGCCGTGGCGACAGGCGTCCTGCGCGGCGTCGGCGACACACGCACGCCGATGGTCATGAACGTGATCGGCCACTGGGTGTTCGGATTGCCCGTCGGCTGGGCGCTCTGCTTCTGGTATCGCTGGGGCGTGTCTGGCCTGTGGGTGGGACTGTCGATCGGATTGATCTTCGTCGCGGTTGTTCTCACGATCGCGTGGCACTCGAAGTCGCGGCATCTCGTCTTGCCGGTAGCGGTGGCGCCGGTGGCACCTTGACAGGCGCGCGTCTGCCGCGCCAAGCGAGTCGCGCTGCCCAGGTGACTGACCCGATCGACAGTCTTCGCGATTCAAGAGACCGCAATTGATTCAAGGGCCCGCAAGAGGCCTTTCTATCGCGGGGAAGCTCTCGTGAGATCGGGTCCTACGGTCTTCCGCCAAGTGCGGCACGGGCCTCGGCAAGGCCTTGTCTCGCAGACACCGAAGATCGGTCGAGCGTCAGCGCGACGGAGAACGATTCGGCTGCCGCGGCTGAGTCCCCCGATTGGAGGTGGTACACGCCAAGGTTGACGTAGGTCGCCGTGTCGCGAGGGTTGGCCGCGAGCGCCGCCCGGAATGCACTGATCGCGCACTCGCGGAGGCCCGCCGTGGCGCACGCCACGCCCAGCAGGTTCTGCGCAAGTGGGTCCTTCGGGTTCCGGCCGAGGAGCTGCCGTGACTCGTCGATGGCTTCCCGAGCGTGGTCCGTCAGCAACAGCGCCGTCGCGCGGTAGAAGCGCGGCTTGTCGCGCTGGGGGTATCGCGCGACGAGCGTGTCGGCGAGCGGCGCCAGGCGGGCGGCGTCGCCGGCGTCAGCGAACACCGACGCGAGCTGCTCCCCCGTCCGCGGATCGCCCGGCGCCAACCGCATCGCATCCTCCGCCGCGGCGGCCGCCTGATCCATTTTTCCCATCGCGGCGAGCAGATGCGAAAGCTCGATGCGCACGATCGCGTTCTCCGGCTCCGCCGTCGCGAGCGACTGCAGCCAGGCGAGCGCTTCCTCCTGCCTGTGGGAACCTGCTGCCGCATCTGACAAGCCGCTCAGCGCTTCGGCATTGCGGCTGTTGAGCCGCACGGCCCGCTGAAACCGCTCGTATGCGATGCCGTGTGCGTCCGCTTTGAGCTCCATCGCACCGGCAGCTGCCCAGCTCACGTCGGTCGCCTGCTCGAGCACGGCTCGCGCCGCTGGTGCCGTTCGGCCAGGGTCGGCGAGCGCCCGGATCACCACTGCGTTCTCCGCGGTGGTGCGCCCGTAGATCGCCCGTGGCGCCGAAAACTCGAGCGCCATCCGATCGTCGCGCTGGATCGCGGCGTCGCCGCCGTACCGCTTCAGTTCGGCCGGACCTCCGGCGAACAGCGACAGCAGCGCGAACGGCGCGGCGCGATCGGCAACGGCGACATCGTCGAGCAGCGCCGGCGTGTTCCCGCGCCTCAAGCGCTGAACGAGTCCCCCGAGATCGATTGGGGCCCCATTGCTGCCAATCAGCAGCAGATCGCCCTCGCCCACCATCCACATCGTCGCTTCCGGAAACACCGACGCGAAGGTCCGGACAATCGATCGCAGATCGGCCGGGCTCATGTCGTAGGTGTGCGCCCATTGACAGATCAGGCCATCGGGCTTCAATCGCCCGCGCGCCGCTTCGAAGAACTCCCGCGTGAAGAGCGCGGCAATGCCGGCCATCCACGGGTTCGACGGCTCGGAGACGATCACGTCGTAGCGGCGTGTGGTCAGGAGCAGATGGGAGCGGCCGTCGCCGACGATGAGGCGCACGCCGGGGGCGCCGAGGACGCGTCCGTTTTCCCGCTCGAAGAACGCCGACGCGTTCACCACCTCCGGCGAGATCTCGACAACGTCGGCGCGCCGCACCGTGCCGGGCGCCAGCGCCGATCCGGCCGTCACGCCGCTGCCAAGGCCGATGACACAGATATCCTGCGGATCGGGATGGAGAAGCACCGGAAGGAGGCCGAGCAGACGCTGCGTCAGCATGTCACCCATGTTCGACGCGTCGACCTTCCCGTCGATGACGAGCGAGCGCATGCCGGCGAGCTCCCGGACGCCCACCGTCGCGACCGCGCCATCTTCGTAGTACAGCAGCCGCCACGTCCGCAGCTCCGTCTCGAGGTCGTCCAGGCGGATGTACGGCGCGTACTTGTACGCCCCGCTCGCGAGCAGATTGAGATCCCACGGCGGCAACAGGAAAACGATCGCGGTGCCAAGCGCGGAGGCCATCACCATCTTCGCGAGACGGCCACGCGCCGGGGGCCGCGACCGGGCTTCCATGATCCAGACGCCGAGCGAGGTGAGGATGCCGATCGTTGCAGCCGCGCGGAAAGCGCTGTGGAGGCCGACATTCGGCAGCAGCACGAACCCGCCGACCAACGCGCCTGCGATCGCTCCAAGCGTGTTCGACGCGTACACGCGCGCGGCATCCGGGCCGGCGGTCCGCCGGTCCCCGGTCGCAGAAGACGCCGCGGAAGCGAGCGCCAGAGGGAACGCCGCACCGAGAGCGCACGTCATGGGCAGGAGCAACAGGGCGACGGCGATTGCCTGCCGCGTCACGACGCGGCCGAACGCGGCGTCGGGATCCGCCACCTGCGAGGCGACGATCAGCGGAAGTCGCGATGCTGCGAACCAGCCTGCAGCCGACGCGGCGACGGCAGTGATCATGAGCATCGCGCCGAGCCAGGTGGCCGGCCGGGACGAACGGCGAGCCAGGCGAGCGCCGGCGGCGGCGCCGATCGTGAGGCCCATGATGAAGGAGGCCACCACGGTCGTGAACGCGTACGTGGTCGGACCGACAACGAGCACGAGGAGCCGCGTCCAGGCGACTTCGTAGACGAGCGCGACAAACCCCGAGATGGCCGCGGCCGCGGTCGCGACCCGCGGCAGCGCCGGCGTCAACGTTGAACGCGGAGCGCGCTCAGCTCGCAGAGAATCTCTCGGCTTGATCTTTGGTTTCTGCGGTGGGTGCCCGGCGAGCTCCGTGTCGATCGTCGTGGGCCGTGACGCGAGCCAGATCGCTCCACCTGCCGCGACGCCGTTCAGCGCGATGCCAATCCACGTCGTCGCCCGCAGGCCGATGGCGGGGAGGAGCCAGAAGCCGGTCGCGACCGCGCCGAGTGCCGCCCCCGCCGTGTTCGCCGCGTACAGCACGCCGGCATCGGCCGTGGCGCCCGCATACCAGCCCACCGCGATCGGAAACGTCGCGCCCATGGCCGTCGCCGGGACCACGAGGAGCGCCACGGAGATCAGCACGCGCACGGCTCCGAACGTCGCCGGCGCCAGGCCGTCGTGATAGGCCCACGAAAGGACGGGGACCATCGCCGCCAGGGCCGCGGGCAACACGATGGCCACGAGCGCGATGATCAGCTCGCACGCGGCGTACGCTCGAAGCCGGGCTGCGCCGGCGTTTGAAAACCGCGGCATGGCGCGGCTCTCGAGTCGGCCACCGAGCCACGAGCCGAGGGCCAGGCCACCCATGAACGCGGCCAGCACCGTGCTGGCCGCGGCCACGGTGTGTCCCATCTGCAGCGTGAGCAGCCGCGTCCACGCGATTTCGTACACGAGCGCTGCCGCGCCGGACGCCGCGTAGAGAAAGATGAACACCCGCTGATCGGAACGCATACCTCAGGGCGCGGTGGGCACCTTTCAGTCCCGCAAGCCATCAGCCATGACCAGCGTCAGGACCCAAGCATCCCAGGTGACGGTGAGCACGTTGGCGCCCGCGGTGGCCGTCAGTCCCGGCACGGCGTTGTACCCCGACAGTGTGCACATCAGCGGATCGCCCGACGCCACCGGGGCCGCGAGCATGAGAGTGGTCGCCAAAGCGGTTGACGCAACTGTCTTTATGGCCATATCTGTCGTGGCACTGGCGCGAAGACCCGTAAGGGTTCCGTGACTATAGCCCCTCCCAGCCAGACATGGAATAGACGTTATCCGGCTTGAACGCCGCGGGCAGGTATGAGACGCTCCGCCTGTCGATGAAGCACAGCGCAGTGGTTGTCGGGTGCATCACGATCATCTCCGCGGGGCAGGCGGCAGGGCCTCAAGCGCCATCTCCGCGAGCCGCCGTCGCGTCCGCCATGCGTGTCGTCGGCGCTCACCCGTCGACTTCGGCCGGTGTGACCCCGAGCGTGCCGAAGGGTCAGGGTGCTCCTGACGATCATCGAGGGGCGAAGCAACGCGCGCTGCTCGATCGGTATTGCGTGACGTGCCATAACGATCGAACGAAAACGGCGAACCTTTCGCTTGCGAAGCTGGATCTCGCCACCGTGGGTGCTCACCCGGAGCTGTGGGAGAAAGTCGTACGCAAGCTGCGCGCCGGCGTGATGCCTCCACCGGATGTGAAGCGGCCGGCGCTGGAGGAGTACGAGGCGCTCCGGGAT
>QHWJ01000086.1 GCA_003222535.1 Acidobacteriota bacterium | reverse complement strand
TGGCGTCGCCGGCCCCGGCCCAGAATGCCACGCTTGGCACGATCAACTTCCCGAACTCGGGTGCACCGGCAGCCCAACCCTTTTTCATCGAAGGCGTGAAGTTCCTTCACAGCTTCGAATGGGAAGACGCTGCGGACAGGTTTCGCAAGGCCCAGCAGGCGGACCCGGGCTTCGCGCTCGCGTATTGGGGCGAGGCACTGAGCTACACCGGCGGGCACCATTATCCGATGCAGCAGGACATGTCGTCGGCCCGCAAGGCCCTCGTCAAGCTCGCCGCCACTCGCGCGGAGCGTCTCGCCAAGGCGCCGACCGAGCGTGAGCGGGGATACCTGAATGCGGTCGAACTGCTGTACGGCGAGGGCGACGGCCAGGAGCGGGCCAAGCGATACGCGAGCGCGATGGGCATGCTGTCGGAACGGTTTCCTGACGATGACGAGGCGGCGACGCTTCATGCGCTTGCGCTGATGCGCACCGCACGGCGCGGCCAGGAGAGCACTCGAGTCGACCTGCAGGCCGGCGCCATCGCGCTTCGTGTCTTTCGCCGGAACGGCAACCATCCCGGCGCCGTTCATTACATCGTTCACGCGTTCGACGAGCCCACCAGGGCCATCGTCGGTCTCGAGGCCGCCGACGTGTATGCGTACCTCGCGCCCGACGCCCCGCACGCGCTGCACATGCCGTCGCACATTTACGTGCAGCTCGGTCAATGGGACAAACTGTCGGGGGCGAACGAGCGATCGTACGCCGCCTCGGCCAGGCGATCCGAGCAGAAGCAGCTCCGCGCGATTGAGGGAGAGGCCTTTCACGCGATGTTCTGGCTGCACTACGCGTACTTGATGCAGGGTAATTTCGCAAAGGCCGACGAAGCGCTGGCGCTTGCGGGACGCCACGCGAAGAACCTCGACGCCGGTTCGAACCGAAGCGGCCAGTACGACACGATGGTGGCCCGGCACACGATCGAGACTGCACGGTGGCGAGTGGTCGACGTGGCGCCCATCCTCGCCGAGATCAAGACTGCGCCCGACAGGCTCAGACCCGGCGTCGTTGGTTCCACGCTCCTGGCCAACGCGCTGAGTGCGGGGCGTCTCGGAAACGCCGCGGCGGCCGAGGTCGCCGCCGGGGGGTTGCGGGATCTCGAAGCCTCGATGAAGGCGCGCAAAGCCGCCGAAACCAAGCAGGTCGAGATCATGGTTCTCGAAGCGGACGGCATGGCGCTCCTGGCTGGCGGCGATCGGAACGCCGCGGTGAAAAAGCTGGAGCAGGCCGCGGCGACCGAGGAATCGATGAATCCGCCCTCGGGCCCGCCGGGCGAGCAGGATGACGATCCGCCGATCAAACCGGCGCACGAGCTTCTCGGCGAAGTGCTGCTCGAAATCGGCCGGCCAGCGGACGCGGCCAAACAATTCGCCATCGGACTCGACCGCATGCCCAATCGTCCCAGGCTGCTCCTCGGCGCGGCCAGGGCCGCCGTCAAGGTCAGCGATCAGGCGACGGCGCAGTTGCGGTACCGTCAGCTGCTGAATCTTCCGGGCGGCGGTCCGGACCGGCCCGGGCTCGACGAAGCCAAAGCGTTCGCGGCTTCACCGTCCACACCGGCCGGGAGGTGAGCAGAGGTCCTCAGTGATTTCGCGGACACCCTCGGTCTCGTGCCGGGGGCGCACTATTGCCGTCTCGTCGCTTCCGACCACCTTCGACGGTCCGGCAGCCAGTGCACAGCGATCTCGGGCTCGACCGCTTTGAATTCGGGATCGCCCGTCATGACGCGTCCATCGTGTCGCCTGGCGAGGGCGACGCTGAACGCGTCGGCGTAAGAAATGGGATGGCGCGCCTTCACGTGGGCAGCTTCAAAGACCAGCGGTCGATCGGCTGGCATCACGTGCAAAGCCAGCTGGTCGATGATGCCGACCGCGCGCTGGGCGTGCTGGAATCCCTGCTCGCGCTCAATGACGTACAAACATTCACCGTAGGAGATGAGCGACAGCAGGACGACCACCTGTTTCCGGCGGGCGGTCCGAAGCACCTGCCGCACCTGTTGAGCGGCGGGCTCGCCGTCCAGGTAGGCCAGCACGGCCCACGTGTCGAGCACGACGACCTTACGCCCCGGTTTTTTCACGCCGCCGCTCTTGCTTCCGCGTCCGCCTCAACCCCTTCAGGAGCGATCGCCCGCGCCTGCCGAGAGCCCCCAGCCCTTCGTCTTCGGGATTCTGGAGCACCGGCACAAGGCTGACCACGCCGCCGTAATCGACGACTTTGACGCGGTCGCCTGTGTTCCAGTGGTATTTGTTGCGGAGCTCAACCGGAATCACCACCCAGCCTTTTTGAGACACTGTCACCACGGCCATCGCTGATCTCCAGTTATACTTTGTGACCATCAAGTATAACATTGGAAGTGACGGGCCGAGGCGCAGAGCCGCCGCCCGGGCCGTGTCCATCACCCGCGCGTCGGCTGCTATAGATCAGCCGGGTTTCGATGCCCTCGCAAGCCTGGCGATCAGCCTTCGTTGCCAGATGCGCGTGACCGCGTCACAATGAACGCGTTCACGTCACCCGAAGCCAACGATGGCTCTCACCGCTGGAACGAAGCTCGGCCCCTATGAGATCCTCGGCGTGCTCGGCGCGGGCGGCATGGGCGAAGTGTATCGCGCGCGCGATACGAAGCTCAATCGCGACGTCGCGCTGAAGATTCTGCCCGAGCTCTTCGCCGCTGATTCAGGTCGCCTCGCTCGCTTCCAGCGGGAAGCGCAGCTGCTCGCGTCATTGAATCACCCGCACATCGGCGCCATCTACGGCCTGGAAGAATCGAATGGCGCCCGTGCACTCGTGTTGGAGCTGGTCGAGGGCCCCACCCTCGCGGAACGGATTGCACAAGGGCCGATTCCCCTCGCTGCCGCTCTGCCGATTGCGCGGCAGATTGCCGGCGCGCTCGACGCCGCGCACGAGCAGGGCATCATCCATCGCGACCTCAAGCCGGCCAACATCAAGTTGCGGTTGGATGGCGTCGTCAAAGTCCTGGACTTCGGGTTGGCGAAGGCGCTCGATCCCGAAGGGCATCGCTTTAGCGGTGCCGGCCCCGCTGAAGCGGGGCCCTACACCACCGATCCGGAGGCGGCGCCCTACGATAATCCTTCCGTGGGGCGCCCCTTCAGGGGTGCCGATGCCGCCGCTGCGGCGGCGCCAAACGAGAATCCTGCCGCGCGGAAGCGAATGGGCGTCATCCTCGGCACGGCGGCGTACATGAGTCCGGAGCAGGCGCGCGGCGAGCCGCTCGACAGGCGCACCGACATCTGGGCATTTGGCTGCGTCCTCTACGAAATGCTGACGGGCGGAGAGGTGTTTGCGGGCGACACAGTCTCGGACACGCTGGCGGCGATTCTCGAGCGCGAACCGAACTGGAGTGCGCTGCCGCCGGCGGCGATGCCGCTCGCGAGCGTGCTGCAGCGATGTCTCGAGAAGGATGTCACGCTGCGGCTGCGTGACATCGGTGACGTGAAGCTGTCGCTGGAGGACGCAGGCACGCATGCGTCTCCCAAGACGACCCTGCTTGCCGTGCCATCGAGGCGCGCATGGTGGATCGCGGCCGCGGCGGTGCTCGGTGTCATCGCTGGCGGCGCGGCGGTCGCACTCCTTGTGCAATCGCGAACCCGAACGGTCCCGCCAGTCGTGAGGCGATTCGAACTGACGACCTCTCAGGCCGACAAGTTCACGACAGAGCCGCCAGGGGCGAATGTCGCGATCTCCCCCGATGGCTCGCGCATCGTCTATACGGCGACTCGCGAGGGCGTTCCCGAGCTGGTCGTTCGCCGCATCGATCGGCTGGAGGCCAGCCCGATTGCCGGAACCGAAGGAGGCGGCGACCCATTTTTTTCGCCCGACGGCCGACAGATCGGTTTCGCGACGCTCGACGAGCTCAAGAAGATCCCGGCGGAAGGCGGACCGGGTGTCACGATCTGCCGGGTGGATCCCGGTTTCCGCGGCGCCAGTTGGGGCCCGAACGATGCGATCGTCTTCGCGGCTGTCGGATTGGGCTTGCTTCGCGTTCCGGCGTCGGGCGGCGCGCCCGAGAAACTCGCCGCGCCAGACGCGACCGCAGGGGAAGAGAATTACGTCCAGCCCGCGATCCTGCCGGGGGGGCAAGCCATGCTCTACACCGTCCTCCTCGGTGGCGGCCGGACACGCATCGTCGCGCGCAGGCTCGCCGGCGGCGGTGCCACAACCGTGATCGAGGGCGGATTCGGCGCGCGGTATCTGCCGTCCGGCTACCTCGCGTACGGGCAGGGCGATCGGTTGATGGCGGTCCGATTCGATGTCACCACGCTTCAGGCCACCGGTTCGCCGGCCGTCGTTCAAGATCGTGTGTTCACCAAGATCGCCGACGGCGTGGCGAATGTCGCCAGCGCGGCTGACGGCACGACGGTGTACGTCTCCGGGCGCACCGCCGGCAGATTCCATCGGCTCGTCTGGGTCGATCGCCGCGGCACACACGTTGCGCCGGTCGTCGAGCAGCCGCTGGAGAGCGCACGGAACCCGCGGCTCTCGCCCGATGGGCAACGTCTTGCGCTCACCGTCGGGCCGGATGGCCACGGCAATATCTGGGTCTACGATCTGGGTGGAGCGGCTCAGCCGTTGAAGCTGACCTTTCAAGACCACAACACGTTTCCGATCTGGTCGCCAGACGGAAAGCAGATCGTCTTTCTGTCTCGGGCAGGTTCCAGCAGCCATATGTTCTCGATTCCCGCAGACGGAAGCGCGGTCCAGCCGGAGCGTCTGACGGAGGGGGATGCCCCCGAACTGCCCCTGGCGTGGTCGCCCGATGCTGCGTTCCTGCTGTTCCAGGGAAAGGACAATCTCTGGGTGCTGGACATGGGCGACCGGCAGGCTCGCCCATGGCTGCAGACGCCACCGTCCGCCGAGTTCGGGGGCCGCTTCTCGCCGGACGGCCGCTGGGTGGCGTACGCATCCGATCAAACCGGGGCGTTGGAAGTCTGGGTGCGGCCGTTCCCGGGCCCCGGCGCGCCCGTTCGCGTCTCATCGGACGGCGGGCACGATCCAGCCTGGTCGCGCGATGGCAAGGAGCTCTTCTACGAGAACGGCCCGAAGCTGCTGTCGGCGCGAGTGGAGTCCGACGCGCCCGACTTTCGGGTGGCGGCGCCTCAGGTGCTGTTCGAGGGCGGGTTTGCGCATGACGCGGACCCGATGCTCCGCTTCTTTGATGTGGCGCCCGACGGTCGATTGCTGATGATCGAGCCGGCCGACACCGCCGGAGTCGCGTCGATCATCGTTGCGCGGCACTGGGACGAGGAGCTGAAACGCCTGTTGCCGATCTCGCGATAGAGGCGCAAGTCTCAAGTCTCATCAACTTTCACCTCTGAAGTTTCA
>QHWJ01000373.1 GCA_003222535.1 Acidobacteriota bacterium | reverse complement strand
GTTGGATGCCTGGTACGACGCGCCGAACCCGGAGCTCGACGACCTCGTTCGGCAGGACACGGGCGCGCCGTCCGCCGACCAGGTGCTCGACAAGTACATCCAGGCGGCGGGCGGTGCGCAACGTCTCGCCAGTCTCACCAGCTTCGTCGCGACGGGGACGGCTGTCGCGTACGGCGATTTGGGCGGTACGGCCGAATTCATCATTTTCGCCAAGACTCCGAATCAGCGGACCGCGCTCATCACCTACAAGGATCATCCCGGGCGTGGCACCAGCAGCTGGTCGTTCGATGGCCGGACCGGTTGGATCAAGACACCGCGGGGGCTGCTCGGCGAGTACGAGCTCATTGGAAGCGAGCTGGATGGGATCAGGCTCGAGGCGCAGCTGGCGTTTCCAGGGCAGATCAAGCAGGTCCTCGACAACTGGCGCGGCGCCGCCACGCGAAGCATCGGCGATCGCGATTTCCTCGCCGTTCAGGGAAGCGGTCCCCGGGGGTTCCTCGCCACGCTGTACTTCGATCCCGCGACCGGCCTGCTCTCGCGCATGGTCCGCTATGGCCCTTCGCCGATCGGCCGCATGCCCACACAGATCGATTACGCCGACTACCGCGATGTCGGCGGCATCAAATTTCCATTCGAATACAAGTTCACGTGGCTGGACGGGCGGTACACGGCGAAGGTGAACGAGGTCAGGGCGAATGTCGCGGTCGATGCGTCGAGATTCGGGAAACCGTTCTGAAGGGTGAAAGTCTGAAGTCTGAAGTGTGAAGGCCGAAGTGAAGTCTGAAGTCGTAATCAGATGTTCAGCCTTTGCACTTCACTTCACACTTCACACTTCACACTTCACACTTTTTTGTGCGCTCATCGTGCTCGTCGGCGGGTGCCGCGAGCGAGCCACCACCAGCGATCAGCGAGCAACCAGCGATCGTCAGCCAACGAGTGACGACAACGCGTGGTTCGCTGACACCGCACCGCAGTCCGGACTGACCTTCACGCATTTCAACGGCATGTCCGGAGAGTTCTACTACCCGGAGATCATGCCGCCCGGCGTCGCGCTCCTCGATTACGACAACGACGGCGATCTCGATCGCCTGTTCCGCAACGATCTCGTCGTCGACGGGCGCGGCGGCCGGACGCTGCGGTTCACCGACGTGACCGGCAGCAGCGGGATCGACGCGCACGGCTACGGGATGGGCGCGGCCACGGGCGATTACGACAACGACGGCTGTGTCGATCTCTACGTGACCGCGCTCGGATCGAATCAGTTGTTCCACAACAACTGCAATGGCACGTTCACCGATGTCACGCGCGCGAGCCACACGGACAGCCGCGGATGGAGCGTGTCGGCGGCCTTCGTCGACTACGATCGCGACGGGTGGCTCGATCTGTTCGTCGGCCACTATCTGAATTACCGCCTCGAAGGCAACATCCGCTGCTTCGGTCTGGCCGGCGGGCCCGACTACTGTCCTCCGCACGTGTACACGCCGGAGCCGAGCAGGCTCTATCGCAACAATCGCGATGGGACGTTCACGGACGCGACCGCGGCGGCGGGACTGGCTACCGAGTTCGGTCCGGCGCTTGGCGTCGCGACCGCCGACTTCAACGGCGATGGCTGGATCGACATCTACGTCGCCAACGATGGACAGCCGAACCAGCTGTGGACCAATCAGCGCGATGGCACGTTCAAGAACACCGCGCTGCTGGCCGGTGCGGCGCTCGGCGCAGAGGGCGAGGCGAAGTCGAGCATGGGCGTCGATGCCGCCGATTTCGACAACGACGGTGACGAGGATCTCTTCATCACCGAGCTCACGGGACAGGGCGTCGACCTGTACGTCAACAACGGATCGGGCGTCTTCGAGGAGCAGAGCGCGCGCGCCGGTCTGCGGCAACCGACGCTGCCGTTCACCGGTTTCGGCGCGGCGTGGCTCGACGTCGACAACGACGGCTGGCTCGATCTGCTCACGGTCAACGGCGCGGTCACGCAGAACGTCGAAGCGTCGGCGCGGCACGAGGCGTTCCCGCTGCAGCAGCGGAAGCAGCTCTTTCGAAATGTCGGCGGTGGACGGTTCGAGGAGGTCACCGTTCGCGGCGGCGCGGTATTGCAGGCGTCGGAAGTCAGCCGCGGCGCCGCCTTTGGCGACATCGACAACGACGGCGACATCGACGTCGTGGTCGGCAACGCCAGCGGTCCGCCGCACCTGCTCGTGAACAACATCGGACAGCGCGCGCACTGGATTGGCGTGCGGCTCGTCGGCGGGGAGACGCCCAGAGATATGGTCGGCGCGCGCGTAGCCATCGCGCGGTCGGATGGATCGACGCTGTGGCGTCGAGCGCGATCAGACGGCAGCTATGCATCGGCGAACGATCCTCGAGTGCTCGCGGGTCTCGGAGATTCGACGAAGCCGCCGACGGTCCGCGTGCGGTGGCCCGGCGGCCGCGTCGAGGAGTGGCGCGCGGTCCCCGTCGATCGCTACACGACGCTGAAGGAAGGCACCGGGATGGGTGTGAGCGCGCGATGAGATGTTTGCCGCCACGCTCCGCGCGAGGTCGATTCGTACCGCTCGTGGTGAGCTCGTCGAACCACGAGCGTCCCCGCGGGCTCGTCCTTCGACAGGCTCAGCACGAGCGTGTGTACGGATCAGTTGGACGCGCCATGCTCGCGATCGGCGGCGCGCCGTCCGCGGGGTGCGCGGTAATTGCTCTCCTCGTCTGCGCTCTGAGCTGCACGTCCGGCCGCGAGTCGAAAACGGCGGGAGAGGCGAGTCGAGACGCGCCCGATCGGCACGCGTTCGCTCCGGTGTTGCTGCCCGATCTATCGCGCGCGTCCGAGTCCGTGCGGCGCCAGTTGCGCGACGCGTACGGCTCGTTGACCGAACGCATCGGCGAGCCGGGCACGACCACGTCCCAGCTCGCCCAGGCTTATGGACATATGGGCATGCTGCTCATGGCGGCCGAATACCCCGACGAGGCCGAAGCCTGCTTCATCGACGCGCAGGTGCTGGCGCCGGATGACATTCGCTGGCCGTACTACCTCGGCCACAGTTACAAAACTCGAGGCGAGACGCTGAAATCCGTCGCGGCGTTCGAGCGGGCGCTCAGGCTGCAGCCCGACGATCAGGCCACGCTCGTGTGGCTTGCCGGCGCGTACCTGGATCAAGGGAAGCCGGAGGCTGCCGAGCCCCTGCTGACAAGAGCGCTCGCGCGGCAGCCCCAGTCGGCGCCGGCGCTTTTCGGGCTGGGCCGCGCCGCGTTGGCCCGATCCGCCTACGCGGATGCCGTGCAGTATCTGGAGCGGGCGCTCTCGCTCGATCCGCGGGCGGCGGCCATTCAGTATCCGCTCGCGATGGCATACCGCGGCCTGGGCGACATGGACAAGGCGGAAGCGCACATGCGACTGCGCGGGCCGGGCGAGCTCGGTCCGCGCGATCCGCTGATGCTGGAGCTCGGCAGCGTGCTCGAAAGCGCCGTTGCCTACGAAGTGCGTGGAGCAAAGGCGCTGGACGAGCGGGACTGGGCGGCCGCCGCGGCCAGCTTCCGAAAAGGCGTCGAGCTCGCGCCGAACGAGCCTTCGCTGCATCACAAACTGGGCACGGCGCTGTTCATGCGCGGCGATGCACGTGGCGCCATCGACCAGTTCGAGGAAGCGCTCCGTCTCTCACCAGGCTTTGCGAAGGCCAACTACAGCCTTGGAGTGCTGATGGGATCGAACGGCAGGCCGGACAAGGCGATCGAGCACCTGTCCGCGGCCGTGCGCGACGATCCCGCGTACGTCGAGGCGCGGCTCAGGCTCGCCGACGTGTTGCGTGCAACCGGACGGCTTGCGCCGGCGCTGGCCCAGTACGAGCAGGCGGCGAAACTGGATCCGCGCGCCGCCGACGCGCCATTCGGGTACGCGATGACGCTGATCGCCCTCAAGCGGTATCAGCAGGCTCGCGATCGCCTGCTCGAGGGGATGAAGGGTTACCCCGATCAGCTCATGTTCGCCCACGCCCTGGTCCGTCTGCTTGCCGCCGTTCCCGACGAGCGCGTGCGCGATGGACGGGCGGCCATGCGACTGATGCAGGATCTGCGCGCGAAGGAACCCCGGACACCGGAACTCGACGACATGATGGCGATGACGCTGGCCGAGCTCGGTCAATGCGGGGAAGCCGTCACGTGGGAACGGGATGCGATCGGGGCCGCCGAACGCGCCGGCCGCACCGATCTCGTTCGACGCATGGCCGGGAATCTCTTGCGCTACGAACGCGGCAGGCCATGCCGCGCGGCGTGGGGAGACCAATACGGCGGATTGCTTCAGTAGGAGCGTGTTCACATTTCTCGGACACGCTCCTAGAAGTGATCCAGTTTCATGGAGTCACGGCCAGACTTTGCCATTCCAGTCTGGTTCCTTTCTTGACTTGCCATGTACCTTCCTTTACAACAGGCTACCTGTGCCGAAGTGCCATATCAGGCTTCTTCCGCGCGTGCGTCCCGCACGGGGGGTTGAGAGACCATTCGCAGGTCAAAGCAGAAGGGGGATCGGCGATGAATGCGCTCAGCAGAAGGATCTTCGTTCTCGTAGGGTTGGTCTTGATACCACGGCTGCTGTTTGCCCAGGCTTCGATTACGGGAACGGTGAAGGATCCGAGCGGTGGCGTGCTTCCCGGTGTCACGGTCGAAGCGTCGAGCGAGGCCCTGATTGAGAAAAGCCGCACGGCCGTCACCGACGGAACCGGACAGTACCGGATTGTCGACCTGCGCGCCGGAACGTATACCGTGACGTTCACGCTGACGGGTTTCAACACCTACAAACGCGAAGGCATCGAGCTGACGGGATCGTTCACCGCGTCGGTGAACGCGGACCTCAAAGTGGGTGCGCTGGAAGAATCGGTCACCGTCACCGGCGAGAGTCCGGTTGTCGACACGCAAAGCGTCCGGCGTCAGACCGTCTTGAGCAACGACGTCATCGGGTCGATTCCCGCCGCGCGCGCTTATGCCGGCCTGATGATGCTCATTCCCGGCACCGTCACTCAAGCTGGAGGCAATCTCGACATCCAGGTGACGCCCGGCATGCTGGTGTTCGGCGGCGCCGGCGGCCGGAACAACGAGGCGCGTCTCCAGGTGGATGGCCTGAACACCGGCGCGGCGTTCAACGGCGCCGGCGTGTCGAGCTACGTGCCGGACATCGGGAACGCTCAGGAAATCGCCACGACCTCGTCCGGCGGTCTCGGTGAATCGGAAGTCGGTGGACCGACGTTCAGCATCGTGCCGAAGACCGGCGGCAACTCTTTGAAAGGATCGATCTATCAGTCGAACGTCACGAAGGGAATGGTCGGCGACAACTACACCGAAGCCCTCAGGATCGCGGGTTTGAGTGCGCCAGGCAAGCTCTTCAAGCTGTGGGACACCAACATCGGCATCGGCGGTCCGATCGTGAACGACAGGCTCTGGTTCTTCGGCCAGTTCCGGGACGAAGGCAGTCACCGCACGATTCCCGGCATGTTCGCCAACGCCAATGCCGGAGACCCGGCCAAGCGCACCTACCTGGCGGACAGAAGCCGCCCGGCCGTGGCGGCTGGAAGCTGGAGGAACGGCGCAGTGCGCTTGACGGCGCAGGCGACGGCGCGCAACAAGTTCAGCATCTTCTGGGACGAGCAGCATCCCTGTAACGGCGCTGCGTACCCGGGCTTCGACGGCGGATGCCGGCAGTCTGGTCCGAACGAAGTCATCTGCGGCGCTCCCGGCGCCTCCAATCCGCCGTGCAACGCCACGAACTCTCCCGAGACCGGCACCTACATCAGCCCCTACGGCCAGCGCGTGCAGCAGGCCACGTGGACGTCGACCGTGAGCAACAAGCTCCTTCTCGAGGCTGGCCTCGGGACGTATCTGAGCCACTGGGGCGGCTGGGAGATGCCTGGGAATCCGACGCGGGATCTCGTTCGTGTCGTCGAGCAATGCGCGCGCGGCTGCGCGGACAACGGCAATATCGCCGGCCTCACTTACCGCTCATCAAATTGGTCGCCTGACTGGCAGGGGACGCACGGCTGGCGCGCGTCCGCCAGCTACGTCACCGGCGCCCATAGCTTGAAGGTCGGCTATCAGGGCGGCTATCTCGTCGACAACCGGAAGAACTACACCAACACCACGTTCCTGCAGTACCGGACGCAGAACGGCATCCCTGACCAGCTCACCGAAAACATCAACGCCTTCCCGCAACAGAATCGTACGAGGTACGACGCATGGTACGGGCAGGAGATGTGGACGACGGGCCGCTTCACGCTCCAGGGCGCCGTGCGTTTCGATCATGCCTGGAGCTGGTTCCCCGAAGCGACGATCGGGCCGGTGCGGTTCCTGCCCACACCGACCACGTTCCCTGAAACCAAGGGCGTGGACAGCTACAAGGACATCACTCCACGTGGAGGCGTGGCATGGGACGTGTTCGGCACCGGAAAAACCTCCCTCAAAATCAACCTCGGCAAGTACCTGGAAGCGGCGCAGAACGACCAGAACTACATTGGCAGCCGGCC
This sequence comes from Acidobacteriota bacterium, assembly GCA_003222535.1. Lineage (GTDB taxonomy): Bacteria > Acidobacteriota > Vicinamibacteria > Vicinamibacterales > CAVVIG01 > QHWJ01. Next base: position 20,839 of record QHWJ01000373.1, on the reverse strand, counting down.
GACCGGGCGCGTTCGGACGACGACGACGCGGTCGTGGACCGACTCCAACAACAACTTCGTGCCCGACTGCGACCTCCTGAATCCGCTCGCGCAGAATCTCTCGACCGGCGGCGGCGATGTCTGCGGCCAGATCGGCGATCTGTCATTCGGGAAGGCCGTGTTCGACACAACCCAGGATCCGGCGATTCTGAGCGGCTGGGGCATCCGGCCGTCCGACTGGGGATTCGGCGCGAGCGTGCAGCAGCAGATCCTCCCCCGCGTATCGGTGGAAGTGGGCTACTCCCGCCGGTGGCTGAATAACTTCGTGGTGACCGACAACCGCGCGCAAGGGCTGAACGACGTTGGAACCTTCAGCGTCACGGCGCCTTCGGATCCGCGACTCCCGGGCGGCGGCGGGAACACCATCACGGGGCTCTTCGACCCGAACCAGAACGTGGCCTCGTTGACGGACAACTTCATCACGCTCGCAGGCAATTACGGCAATCAGTACAGCCATTTCGACGGGCTGCTCGTCAACCTCAGCGCGCGGCCGCGGCCCGGATTGACGTTCCAGGGCGGCATCAACACCGGAAGAACGGTGAGCGATTCGTGTGAGGTTCGTGCCCAGGTTCCCGAGATGAACGCCACATCGACGGCGTTCGGAAACGGTGCCGCCCTGGCAGCGGGTGCCGCGCCCACGGTGGCCTCGATCAACAGGACGAATCCGTGGTGCCACGTCGATACAGGGCTGATCACGCGCCTGACCGGTCTGGGCTCGTGGATGATTCCGAAGGTCGAGGTGCAGGTCGCCGGCACGTTCCGCAGCGATCAGGGTGGCGCGCTCGCGGCGCTGTGGGCCGTGCCGAATTCCGTGATTCAGCCGTCGCTTGGACGCCCGCTCTCGAACAGCGCGACCACCGCCACGGTGAACCTGATCCAGCCCGGCACGCTCTATGGCGATCGCGTCAACGAGATCGACCTCCGCTTCGCGAAGATTCTGCGCTACGGCAGGACGCGGACCAACGTGGGCGTTGACGTGTACAACATCATCAATGCGTCACCGGTCCTCACCTATAACCAGAGCTATGTTCCGGGCGGGAACTGGCTGATACCGAATTCGGTTCTGCAGCCGCGCTTCCTCAAGTTCAGCGCGACGTTCGACTTCTAAAAACAGGGGCTGGGGGCTGGGGGCTAGGGACTAGGTTCAACGACGCGTTAAAAAGGTCAGGTGGGGCGGGTAGGCCAGGTGGGCCAGGGTGGGCGGAGCAAAGCTCGCTCTACCTACCTGCCCTACTAACCCACGCTGCGCGTAACCGGAGGTCGCTCATGCTTCAGTACGCAAGGTTTGCCGTCACACTGACGGGGATCATCCTCCTGCCGGCGCTGGCGTTCGCTCAGGCGTCGATTACGGGCATCGTGAAGGACACGTCCGGCGCTGTTTTGCCCGGCGTGACGGTCGAAGCAGCGAGCCCGGTGCTGATTGAACGAGTCCGCGCGGCGACGACCGACGGGACGGGACAATTCCGGATCGTCGATCTCCGGCCCGGCACCTACGTGGTCACCTTCACGCTGACCGGGTTCATGACCCTCAAACGCGAAGGCATCGAGCTGACCGGCTCGTTCACCGCGTCGGTGAACGCGGACTTGAAAGTGGGGTCGCTCGAAGAATCGGTCACCGTCACCGGAGAAAGCCCGGTCGTCGACACGCAGAGCGTCAGACGGCAGATGACGGTGGCGGGGGACCTGCTCGCCGACGTTCCCACGGCGCGCTCATGGTACGCCACCGCGATGCTGATTCCCGCGATTGCCACGCAAGCCGGCACCTCGTCCGATGTCCAGGTGACCCCTCAGATGACCGTGTTCGGCGGCACCGGCGGTCGCGGCAACGAGGGCCGCATGCAGGTGGACGGCCTGAATACCGGGGCCTCACTGAACGGCGGCGGCGTGTCGACCTACATCGCCGACATCGGCAATGCCCAGGAAGTGGCGCTCACGACATCCGGCGGCCTGGGTGAAGCGGAGGTCGGCGGGCCGACCATCAGTATCGTCCCGAAGACGGGTGGCAATACGTTCAAGGGGACCGTCTACTTCGGTGGCGTCGGCAGTCGGATGGTCGGCAGCAATTACACGGAGGCTCTCAGGCTCGCGGGTTTGAGTACGCCCGGCAGCCTCCTCAAACAGTGGGATGTCAATGCGGCGGTCGGTGGACCCATCAAAAAGGACAAGCTGTGGTTCTTCGCGACCGCGCGCGACGAAGGGCAATACCGGTCGATCCCGGGGATTTATCCCAATCTGAACGCGGGCGACAGGACCAGGTGGCTGTATGCACCGGACAAGACCAGGCAGGCTCAGGGCGCCGAGAGCTGGCAGGTCGGCACCTTGCGGCTGACGCTGCAGGCGACGCCGCGCAACAAGTTCAACGTCTATTGGGACGAGCAGAACCCGTGCAACGGCGCTACCTATTCAAGCAACATCGACGGGTGTCGAAAGCAGCCCAGCTCGGGAGCATTCGTCGGCTCGCTCGGGCTTGGCGGGTTGACCACGACGAGCTCGCCCGAGACGGCCGGCTACCTGGATATCTATCAGCGCGCGCAACAGGTCACCTGGACGTCGACCGTGACGAACCGGTTGCTGCTCGAGGCTGGTGTCGGGACGTACCTCTCGCGCTGGGGCCCGACGGACATGCCGGGCAACCCTACGCGCGGTCTGATTCGCGTGACGGAGCAGTGCGCCGCGGGCTGTGCGAACAACGGGGACATTCCCAATCTTGCGTACCGATCGGCCAACTGGAGGAACAACTGGAATGGCACGCACACGTGGCGCGCGTCGATGACGTATGTCACGGGCGCCCACAACATGAAGTTCGGCTACCAGGGCGGCTATCTCGTCGATGATCAGAAGAACTTCACCAACGACAGCAATCTCGCCTTCCGGTTCAACAACGGCGTGCCGAACCAGATCACCGAAACCGCGCTGCCGTACCAGGTCCATCAGGACGTTCGGTACGACGCGTTGTACCTTCAGGAACTGTGGACGTTCAGCCGGATGACGCTGCAGGGGGCGCTGCGTTTCGACCACGCGTGGAGCTATTTCCCCGAGCAGCAGATTGGACCGTCGAACTATCTTCCGTTCTCGACAAAGTTCGAACGCCAGGACGGCATCACGGGCTACAAAGACCTCACGCCGCGCGTCGGTGTGGCCTACGACGTGTTCGGCAGCGGGAAAACGTCGCTGAAGGTGAACCTGGGCAAATACCTGGAGCCGGCGAGCAACGCCGCCAACTACATCATCACCAATCCGATCGCACGCGTGGCCGGCGGGCTCGGACAGCCGGCGATCACGCGAACGTGGACCGACACGAACGGGAATTTCGTTCCCGACTGCGACCTCCTGAATCCGCTGGCCCAGAACCTGTCGGCCGCCGGCGGCGATGTCTGCGCAGGTCTCAGCAATCTGAACTTCGGAAGACCGGTATTCAGCAACAACATCGACCCGGCCATCCTCGGAGGTTGGGGAATCCGTCCCTCGGACTGGGGTCTCGGCGTGTCGGTCCAGCAGCAAGTGCTCCCTCGCATGTCGGTCGAAGTCGGGTACTTCCGCCGCTGGCTCCAGCATTTCACGGTGACCGACAACGTCAACGTCAACGCGTCGGACTTCAGTTCGTTCAGCATCACGGCGCCTTCCGACCCGCGTCTGCCGAGCGGCGGGGGATACGTCGTGTCCGGGCTTTACGATGTCAATCCGGCCCTGTTCGGCTCAACCAGCAACCTGATCGCGTACGCGGACAAATATGGGACGCAGTACCAGCGTTCCAACGGGATTGTGATGAACGTCAGCGCGCGGGTCCGGAATGGCCTGACGTTCCAGGGCGGCGTCAACGCCGGTAAGACGGTGCAGGACATCTGCGAAGTCCGTGCGCAAGTCCCGGAGCTGACCTTCCTGACCGCCGGAGTCCAGCCGGCGCTCAGTCCGACGAACCCCTATTGTCACAGCGATCCCGGGCTGATCACACGGGTCACCGGTTTCGGCTCGTACATGATCCCGAAGGTGGACGTGCTCTTCAGCGGGACCTTCAGGAGCGACCAGGGTGGCGTGCTCCGGGCGGACTACGTCGTCTCGAACGCCGTGGCGGCACAGGCACTCGGCCGGAACCTCGCGGCGGGGGCCAACAGCAACGTGACCGTGAATCTGGTGGCGCCAGGCCAGGTGTGGGGGGATCGAGTGAACGAAGTCGACGTCCGCATCGCGAAGATTCTCCGGTTCGGGCGGACACGGACCAGCGTGGGCCTCGACGTCTACAACACGCTCAACTCGAACGCCGTTCTCACCTATAACCAGGCGTTCGTTCCGGGGGGGACCTGGTTGGCGCCGACGTCTCTGCTGACTCCGCGCTTTGCGAAGATCAGCATGTCGATCGACTTTTAGCTGAGCCTGACAGCCGTGTCACCACGGGCTGCTGAGGATAAGCCACGAAAGACACGAAAAACACGAAACTCTTTTCGTGCTTTTCCTTCTTTTCGGTCTTTTCGTGTACTTCGTGCGTTCGGCGTTCAGGCAACGGCAATGCGGAACACCGAACTAGAACTCCGAGCTCCGAACCAGAAATCCGAAGTCAGAACCCCGAACCAGTAGCCTGTTGCCAGCGCAGGCTCCGCGTCGTGGCGGGACGTGTACGGCATTCGGACGGTGCAGGAGCTGCTCGATCATCGCCACGTCCGGACGATGACGTACCTGCACGTGATGCACCGTGCACCGCGGCGCACTCGGGGGTAAAGAGTCCGATGAATCGGCTGTGACGGATATGCGCGACGCTCGCACGTTTCCACACCGGGAGTCGGACGAGATTCCTGCTAGAATCGCTTTCAATCGCGAGGATTACGATGGTGAACGACGATGTCACCAGGCCGTGGATACGCGCGGCCTCGCGGTCGACTAATAAATAACTAATAGACCGCTGAGCGAATTTGGGGAACCAACTGGTGAAGTCGGGGTCTTTCTTCGGGTAGGGGGAAGACCTATGAAACGCGTGACGTCTTTTGTGTCCGGCCTCTTGTTGTTGGCTTCAGTCACGGCCGCGCAGCCGCCCGTAGGTCGGAAGGTAGGTCTGGCAATGGGCCTGCAGCTCGGCTACGGCGGCAGCAAGGCCAATCTCGTCGCGGAGGCAGAGAAGATGCCGGAGGCTGACTTCGGCTTCAGGCCCGGCTCAATGCCGGAAGTTCGCACGTTCGGGCAACTCTTCGCCCATGTTGCGGCTGGTCAGTTTGGCACTTGCGCTGCGGTGAAGGGCGTCGCAGATCCGACTCAGGGCAGGAACCTCGAACAGGAACTCAAGACGAAGCCAGAGTTTGTGAAAGTCTTAGCCGATTCGTTCGCCTTCTGTGATGACGTATTCTCGTCGACGACCGATGAGAACGCGGCGTCGTTCATCCGGCAAGGTCCGAATGAGATCACTCGGGCGATGGCTCTGTACGGTCTCCTTGCACACAACAGCGAAATGTACGGCATCGGCACGGTTTATCTGCGGTTGAAGGGCATCGTACCTCCTTCGACCGAGCGACAGAACGCGGGTCGTGGCCGCGGCGGGCGAGGCGGCCAATAGCTCAGGTTCAGATTCAGTTGCCATGTCGGAGCGGTGCCGTACGCGGTCTAAACGAATTAAGGATTCGTGTCGCGCAACTCGCGCTGGAGCCGTCGGCGCCGAGGGATCATGCGCGCCGCGGCTCAGCGCAAGCGTTGGGCTGACCGGCACCTTCCTGCCCGGGAGGTGCTATCCTCAGCCTCATGCGTCCTGTTGATGCGCTCTACGAGAATGGCCTCCTTCGGCCGGTGTCGCCGCTGCCTCTGCGATCGGGTGAGCGTGTTGCCCTCATCGTTGTTCGGCGACCCGACCCGAGTCGCTGGGATTTCACCCGACTCGCCGCGCACGGTGATGACGATCTCGCCCTAGCAGAAGCTGGACTTGAGGAGTGGGCCGCTGCTCTTGATGGCGAGGATCCGCGTTGAAGCGTGGCGAGCTCTGGTGGGCGGACCTTGGTGCCTACCGACCGCAGGAGCAAACCGGCAGACGCCCCGTCATCGTGTGGCAGAGCGACACGTTGACTCGGCTGCTCCAGTCCGTTCTGGTGGTTCCCCTGACCACGAATCTCGACCGCGCCAAACTGGCGGGCACCGCACTCATCGCGGCGTCCGACGGTGCACTTGCTGCCGACTCGGTAGCCCTCGCGTTTCAAATGCGTGCGATTCCTAAAGCGTCTCTCACAACACGGATTCGTGCGCTGACCGTCGAGGAACTCGCGGAACTGGACTTGGCGACCGATGAAGCGGTGGGCCGAGTCGAGCCGGAAGTCGAACGCGAATAGCGACAAGGGGCAGCCCAACAGCCGCTGCAGCCGACGAGCGGCGCCGGGCAACGAGTTGATTCCAAGGATTGAGACCCGGTTGAAGTCACGAACGTTTCAACACATGGGTTCTGGCTCTTCATCGGCGAGCGCGAGATGTTCGTCGCGTTCCGAGACTTCCCGTGGTTCAGCGAAGCGTCAATCCGAGCGATTACGCGGGTGGAGCTTCCGAGCCCGCATCATCTATACTGGCCCGAGCTGGACGTGGATCTCGCCGTCGAATCCATCGAGCATCCTGAAAAATATCCCCTGGTGAGCCGAGCGCGGTCTGACAAGGCGCTCCAGCCGACGACCCGCGCGCGACGCCCTCGGGCAAAGTCGAAGAAGCGATCTCCCGCGGCTCGCAGCTGAGCGCCGATCATTGCCTCCAGACTGGTGCCGGAAGAGGTTCCCGATGCCTTCACTTCGAATCGCCTGGGAGATCATCGTGAGTCGGACGTGTACGCCAGGACCTTCATCGGATCGAGCTCCCTGCTGACGATGACGCCGAACCACGGCACCATCATCTGTTCCCACGTCTTATCGCCCCACCACATCGGCCGGTTGGGGTTCGGATTGAGCTTGTTGTTCGCGGAATTGTCGTAGAGTGAGAATGCGGCGTGTCAAGCGTCTTTAGGCGTTTGTTCTACACGGCACCGGTAAAGCAGCGCCCTCCACGGCACCGCTAAAGCGGCGCCCTACACCTCGGATGTCGTCGGCGCGCCGAACGATCCGATTCCATGGAGTTTGCCATCGTCAGCCCCTTCGCGGAGCGGAACTTTCTTGACACGAGGTGGCGCCTCCTTTAAAACCTGTCTTCAGCGTGGAATTGTGGAATATCAGATTGGCGCCCGATGGCCAGAAGGAAGGTCGGTAATGCGCGCTCTCGCGAAGGTTACGGTCGTGCTCGTGTGGACCGTCTTCGTGCCGGCGGCGGCGTTTGCCCAGGCCACGATTACCGGAACCGTCAAGGACACGTCCGGGGCCGTGCTGCCAGGCGTGACCGTCGAAGCGTCGAGCCCGGTGCTCATCGAGAAGGTCCGTTCGGCGCTGACCGACAGCTCCGGCCTGTACCGCATCGTCGATCTGCGCCCCGGCGCGTACACCCTGACGGTGACGTTGCCCGGGTTCGCGACCGTGAAGCGCGACGGCATCGAGGTGACCGGCTCCGTGACGCTCACCATTCCGATCGAGCTGAAGGTCGGCGACCTGCAGGAAACGGTCACCGTGACCGGCGCGTCGCCGGTGGTAGACGTGCAGAACACGCGGCGCGAGACGGTGATCAGCGCGGACGCCATTCAGGCGCTGCCGGCGACGCGCGCATACGGCTCGCTGCTGAACGCGATGCCAGGGGTCACGGTCGACAACAACGGTCTGGCCGCGACGCCGACGATGACGTTCTTCAGCGCACACGGCGGGCGGACCAACGAAGGACGCATGTCGATCAACGGCATGACCGTGGCGGCGGCGTTCAACGGCGGCGGCGTGTCGTCGCTCACCTACGATACGACCAACGTCGAAGAGGTCGCGATGCTGGTGTCGGGTGGCCTCGGCGAGAACGAGACCGGCGGTCCGACCATGAACCTCGTGCCCAAGTCCGGCGGCAACAAGTTCTCCGGGCAGCTGTTCTTCAACACCGCGGGCGACTGGTCGCGCGGCGACAACATCGACGACGCCCTGCGGGACATCGGCATCACGAAAGGCCCGGGCATCAAGAGCTCGTACGACGCGAGCGGCTCGCTCGGCGGCCCGATCACGCGCGACAGGCTGTGGTTCTTCGGCAGCTACCGGAAATATACGACCACGACGGGCGTCGAAGGCATTGGCGCCAACAAATACGCCGGCGACGCGTCGCACTGGGACTACCTGAGGGACGACAGCGTCGAGCCGCGCCTGGTCCAGGGCCGCGACATCTGGTCGGCGCGCGGCACGGCGCAGGTCACGCCGAGGAACCGCGTGACGTTCTCCCATGAGAAGCAGTCGCGCTGTGAGGGCTCGACGCTCACGCCCAGCGGGCAGGGCTGCCGCACGCGCGGCGCCGATTGGATCGGGCTCGGTGCGACCACGCGGTCGCCGGAGGCCGACACCGGCTACTTCGATTTTCCGTACTGGGTGACGCAGGCGACCTGGACGTCGCCGATGACCAGCCACCTGCTGCTCGAAGCGGGTTACTCCCGGTTCGCGTACCGCCACGCCGGCGGACCCGGCCAGGTGCCGCCGGACGGTGTCCTCGATCTGATCCCCGTGACGGAGCAGTCGGCGATCGACGGCCACCGCGCCAACTTCGTCTATCGCGGCCTCGGCACCTACAGCAACAACTTCGGCAACCCGAACAGCTGGCGCGCTTCGGCCTCGTACGTCACCGGCGCGCACAACATGAAGGCCGGCTACCAGGGCTCCTATCTGGTAGCCGACTCCGAGTTCGATACCAACGTGTCGCAGCTCGCCTACCGCTTCTTGAACCACGTGCCGAACCAGTTCACGTACCGGCTGCCGGCCTTCCAGACGGCCGATCGAACGAAAGTGGCGGCGCTGTTCGTACAGGACACCTGGACACGCAACCAGCTCACCCTGCAGGCCGCCCTGCGGTACGACCAGGCCTCGAGCTTCAGTCCGGCCGAGCACAACGGAACGACCCAGACGTCGCGGTTCAACGCGGCGCCGATCACACTTGCGCGGACCGACGGCGTGAGCGCCTATCGGGACATCTCGCCGCGTTTCGGCCTGGCCTACGACGTCTTCGGGAATGGCAAGACGGCGCTGAAATTCAACATCGGTCGCTACCTGGCACCGGCGACCAACGACACCATCTATACGCGGAACAACCCCGCGAACGGCATCGTGGGTTACAACATCACTCCCATCAACCGCAGCTGGACGGACACCAACGGCAACTACATCGTCGACTGCGACATCCTCAACCCGGCGCAGCAAGTCGTCCCGGGTGGCGACAGCTGCGGAGCGGTCACCGGCAACTCGCTCAACTTCGGCAAGCCCGGCACCTCGACGCGGGTGAACCCGGGCCTTCTGAAGGGCTGGGGCGTCCGCCCGGCAGACTCCCAGTGGGGCATCAACCTCCAGCAGGAGCTGATGCCGCGCGTGTCGCTGGAGGTTGGCTACAACCGGCGCTGGTGGAATAACTTCACCGTCACGGACAACGTGGCGGTGGGACCGTCGGACTACGAGAAGTGGGTCATCGACGCGCCGAAGGACTCGAGGCTCCCCGGCGGCGGCGGTTATCCGATCGCGGTGTACACGTTGACCGCCGCAGCCGCGGCGCGGCCCGCGGACAACTACGTGACGTTCGAAACCGACTACGGTCCTGCGCGCATCAATTACTGGCAGGGCGTCGACGTCACCGTGAACGCGCGTATCAGGGGGAGTCTGACGCTCCAGGGCGGCACGACCACCGGGCGCGCGATCAACGACACGTGCGCAACCATCGTGAAGGTCGACAGCCCGGACCCGAGGAATTGTCGCGCGGTCGATCCGGTCGAGACGACGCTTCGAGGCCTGGCGTCGTACATGATCCCCAAGCTGGGCGTGCAGGTCAGCGCCACCGTGCGGTCGCAGCCGCCGATCATCTTCAGGAACAACAACGCCACAATCTTTATTGGCAACGTGCCAACGCCGCTTGTGACGACCCCGGCCCCGGCCGACGCATACATGAACGTGCCCAACACGGTGGTCCAGAGCATCCTCGGGCGTCTTCCGCCCGGCGGCCTCGCGAACGGCACCACGCCCGTTCTTATCCTCGATAACGGCACCAAGGCGTTTGCCAACAGTCGCCGGACACAGGTCGACATGCGGTTCGCGAAAATCCTCCGGTTCAGCGGCCGGCGCGCGGATGTCGGCGTCGATCTCCAAAACCTGCTGAACACCAACTACGGGGTCACCTACGAATCGCAGTACGACTACTCGGCTGCGAACGGCGGGACGTGGAACAATCCGATCACGATCCTCGGGCCGCGGTTCGTGCGGCTCAACCTGACGTTCAACTTCTAGTGTGGCGAGCTTGACGATTCTGTACACCGCTCAGCCTGAGCCTCTGTATACCGCTCGTCCTGAGCCTGTCGAAGGATGAGCGGTGTTGCTCGTGGTTCGACAAGCTCACCACGAGCGATGTGTAAGGCGTCTCGAACTCGCGACATCAGTGCAGCGTTCGCTTCCGAAGTTCGAGTCAGGGGTTTCCGTCCAGCAGCTTCATGCTTTCGGCGGGATAGCGCGTCCCTGCCGCGTTCCCGATCGGAAACAGGGCCTCGACCCCGGAAACCTCCGGGGCACTGAGCGACAGCGCCGCGGCCGCCGCATTGTCCTCGAGATAGCGCCGGCGCTTCGTGCCCGGAATCGGCACGATGTCGCCCCCCCTGGCGAGCACCCACGCCAGCGCGAGCTGCGGCGGCGTGCAGCCTTTCACGCGCGCGAGCGCCTCGAATCGCTCGAGCCCGATCACGTTGCGCTCGATATTTCCGCTCTGAAAGCGAGGCAGGCCGCGGCGCACATCACCGGCTGGAATCGCCGCGGCGTCTCGGATCGCGCCCGCGAAGAAGCCGCGTCCGAGCGGGCTGAAAGGGACAAAGCCAATCCCGAGTTCGCGGCAGACCGGCAGCACGCGGACTTCGGGCTCGCGCGTCCACAGCGAGTACTCGCTTTGAAGCGCCGCGATCGGGTGCGTGGCGTGGGCACGGCGGATGGTCTCGGGTCCCGCTTCCGACAGGCCCAGGAAGCGAACCTTGCCTTCGCGTACGAGCTCGGCCATCGCGCCCACTGTTTCTTCGATCGGTACGTTGGGATCGACGCGGTGGAGGTAATACAGGTCGATGGCGTCGATCCCGAGCCGCTCCAGACTCGCCTCGCAGCAGCCCCGGACGCGCTCGGGCCGTGCATCGGCGCTGGTCGCCGGACCGGACACACCCGGCACGAGCCCGAATTTGGTGGCCAGCACGATGTCGTCCCTGTGCCCGCGAATGGCTCGTCCGACGAGCCGCTCGTTGTCACCCTTGCCGTAGGCATCTGCCGTATCGAGAAGCGTGACGCCGAGGTCGATTGCCCTCAGGATCGTACGGATCGATTCGCCGTCGTCGGCGGCGCCGTAGCTCTGCGACATGCCCATGCAACCCAGGCCGACAGCCGATACCACGAGACCGCTCGTTCCCAGCTCGCGACGCTCCATAACCTCCCTCAGTCCTCGTCAGGGATCTCCATCTCGAGTGACGACGGCGCTGGGAATGGCGGCGGCCGGCCTCGGCGTCGCCATCCTGCCGGAGGCGGCGATCACGTCGGCGCCAGCCACCGTCTGTCGCGTTGACATTCGAAATCCGGTGCTCACGCGACGGATTCACACGATGGCAGTGCGGACACTACCGCCGGCCGCCCAGAAACTCGTCGAGGCTCTCCGCCGGCTGTCCACTTCCTGACATCCAGGAGCGTGTCCGAGAAGTCCCAAAGCCGTTTGCACGACGCCGTAGCGCGAAACGTGTAAAACGCACCAGCATCAAAACCGGACCTGCGCCGCGAGCCGGAGGATGCGCGGCTGCAGGATGCTCGTCGGCGTGCCCCCGGAATTGGGATCCGACGACAGAAATGGTGCGACCGTGCTGCTGAGCGCTGTGCCTTCGGTCAGGACCGGGTTCGCGTTCAACGCGTTGAACAGGTCGACCTGACCCTGAACCATCACGCCCCGGCTGAACCGGAACGTTCGCCTCAGCCCGAAATCGAGCTGGTTCCAGCGCGGCTCGTACCTCGTGCCGGGCGGCGGCACCCTGACGACGATGGCGGGATCGCCGGCGAAGCGGGCGGGGAGGACGATCGCACCGGGCGTGCATCCAGGTACGGTGCAGTCGGTTGGATATCGCGTGCTGCCGCGGTTGATCGTCCAGCTCACGCCGCCGTTGTCTACAGCGTTCGTCGTCGCCTTCGGCGCGCCCGGGTAGCTCTGGAACGATGCGCTGATCTCGAATCCATACCACAGCGGGAGATTGCCATTGAACTTGAACCCGTGTTGGTACGGAATCCTCGCGCTCTGGCCGAGGTTCTGATAGAGCGCCCCCGATTGATCGCAGAACCGCAACGTGTTCGGGCTGTTCAAGGTCGCCGAGGCGTTGGCCGTATTCATCGTGCAGTCGATGTCGACGGTGCGCTCCATGCCCCACCCGCCGAACACCAGCGTCCTGCGCGGCAGTCGCGCGTTCATGCTGATCTCGAATCCGGTGTAGGTGTTCTGGCGGAGGCTCGTGTCGGTCATGTTGCTGAGGTACAGGTCGGGCGCGATCCCGTTCTTGTTCTGATTGATTTGAAAGACGGTGATCTGTTCGCCTGTGAGCGGGTTGACGACCGACGTCGTCGTCCAGTCGTTGATCGGATCGACCGCGCGGTTGCGAGTGTAGGCCGTGTCGTACAGCAGGCGGCGGAACCAGTTGAAGTTGACCGCGACGCCGGTCATCAACTGGTGCTGAACGCCCGCCCCGTATTGCAGGTTGTATTCGCGCTTGAAGCTCGGGTCGAGCGTGCGGTTCGTGATCTTGCCGAAATTCGGGTTGTTGCTGGGACCAATCTCGTTGTCCTGGGCGATGCCGTCGTTGTTGGTCGGCAGACTGCGCTGACATCGGGCGTCATGTACTTGCCGAAGCTCGCCTTCAACGCCGTCTTGCCGTCGCCGAACACGTCGTACGCGATGCCGAGTCGCGGCGACCACGACGGCCAGCACGTCATGCCTGGAAGCGACTGACACGTGATGGCGTCGTAATCCTGCGCCGGCGCGAAGCGGCCCGCGTCGCGGTGCTGCGCCGGGATTTCTTCCTTGAGGAACTCGAAGCGGATCCCATAGGTGACCGTGAATTTGTCGATGACCCATTGATCCTGCGCGTAGAGTCCCAGATTCGCCCTCAATTGGGGCGACCGGGTGAGCGGCGTGTTGTACGCCCGAATCTGGACCGGCCGGCCGAGGCTGTACACGCCGTTCACGAACGTGCCTCCCTGATAGATCTGATAGAGGTCGGCATTCATGTCCATTATCGAGGGATTGTTGCCCCAACCCCAGAGCATCCCCGTCCTGATGTTGTGCGTGCCGGTCACGTAGGCGAGCGAGGCCACGGCGGAATGCTGATCCGGTGTGTTGAGCTGGTTGATCTGGCCGACGCCCGTGCGTACCAGCGTGCCGCCGGCGATGGTGTCGAGCCGCGAGGCGCTGCCGAACCATGCCGGCGTTCCGCGCGGCTGCCCCGTCCCCGGCTGGTACACATCCGAGTAGTGCAGGATGTCGCCGGAGTACCCGACTTCCATCAGCAGTCGGTTCGTGATCGGCGAGGTCCACTTGGCCTGGGCGATGTAATACAGGACCGGTTCGCGATAACCCGACGTCTGTTCCGGGAAGATCGGCAGCCCTTCCTGACCGCCCCCGACGATCTCGTGGATCTTCCACTTGTAATTCCGCTGGTATGTGACGGCGAACTTGTTGCGCGGCGTCGCCTGCCAGGTGCCTCGCGCCACGAAGCTGTTGATCCAGGCGTCGTCGATGCCCGGCGCGCCGTTGTCCTTGAATGTGTTCGGAATCTGCACGAATGTTGCCTGATGACGGATCGAGCCGAACCACCACAGCTTGTCCTTGATGACGGGTCCGCCCGCCGAGCCGTTGAAGTCGTTGAGATGCTCGACCCGCGCGCCGCTCGGCAACCCCCGCGTCTTCAAGGCGTCGTCGAGATTGGTCGATTGCAGATGCCAGTTGTCGGAGGATCCGCCGAAGAAGCCTGATCCATGCACGGAGTTGCCGCCGTCTTTCGGGATCAAGTTCAGGCGGACGCCGCCCGCCGACGACTCAGCCGACACACCGCTCGTCTGGTACGTGGCCTCCGCGATGAGGGCGTTGTCGATGTTACAGTATTCTGAAAAACAAATGACTATCTCAAGGGCGAGGCGAAATACAAAGCGGGCGAAGCGTTCGTCGGAGGCGGGGGCCGCGCGATCAACGGCGACGAAGCGTGGGGTGCGGTGCGGGCTCTGGAAGCGACGACGGGAAAAATGAAATGGGAGTTCAAGCTGCTCACTCCTCCGTGGACGGGTCTGTTGTCCACGGCGGGCGGCCTCGTGTTCGGCGGAACGGAGGAAGGCAACTTCTTCGCGCTCGACGCCGACACGGGGCAGCCGCTCTGGGATCTGCAGCTCGGGGCGGCCGTCAAGGCCAATCCCATCTCGTTCGCGTCGACGGCAGGCAGTACGTCGCCATTGCGGCCGGCTATTCGATTTTCGTATTCGGGCTGTGAGGTTGCGTTACAACAGCTTGCTCACAGCCCGGATGAACTTCTCGAAATCTCCGAGCTCATCGTTTAGCACGCGCCAGACGCGACGCCGGTCGATTTCCAGGTACTCGTGCACGAGCACGTTCCGGAAACCTGCCATCGAGATCAGCCGCTTCGACAGGGGCTTGGGCAAGACCTTGCGCGCGGCGAGGACATCGAAGAGCTCCTGGCTCGTCGCCGGGAGACTCAGGTTCATGTCTGCCACGATGTGATGGCTGACGTCCAGAACCGCCTGGATGGCCAGATGCAGGTAGCGCTCGGCGTTGCCGTAGACGAGCGGATCCTTGACGAAGCGTCGCTCGTCTGTCAGGCCGCGGATCTTGCGAAGCAACGCCACGTACTCGCGGATCTTCGCGATGCGCGCCTGGACGACATATCGATCAACCAACGATTCTGCCTTCGCGCACGTTCCTCTTCAGGTACCGAATGTGCATTTCGAATATCGGAATGAGATCCAGGTAGAGACTGGCCGTCTTCGTCTGGAATCGTACCCGCGCCGGCGCCGATCGTTCGAAGACGAGCGTCCCCTGCGACAGCACTCGATGGGCCAGCAACGGTGACGCTTCGTTCAGGATGACCACGTCGACATCGGAACGATGAAGTGCCGTCCCCAGATCCGCCATGAGCTTCAACCGGTACTTCAAGATGCGGCCAGGCGGCACGCGTCGATCGATTAGAACCGCGACATCGACGTCGCTGTCCGCGCGCGCGCGACCGCTCGCGACCGAGCCGAAGACGTAGGCTGCCTGGATTTCCGGTCGCCTGGCGACGCACCGCGACACGGCGCGCGTGATCGATGACAGATCGGCCGCCATTGACGGCATTTTATGCCTGATTGTTCCCGCTGCGCGCTCGCGGCGGTGTATAACTACCTGCCATGACGATGCGGAGGCTCACGACGTGTTCCCTTCTGTACGGAGCCAGCGTGCTTCTGGCCGCTTCGGCGGTGTTGGCGCAGGAGCACGGTTACACACCGGCCGACATCGAGAACGGCTCGCGGCTCTATCAATCGAGCTGCGCGGGATGTCATGGTCCGACCGGTGACATGGTGCCCGGCATCGATCTCATGCGCGGCCAGTTCCGGCGCGGGTCGACCGACACGGAGATCATCCGGATCATCCAGACCGGTATCCCGGGCACGACGATGCCGCCGAGCAGCTTTTCGGACACCCAGGCGGGGACGATCGTCGCGTACCTGCGCAGCCTCGCGCCCGCTTCCGGCCGCGCCGGCGCGGGCGGCGACGTGCCCCGCAGCGACATCGTGAAGGGCAAGGCGCTCTTCGACGGAAAGGCCGACTGCGCGGCCTGCCATCGCGTCAACGGCAACGGCCCGCGTGTCGCGCCGGATCTGAGCGACATCGGTGCGATCCGGCAGGCCAAGGAGCTGCACGAGAAGCTGCTCGATCCGAACGCCCTCGTCCGCCCGGGCAATCTGTTCCTCGAGGCGGTCACGAAAAACGGCGAGACGATCACCGGACGCGTGCTCAATCAGGACACGTTCTCAATTCAGCTGCTCGACTCGCATGAGCGATTGAGGTCTCTGTCGCGGTCGGCTCTGCGCGACTATCGATTCGTCAAGAGCTCCCCGATGCCGTCGTATCGGGACAAGCTGAGCGCGGAAGAGATGAATGACCTGGTCGCCTACCTCGTCTCGCTGAAAGGCCTCCGCCCATGACCGCCATCCGCCGTCCGCAATCCACGACGATCCGTCGTTCCGCCGCGACCGGGCTGGTGATCGCGGCGCTCGCCGCCGGTTCTGTCCACGCGCAGGTGTCCTTCGATCGCATTCTTCACGCGAGCCAGGAGCCGCAGAACTGGCTCACCTACTCGGGCAGTCTGTTCAGCCAGCGGTACACGCTGCTCACCCAGATCACGCCGGCCAACGTGAAGAACCTGGAGCTCCAATGGGTGTTCCAGACGCGCGGGCCGGCGGAACCGGTGGAAAAGTTCGAGGCCACGCCGCTTGTCGTGGACGGCGTGATGTACACGGTGCTCGCGCCGAACCATGTCGCGGCGCTCGACGCCGCCACGGGGCGGCTCTTCTAGATGTACTCACCCCCGTTTTCTCCGCTAGCGCGCGTGTGCTGCGGCCGCGTCAATCGCGGCCTTGCGATCCTCGGAGACACGCTGTTCATGGGGACAATAGACGGCCACCTGATCGCGATCGATGCGAAGAACGGCAAGCCGATCTGGGACGTGGCCCTGTCGAAGCCGGAGCTCGGCTATTCCCTCACGATGGCGCCGCTCATCGTGAAGGACAAAGTGATCATGGGCCCCGCCGGCGGCGAGTACGGCATTCGCGGCTTCATCGCCGCGTTCGACGCGAAGACGGGCAGGGAGGCGTGGCGCTTCAACACCGTTCCCGCGCCGGGCGATCCGGGACACGAGACGTGGCCGGCTTCGAGCAATGCCTGGGAGCATGGGGGCGGATCGATCTGGGTGACCGGCTCCTATGATCCGGAGCTGAATCTGATGTACTTCGGCACGGGCAATCCGGGTCCGGATTGGAACGCGGACCCGCGCCCCGGCGACAACCTCTATACCGACTCCGTCGTCGCGCTCAATCCGGACACGGGCAGGCTGGCGTGGCACTATCAATTCACGCCGCACGACGAGTTCGACTACGACTCGACGCAGGTGCCGGTGCTGGCCGATCTCGCATGGCAGGGGCGCACGCGCAAAGTCATGTTGTGGGCGAACCGGAACGGCTTCTGGTACGTGCTGGATCGCAGCAACGGCCAGTTCCTCCAGGGCAAACCGTTCGTCCGCGTGAACTGGGCCGAGGGCATCGACGAGAAGGGGAAGCCAAAGCGGGTGCTGAACGCGAGCCCCGAGGGCACGCTCGTCTATCCGAACAACCAGGGCGCCACGAACTGGTATTCACCGTCGTACAGCCCGCGCACCGGACTCTTCTACATCCCGAGCTGGATGGACACCTACTCGACCTACACCAAGGGGCCGGTGGAATACAAGGAGGGCAACCAGTACGTCGGACGGTTTCCGACGATGACGGTGCCGGCGCTGCGGACGGGGCCCGGAGCGATCAACACGCGCACGCCACAAGAGGGCTGGGGCGCGATCCAGGCCTTCGATCCGAAGACCGCCGAATTGAAGTGGCAGTTCAAGATGACCGACGTGACCGACAGCGGCGTTCTCACGACCGCGTCGGATCTCGTCTTCGCGGGCGGACGCGAGGGACATTTCTTCGCGCTCGACGCGCGCACCGGCGCTCAACTCTGGACGGGCAGCGTGGGAGGTCAGGTGTCCGCCGGTCCCATGTCGTACGCGGTCGCCGGCCGGCAGTATGTGGCGATCGCGGCGGGCAGCGCGCTGTTCGTGTACGCGCTGCGGCAGTAGACGACACGGCTCAGGCTTCGACCGCTTCGGATGTCCCGTGGTGCGTGGTGTCCGGCTTCAGCCGGACCTCTCTCCCACGGTACGTCGCGGCTTGCAGGCGGGGCGCCTCGCCCGTCTCCGTGCGACGCCAGACTTTCACCACGGGCTGCCAGGCGGTGCGTATCATTCGGGTTTCCATCTCCCGCAGCGTGATATTGCCAACATGACGCCGACGATGCCATGGTCGTCGAAGGAAGCCAAATGAATGCGCGACAGAAACCGACGCCCTTCGGTGGCGATGGGTCATTCCGGTGATCTGGCTACGCCGCGACGCCCGCATGTTCCGTCGCGCTATTCGGAACTGTCTATTCCGCTAAGCGCCTTCTCCCAGCAGAGGCAAGTACCGATGGTGCCGGCAGTTCGAGTCATTGAACTGTGGCGGGCGCTGCGCTAGACTCCGACCTCGTTGAAATATTGAACTATCCGGAACGGTCGACTATTCGTTAGCCCGACGATGCGCTGCGGTTACAACGATGACGAACCTCTCGACATTTGTAGCGACCGCTCGGCGGCATCTGACACCGATAATCGATCGTCGCGGCAACATCCTGTACAGCAGCTGCGCCACTCTCCGTCCGGGAACCGTGTACCTGCTCGGGCTGAATCCTGGAGGGGATCCACACGATCCTCGCCATCAAGAACAGACGATTGATTCGGCGCTGCGGGCCCTGCCTTCGAAACGAGAAAACGAGTACCTGGACGTGAGTTGGCGAGAGCAGGGAATCAGGCGAGCGGCCGGACAGAGCAATTTGCAGCGCCGGGTTCAGCGGCTCGCTGAGATGTTGAACTTGGATCTGCGAGACATGTGTGCTGCCAACCTGATCTTCGCTCGAAGTGCCAATGCCGAGACCAGTGACTACTCCGAACTGGCCCCCATCTGTTGGCCAGTGCACGAACTGATACTCGGGCTCGTTCAACCAAGACTCATCATTGCCTTTGGCAATTCAGGCGTGTCACCTTACGCCTTTCTGTTATCAAAGCTCACGCCAGCAAGCGAGACAATGTTCCCATCAGGGCACGGGAGTTGGCGCTGCCGGGCATTCACCGCAGGCGGAATGCGCGTAGCGGGGCTGCCGCACTTGAGCCGGTACGCCATCGATAGGCATCCGCCGGTAGGAAAATGGCTCAACGCGTTGCTGGCGGGCTAACCCGCGAGTGGAGCCGACGCGCCGCTGAAATGCGACGGCGCCCGGCTCATTCGCAACGGTAGCCCGCTTCCACGTTGACAGGATCGATGCTGGTAAACTCAGAACGATCTGATGACGCCGGAGTTTGAGTGGGATGCGCAGAAAGCGGCAGAGAACCTCAAGAAGCACGGTGTTGCTTTTGATGAAGCGTTGACCGTATTCGCGGACCTACTGGCGAACATCTTCGACGATCCGGATCATTCGGGTAGTGAGCAGCGGGAATTGATCATCGGCCACTCAATCGTGCAGCGTCTGCTGGTCGTCAGCTTTACGGATCGAGGCCGACGAACGCGGATCATCGGCGCCAGACAAGCGACAGCGCGCGAGCGCAGGGATTATGAAGAGATCAACCCAAAAAGATCCTCCACCTGACGCAAACGGAATGCGCAGCGAGTACGAATTCGACTATTCCCAGGCGAAACCGAACCGATTTGCGGCTCACATCACACGGCCAGTCGTCGCGGTCGTACTCGAACCTGACGTCGCTTCGGTGTTCGACTCCGCGGCCAAGGTCAACGCCCAGCTCCGGTCGATTATTGCGCGACGGCGATCGAGGAGACGGTCCTTGGGAGGAGCCAAGCGTCGCCATAAAGCGGGCTAACCTGGCGCTGAAGCCGTCGGCGCTGCTGGGATCAGTGTGAGCGCCGCGGCTCAGCGCCGAACCTTGGGCCGACCAGGGATTCTCGACCAACACGACGAACACGAACCACGAAACCCCGAGTGCCGGCAGGGCGACCAAGCCGAGCACCAGGTGTCTTCGAGCGGACCCGGACTTGCGACACCATCACGGTTTGGGCCGAACCGAACTTTGCAAGGGAAGATCAACTGCCGTAAACTGCGATGATGAGCCGCTGTCGGAGCAGTTGTGCAAAGCGGTGGCCGACATCTTTCCTGCCTCCCTACACATTCGATTACTTGGGCGGCGGATGCGATCGTCTGGGATTTGGCGCGTCAGCACCACTGTTTGATTATGCCAAAGGAACACGTCAACCCGCGGACACTCTTTCCGAGCGTGCCGCATGGGTTTTCTCAAATCGTGGTTGCCAGCGGCAGAAAGACGGCGTTCATCTCGGGGCAAACGGCATGGGACGCACAGAAAAGGATAATTGGGGGAGTCAGTCTTCTGGAGCAGGCAAGGCAGGCGTTGCGTAACGTCCAGGCGGCTATCGAGGCGACGGGCGGCACCTTGAAAGATGTCGTGGCTCTGCGGATTTACATCGTCAATTATCAGGCCGAGAGCGCAAAAGCGGTGGGGAGCGCGCTAGGAGAATTCTTTTCGCGAGAAAATCCGCCGGCCAGTACCTGGATCGGCGTTTCGGCGTTGGCAGTGCCAGACTTTCTGATAGAGATTGAAGCGACCGCGGTCCTGGACTGAGCAAAGCGGCCCAATGCCAACGGCGAGGCAAAGCTCCGGCTCGGACCGGGATTTCCTGAATTCATTGGGTAAGGAGGACGAGGATGTGGACAAGGCGATGGTTCTTCGTTTCGACGATCATCCCGCTCATCGCGATGCCGATCGCGGCTCAAGAGCGCGGCGCACAACGCGGTGCTCCACCGGCTGCCGGTGGTCCGGCCATGACGTTGACCATCCCGGCGTTCCCCGACG
>QHWJ01000085.1 GCA_003222535.1 Acidobacteriota bacterium | reverse complement strand
GAGCGATCAGCTGACCATCGGCCGGGGAGCGGGGCCGGCGTTCCGGGAGCCGCCCAGGCAGATCATCGGCGTCGTCAGCGACGTGCGCAATGGCGCGCTCGATCAGGAGCCGCAACCGACGATGTACATCCCGCAGGCGCAGATGCCGATGGCGTCACCGCGCTGAATGCGCGCCTCGTGCCGCTCGTCTGGGTCGTGCGTACGCGCGCGGACCCGCACGCCCTCAGCGCGCCGATTCAGATGGCGCTGCGGGACGCGACCGGCGGATTGCCCGTGGCGCGGATCCGATCGATGGACGAGGTCGTGGTGCAGTCGACGGCGCGCGCGGACTTCAACATGCTGCTGCTCACGGTGTTCGGCTTCGCGGCGCTGCTGCTGGCGGCGATCGGCGTGTACGGGCTGATGTCGTACTCGGTGGAGCAGCGGACCCAGGAAATCGGCATCCGTCTCGCGCTGGGCGCCGGATTGAACCAGGTCCGCAACATGGTCATCGTGCAGGGCATGGGCCTGGCCGCCGCCGGCGTCGCGATCGGCACGGCGTCGGTGTTCGGACTGGCGCGTCTCGTCGAGAGCCTGCTGTTCGGCGTCACCGCACGCGATCCGATCGTCTTCGTCGCGGTGCCGGCGGCCTTGAGCGCCGTCGCGTCGCTCGCCGTGTGGCTCCCGGCCCTGCGCGCGACGCGCATTCGAATTTGGAATGAGGAATTTGGAATCTGGAATTCGCGCCGCATTCCAAATTCCAAATTCCTAATTCATCAGCCGTCGTCCCGGTGGCGTCCGCGGCCTCGCAGCGTCTTCACTTCGCTCCGCTGCCGCTTCGATTCCAGCCGCTTCTCCTTCGCGGCCCGCTTTGGCTTCGTCGGCCGGCGCGTCCTGGGCCGCCTGGCGGCGTGTTGCAGCAAAGCGACGAGCCGCGCACGTGCGGCCTCGCGGTTCTGCCCCTGCGTGCGATGCTCGCGGCTGTCGATGAGGAGCACGCCGTCGGACGTCATGCGATTGCCGGCGAGCCTGACGAGCCGATCTCTGACGTCGATGGGCAGTGAGGAGGCGTTCACGTCGAAGCGCAGCTCGACGGCAGTGGAGACCTTGTTGACGTTCTGGCCGCCGGGCCCCGACGCCCGAACGAACCGCTCGTCGATCTCGCGGTCGTCGATGGCGATGTTGTCGGTGATTCGAATCACTTCAAGCCCCGCCGATAATCGCACGGATTAACAAGCCACAGAGACTCAGAGACACAGAGAAACCGTTTGAACGCAGAGCTCGCAAAGCCCGCAGAGAATAGCGCGCGCGGGTGTTCGGCGGGTCGGCCTGCCTTGCAGGCCGATGAACGTAGCCGGATCGGGACGACGCGCGAGCCGCACACCGCTTCACCGGCGGTTCGCGCGGCGTCCCGAGTCCGGCTGCGCCGCCGCTTCGCGGCGCTCGCCGAACACCGCTGGCGCGCCTCAGTGTCTCGGTCTCTCCGTGGCCCGTTGATCAGATCGCGGCGAAGGCGAGGCAGGCCCATCCGATCAGAAACGCGAGGCCGCCGATCGGCGTGATCGCGCCGAAGATCGTGACGCCGCTGATGGCGAGCACGTACAGGCTGCCCGAGAAGAGCACGATGCCGGCGGCAAAACACCAGCCGGCTGTCTGAATCAGCCAGCCGCTCAGGCGGCCCATGATCGCCGACACGAGGACGAGAGCGAGCGCGTGGTACAAGTGGTACTGCACCCCGGTCTGGAAGACCGCGAGCATTTCCGGCGTCAGCCGGCCGCGCAGCCCATGGGCGCCGAACGCGCCAAGAGTCACTGCCAGAAACGCCGCCACGGCTCCCAGCAGAAGAAAAGTTCTGTCCATACCGGACCATTCTAGCCCGCGCCCCGTCTATGGCCTTTGCGGCGGTACTACCCGATTACGCCGCTCGGCACCGCCACGGCAAAAACGGAGGCGCGACGGCTGTCGCGGCTTGTCAGGGTGGCGCGCGCCGCGGGATTCGTCCCGGGGAAAGCATGACGACAACTCTCGACCATAAGTTTCGGGAGGGGTTGGGGAGGGAGCCAGACTTCGAACTTCAGACTTCAAACTTCAGACTTCGAGTTGGCAAGTCGACGAACTCCGCGTAGCCGCGGTCGCCGAATTTCACGAGGCGCGGCTCGTCTTCCGACCACCACGCGAGCACGCGACCGGCGAGCGATTCATCGGTCGCCAGCCGAACCACGGCGTCGGCCACTTGTGTCGTCGTCAACAGCTTCGACGGGACGCCACGTTCGAGGCGCTCCGCCGGCGTCAGCGATTCCCAATACTCCCGCGGCCCGTGGGTCGCGATCCATCCTGGCGCGAGGCAGTTCACTCGTATGCCATCGCTCTCGGCCAGCCCGGCCAGCGCGGTCGTCAGGCGGATCATGCCGGCCTTCGCGACGTCGTACGCCGGGGCGCCGCCTGGGGACCTGCGCCCGTGCCACAGCGCCGAGATCGACGCGATGTTCACGATGGCGCCGCCGCCGCCCCGGCGCATCGCATCGATGGCGTGCCGCGTGGCGAACATCGCACCGAGCAGATCCGTCTGCACCGTGTCGGCCCAATGGTCGAGCGGTTCACCCGGACGGAACGGCGCCGACGCGTTGTTCACCAGCACGGTGACGCGGCCGAACGTCCGTTCGCCGAACGCAATCAGATCCTTTACCTGGCGCTCGTCACGCACGTCGGCGCGGAAGAACGCGGTCCGTCCGCCGCCAGCCGCAATCAGCCGGACGGATTCCTCGCCGCCGGCTTCATCGATATCCGAGACGAGGACGGCCGCGCCATCCCGTGCGAAGCGGGCGGCGATCACGCGACCGCATCCGGTGCCGCCCGCGCCGGTGACGTGGCGACTGGCGAGGCGCCGCCGCTCATTGCGGATTGCCGAATGCTGAATGTGGATTCGATTGCGGCCTGTCTCGCGACGCGGCCACACGAGGCGGCAGGGCGAACGCGACGATGCTGCTGCCCGACGCGGCGCCGTTCTTGCCACCGCCGCACACGATCACGACGTACTGGCGGCCATTGAGGGTGTAGGTGGACGGGGTCGCGTTCCCCGCGGCCGGCAGCGTGGTGTCCCAGAGCAGCTTGCCGGTGAGCT
Organism: Acidobacteriota bacterium; assembly: GCA_003222535.1. Lineage (GTDB taxonomy): Bacteria > Acidobacteriota > Vicinamibacteria > Vicinamibacterales > CAVVIG01 > QHWJ01. Next base: position 2,309 of record QHWJ01000085.1, on the reverse strand, counting down.
TGTCGAACGCGTGAAACTTCCGGTCGAAGCTCGTCGCGCCGATGAACAGCACGCCGCCCGCGGTGACGATCGGACCACCGTAGTTGTCGCTGCCGGTGTTGGCCAGCCCTTTCGCGGCCAGCTCCGGATACTCGCCGAACGGGATCTTCCAGCGGATCGTGCCGGCGTTGAGATCGATCGCGTTGAGCGTCCCCCAGGGCGGCGTGATGGCCGGGTAGCCGTCGGGATCGAGAAAGATGCTCTCGCCGTCGCTGCGGTACTTGAGCCAGCTCGGGTCGCTCGTCAGCCGCGGATCCCTGCCCTTGTCGACACCCGTGACCAGGAACTCGACCACGTCGTTGATGTTGCGCGCGCCCATGTCGGGGAACGCCGGCATGCGGCCCGTGCCCTGCCGGATGAGCGCCGCGATCTCCTCGCGCGAGCGCCGGTCGCCGATGCCGACGAGCGGCGGCGCCGCCGGCGATCCCTTCCGGTCTTCGCGGTGGCACGTCGCGCACTTGCTGTTGTAGAGCGACGTGTCGTCGTTCGGGATCAGCTTGACGATCCACGGCATCTCGTTCGAGTTGACGTAGAGCAGCGCCGAGTCCGGGTCGAAGGCCGCGCCGCCCCATTCGGCGCCGCCGTCGACGCCGGGAAAGATGATGGTGCCCTCGAACGAGGGCGGCGCGAGGAATCCCTTCGAGTACTTCCTGAAACGCGCCAGCACCGCCGCGTGGGCCTCCGGCGTGCGCGTGGTGAGCATGTCTTCGGTGAGCCCCTGGCGCGTGAACGGCGGCGGCTTCACCGGGTACGGCTGTCGCTCCGACAGCAGCTCTCCGTCAATGGTCGACGGGGGGACCTTCCGCGATCCGATGGGGAACAGCGGCGTGCCGGTACGCCGATCGAGCAGGTAGACATAGCCGTACTTCGTGACCTGCGCGACCGCATCCACTTTGCGGCCGCTGCGCGTGACGGTGACGAGGTTCGGCGACGCCGGGAAGTCGTAGTCCCACACGTCGTGCCTGATGCCCTGGAAATGCCAGATGCGGCGGCCCGTCCGCGCGTCGAGCGCGAGCACGCAGTCGGCGAAGAGATTGTCCCCGTGCCGCGTGACGCCGTAGAAATCGAACGAGGCCGAACCCGTCGCGGCGAAGACGATGCCGAGCTTCTGGTCGACGGTCACGCCGGCCCACGCGTTCGCGCCGCCAGACAGTTTGTAGGCGTCCTTCGACCACGTGTCGTAGCCGAATTCACCCGGCTTCGGAATCGTGTGGAAGATCCAGCGCAGCTTGCCGCTGTTCACGTCGAAGGCGCGGATGTGGCCGGGAGATCCGGGAAGCGTCTCCGGCACCGAGCTGCCCATGATCAGCAGATCTTCGAAGACGACGCCGGGCGTGCTGGCGCTCACGCTCAACGTGTCCGCCGGCTGGTCGAGCCCCTCGCGCAGGTCGATGCGGCCGCCGGCGCCGAACGAGGCGATCGGCGCGCCCGTCCGCTTGTCGAGCGCCCAGAGAAAGCTCCGGTAGCTCACGAACACGCGGTCCCCGTGCACCGTGACGCCCCGATGCCGGAACCTGGCTCCGGGCGGCGCACCGCCGCTCGGGTCGAACTTCCAGATCTCGCGTCCGGTCTCCGCGTCGACCGCGATCACCTTCAACGTCGGCGTCGTGGCATAGAGCACGCCGTCGACGACGATCGGGTTGCTCTGCATCTCGGAGCCCTTGAAGGCGTCGTGCGAGTCGTAGGTCCAGGCGACCTGGAGCGTCGAGACGTTGTCCCGATTGATCTGCGCGAGCGGGGAGTAGCGGATGTTGTCGACGCCGCCGTTGATCGGCCACGACACATCGTCCCGCTGCAGCGCAGGCACGGTCGCGCCGGACAGGCACGAAAGCACGAGAACACGGAGGAGGCGTCTCTTCATCACATGGCGTTTCGATTCGGCGACTCGGAAAGGGAAACGGTCCGGCTAAAGCCGGACACTACCGGGATCACGATCCCGCCACTTCGGTAGTGTCCGGCCTCAGCCGGACCGTAACGGCAAGTTTCAGGGTCGCCTCGTCACAGCCGCGTCACGTGCGCCGAGACCGCGAGCCAGGTGCCGCCGCGCTTCTGCCAGACGTCCGTGTAGCGGCCGCGGCCGTCCTGGCCATCGAGCGTCGTGTAGCGGGTGGCGGCGTGGATGATTGCGATGTCTCCCAGGACGCGGATCCGCACGTCGTCTCCCGTCAGGCGCGCGAGCGGGCGGGGGCCGGCCGTACGCTCGAGGAACTGGCGCTTGTCCAGCAGTGCACCGTCCGGGTTCGAGCAGAGGAAATCCTCCGCGAGAATCC
>QHWJ01000372.1 GCA_003222535.1 Acidobacteriota bacterium | reverse complement strand
CCTGACGTGGATCCGGCTCGGACGCCGCACCGGCACCCCCTGGAGAATCACGATGGCGCCCGCGCGCTCCGGCGGCACATAGCCGTGCCTCGCCATGAAGCAGCCGGCTGGTCCAGCGGCCGAGCCGGTCCCCGGATCTTCAGTGCCCCCGGTGCCCAGCAGCCGGCTGTACGCCGTTGCATCGTCCTGCCCGCGTTCGGTGCTGAAGATGTATATCCCGCGCCGCTGAACGCCGGCGGCGCTGAACACCGCATCGAGCTTCGCGCGATCGATCACCGCCGCGTCCACGGCCTTGCGCGTCGTGAGCGGGACGATGAAGAAGTTCGAGCCGCAGTTGACTTCCTGCGCCGGCGCGCGGGGATCGAGCGCCTCGACGCCGATCGCGGCCGCCAACGCACGGCTGTCGGCGATCGCTTTGCCGAACGTGGGTTTCAGCTGCGTCATCCACGCAAAGGCGAGCCGGCCGTCCTTCCATTCCAGATCGACATTGGTCGGCCCGACGCCGAGGCCGAACGTGGTATGCGAGAGGCCCGGCTTGAGGACGCCGGTATGCGCGAGGGCGAAGGCGGTGCCGATCGTCGGATGGCCCGCAAAAGGGGTCTCGGCGGTTCGCGTGAAGATGCGGACGCGGTGGTCGGTGCCCGGCTGCTCGGGCGGAAACACGAACGTATTCTCGGAGAGGTTCGACTCGCGCGTCATCGTCTGCATCGCATCGGTGTCGAGGCCACCCGGCTGGACGAACACAAACAGCTGATTGCCCTGCAGCCGGCGATCGGTGAACACGTCGAGGTGGACGTAGCGATACGCCCGGCCGTCGATCGATTGCGCATGTAGGGCGACCCTTTCAGGGTCGCCGGATCTTTCAGGGTCGCCGGATCTCTCAGCGTCGCCGAACCTTTCAGGGTCGCGGCCGAACGCGATCCCCGCCAACCCCGCGATTCCCGAACGGCCGAACTCGCGCCGGTTCATGTCAGCCATGGCATCTCTCCTCACGCGACACCGTTTCAAAGCGTGTAGGTTTTGAAACCGTCGCGTCACAATAGCACTCCGCAGTCCCGCGCTTCGAGCTTTTCGATCCATCGCGGGATCGTCTCGAGCGCGACCGTCGCAGGTCGAGCCGATTGTCGTGCAGATAGGGTAGAGTCTTCCTTTCTGGAGGGCTCGACATGAAACGAAGCGTTCTGCTTGGCGTGCTCCTGTTGGTCGGCTCGCTCTCGATGGCCGCGGCGGCGCGGACCGATTTGCCTGGGTCCCTGGCGCCGGCGGCGCAGCCGCAGGGGCCGCGCGTCATCGACATCGTGAAGCTCAAAGACAACCTGTATGTCCTCACGAGCTCCACTCCCGGGAATCCCGCCACGTTCAGCGGCGGCAACGTCGCCGTGTTCATCACCGACGGCGGCGTCACGCTCGTGGACACGAAGCTCGCCGGCTGGGGCCAGGCGGTCCTCGACAAGGTGAAGAGCGTCACCACCAAGCCGGTGACGAGGATCATCAACACCCACACGCACGGGGATCACACCGGCAACGACGGCTTCTTCGGCACGACGGTCGAGATCGTCGCGCAGGAGAACACGAAGACCAACATGGAGAAGATGGACGCCTTCAAAGGCGACAACGCGAAGTTCCTGCCCAAGAAGACGTACAAGGACAAGCTGACGCTCGGCAGCGGCAAGGAGCGGATCGATCTCTATTACTTCGGCGCCGGCCACACCAGCGGCGACACGTTTGTCGTCTTCCCGGACCTCAAGGTGCTCCACACCGGCGACATGTTCGCCTGGAAAGACGCGCCGTTCTGCGATCGGTCCAACGGCGGCAGCTGCGTGGCGCTGCCGCAGACGCTCTCCAAGGCGATCGCAAACATCAAGAACGTCGACACGGTCATTCCAGGCCACAGCCCCATGATGGCACCGAAGGATCTGCAGGAGTTCCAGCGGTTCACCGCCGACCTCCTGGCAGAGACGCGGGCGGCGATGGCGGCCGGCAAGAGCGTCGACGAAGCATCCGCGGCGTTCAAGGTGGACAAGTATCCCGGCTACAAAACGGAGCGCGTCAAGGCGGCGGTTCAGGCCATCTACGACGAGATCAAGAAGTAGCCTGGGGGCGGCGCTTGCCGAACATTCTCCAGAGCCTTCCTACCGGCCAGAAGGTCGGCATCGCGTTTTCCGGCGGTCTCGATACCAGCGCCGCGCTGCACTGGATGCGGCACCAGGGCGCGATTCCGTACGCCTACACGGCGAATCTGGGGCAGCCCGACGAGCCGGACTACGACGAGATCCCGCGCCGCGCCCTGCAGTACGGCGCGGAGCAGGCGCGGCTCGTCGACTGCCGCGCCCAGCTCGTGGCCGAAGGCCTCGCCGCGCTGCAGTGCGGCGCATTCCACATTTCAACCGCGGGTGTGCCGTACTTCAACACCACACCGCTCGGCCGCGCCGTCACCGGTACGATGCTGGTCATGGCGATGAAGGAGGACGAGGTCCACATCTGGGGCGACGGCAGCACGTTCAAAGGCAACGACATCGAGCGCTTCTACCGGTACGGTCTGCTCGCGAACCCGAACCTCCGCATCTACAAGCCGTGGCTCGATCAGCGGTTCATCGACGAGCTCGGCGGCCGCAAGGAGATGTCGGAGTACATGAACAGAGCCGGCTTCGCGTACCGCATGAGCTCGGAAAAGGCGTACTCCACCGATTCGAACATCCTGGGCGCCACGCACGAAGCGAAAGATCTGGAGCGCCTGAACACGGGCATCCCGATCGTCCAGCCGATCATGGGCGTCGCGTCGTGGCGCGAGGACGTCGCGGTGACGTCCGAAACGATCACGATGCGCTTCGAGGAAGGACGGCCCGTCGCCTTGAACGGCAGGTCGTTCAGCGACCAGGTCCTGCTCATGCTGGAAGCCAACGCGATCGGCGGACGCCACGGTCTCGGCATGTCCGACCAGATCGAAAACCGGATCATCGAGGCCAAGAGCCGCGGGATTTACGAAGCGCCCGGCATGGCGTTGCTGTTCATCGGGTACGAGCGCCTCGTCACCGGCATCCACAACGAAGACACCATCGAGCAGTACCGCGACAACGGCCGTCGTCTCGGCCGGCTGCTGTACCAGGGCCGCTGGTTCGACCCGCAGTCGCTGATGCTGCGCGAGACGGCGCAGCGCTGGGTGGCCCGCGTGATCACCGGCGAGGTCACCGTGGAGCTCCGCCGCGGCAACGACTACTCCATTCTCGACACGTCCAGCCCGAACCTCACCTACAGGCCGGAGCGGCTCACGATGGAAAAGGGCGAGAGCGTGTTCTCGCCGCAGGACCGCATCGGTCAGTTGACGATGAGGAATCTGGATATCTCGGACACGCGCGACAAGCTGCTCCTGTACGCGAAGACGGGGCTGCTCGCGCCGTCCCTCGGTTCGACCGTGCGGCTGGTGTCGGACGGCACAGCGTCCCCCGCCGAAGTCCGCACGGACACACCCGACCCGAAGGCGAAGTCGAAGTAAGCCATGTCGCATGACGTGAACGCGCTCGGGCAGACGATCGGGTTCCGCGTAGACGGCTGGACGCCGCCGGCGCCTCCACCGCGCGAGGCGATGGACGGCCGGACGTGCCGCCTCGAACCGCTCGATGCCGCGCGCCACTGTTCCGGTCTCCACAGCGCCAACCTGCTCGACACCGATCACCGCAACTGGACCTACCTCCCGTACGGGCCGTTCGCGCGGCTCGACGACTATGTCGACTGGGTGAGGAACGTCGCCGGCAAGGACGACCCGCAGTTCCACGCGATCGTGGATCGCGCGACGGGGCAGGCGGTCGGCGTCGCGAGTTATCTGCGGATCGATCCGGCGGCCGGCTCGATCGAGGTCGGCCACATCAATTACTCGCCACGGCTGCAGCGCACGGTCGCGGCGACCGAGGCCATGTACCTGATGATGCGCCGCGCCTTCGGGCTCGGGTATCGACGGTACGAGTGGAAGTGCAACGCGCTGAACGCGGCGTCGCGCGCGGCTGCACAGCGTCTGGGATTGTCGTACGAAGGCGTGTTCCGTCAGGCGCGCGTCGACAAGGGACGCAACCGCGACACCGCATGGTACGCCGCGATCGACCGCGAATGGCCGTTGCTGGATCAGGCATTCCGGCGCTGGCTCGATCCGGCCAACTTCGACGCGCAGGGCCGGCAGCGGACGCCGCTCAGCGAGCTGACGGCTCCGATTCTCGTCAGCCGCGGATAAACGTAGCCAGTCAACGGAGGTCACGCAGCCGAACGGGATCGCACGGAGAAACGCAGCAACGGAGAAGAACAGCCCACGTCTTGTTGTTTCACTACCGTCAGGGAGGGTTGGGACCATGCACCGTCTACTCGTTTCCATCGTGCTCGCCATGACTCTGCAACCGACCGCTCGGCCAATCCCAACCTACCAGGTCGATCCGATGTGGCCCAAGCCGCTGCCGAATCACTGGCTGGTCGGCGCCATCGCGGGCGTGGCCGTCGACGCGAGCGACCACGTCTGGATCACGCATCGCCCGTCGACGCTGCAGCCCAACGAAACGCGTTCCTTCTGGCGCGCCGCTCCGCCGGTGCTCGAATTCGATCAGGAGGGCCATCTCGTGTCGTCCTGGGGCGGGCCGGGCGCCGGGTACGAATGGCCTCAGCTCGAGCACGGCATTCATGTCGACGATCGCGACAACGTGTGGCTCGGAGGCGGCGGCGACAAGGACGCGCAGATCCTGAAATTCACGCGTCAGGGCCGGTTCCTGATGCAGATCGGCCATCAGGGGAAGAACGGGGGCAGCAACGACACGCGCAATCTCGGGGGCGCGGCGAACATGGTCGTCGACCGCGCGGCCAACGAGCTGTACGTGGCCGATGGCTACGTGAACCACCGCGTCATCGTGTTCGACACCGAGACGGGCGCGTACAAGCGCCACTGGGGCGCGTACGGCAAGAAACCGGACGACTCGTATTTCCAGCAGTCCGGCGAGCGGCTGCCGAGCCCGTTCAGCGGCGCCGTGCAGAACGAGAACAAACCAAGCCAATACGATCCCAACGGTCCCCCGCCGCCGCAGTTCCGCATCGTGCATGCCGTCCGGATCGCGAACGACGGCCTGGTCTACGTCTGCGATCGCACGAACGACCGGCTTCAGGTGTTTCACAAGGATGGAACGTTCGTGCGGGAGAAGTTCATCGCGAAGGACACCTTCGGGAGCGGCTCGGTGTGGGACGTCGGATTTTCACCGGATCCGGAGCAGACGTTTCTGATCGTGCCCGACGGGACGAACCAGCAGGTGTACGTCCTGGAGCGAAAATCGCTGGAGGTCGTCGGCACGTTCGGCGGCGCAGGGCACTGGGCCGGTCAATTCTACGGGGCGCACAACCTCGCCGTCGATTCGAAGGGCAATCTCTACATTACCGAAACCTACGAAGGAAAGCGGGTGCAGAAGTTCACGCTGATGGCGCCCACGGCACGCTGATCCTCTTCAACTCGCGGCGGTGAAGAACAACAGCAAATGCAACCACGAAAACACGAAGACACGAAGTCACAGCCGATCTTGAAGCCGCCCTGGAACAGTTCGCCGCCATTGCGGAGGACTTGAAAGGCTGAATCCAGCCTTCGTGCTGGCACGGCTGAAGCCGCGCCCTACGTGCCGTCGAGGCTGAAGCTGCGCCCTACGTCGGTCGGAGGCCGAACTCGCCCGACACGGTTTGTCACGAAGCGCGACGTCGATGTCGACAACGCGGCGCGGCTCCGAGCGTGGAAGTGCTATTCTGCCCCGTATGACCCAGGCTCGATCCGACGCGCGGCCTGCAACCTACCAGGACCTGCTCGCCCTGCCTGAGCACGTCGTCGGCGAGATCATCGGCGGCGAGCTGATCGTGTCCCCGCGCCCCGGTCCCCGGCACGCGGTCGCTGCCTCCGTGCTGGGCGGCGAGCTCGTCCCGCCGTATCACAGCGGCCGCGGCGGCCCTGGCGGCTGGTGGATTCTTTTCGAGCCCGAGCTTCACCTCGGCGACGACGTGCTCGTGCCAGATCTCGCTGGTTGGCGCCGCGAACGAATGCCTGCCGTCCCTGAAACGGCTTACTTCGCCCTCGCACCTGATTGGGTATGCGAAGTGTTGTCCTCCGGCACGGCGCGGCTCGACCGACAGCGCAAGCTGGCTGTGTACGCGCGTGAAGGCATCGCGCACGTCTGGCTATTGGATCCGATTCAGCGAATCCTCGAGGTCCTACGACTCGAGCGGCGGCAGTGGATGATCGTGTCGGTCCACGCCGACGAGGATGAGGTTTGTGCCGAGCCTTTCGAGGCCACAACCCTGCCTCTTCTCCGGCTCTGGACCGATTGAATGCCACAGGTTTCGCCTCGACCCCCTTCGAAGCGCTCGGGCGTCCTGCTGGTCGGCCAGCTCATACGCCCTCACTGGAAGGGCCTGGCGCTTGCGCTGCTCGCCGTCCTTGGTGAAACCGGCGCCGACATCCTCGAGCCGTGGCCCATCAAGATTGTCGTCGACAATCTCCTGCAGTCGAAAAGACTGTCAGGACGGTGGGCGGCGTTCGTCTTCCAGTTTTTCGGGCAAGACACGTTCGCGATCCTGTACTTCGCGCTGGCGGCCGTCCTGCTGATCGCCGTCGTCGGCGCGGTCAGCTCGTACACCGAAAAATACCTGACGACCAGCGCCGCGCAATGGGTCGCACACGACCTGCGGCGGATGACGTACCAGCGGATTCAACGGCTCTCGCTCGCGGAACATGGCGAAGCGCGCACGGGCGATCTGCTCATGCGCGTCACCAGTGACATCGACGCCATCCAGGATTTCATCACCTCGGCGCTGCTCGGCATCGTCATCAACCTTCTGACGCTCGCCGGGATGATCGGCGTCATGTTCTATATCAACTGGCGCTTCACCCTGATCGCGTTGTCGGTCGCCCCGGTCTTGTTCCTTTTTGTCTACTTCTACACGAAGCGGATCAAGAGGGCCTCCCGCAATGTCAAGAGGAGGGAAAGCGAGCTGCTGTCCGGCGTGGCAGAGGTGCTGACCTCGATCCAGGTCGTGCAGGCGTTTGCACGGGAAGACTACGAAGATCGGCGGTTCGAGTGGGAGAGCCGGCAGAACGTCCAGGCCGGGCTGCAGGCGCGCAGCATGAAAGCGAAGCTCTCGCCGTTTGTCGACATCATCGTCGCGGCCGGCACCTGCATGGTGCTTGGATACGGCGCGCGCCTTGTCATCGCCGGCCAGCTCACGACGGGCGTGCTACTCGTCTTTCTCCTCTACCTGGGCAAGACGTACAAGCCGATGCGCGATCTCTCGAAGATGACCAATACCGTCTCGAGGGCGGCCGTCAGCTTCGAACGCATCCAGGAGCTCCTGGAGATGGAAAGCCGCGTCAGGGACCTGCCTGGCGCGCGGAAGGCCCCTGCCTTCACTGGTCTGATCGAATTCGACCATGTCACGTTCAGCTACGACGGCGTCACGGAGATACTGAAAGACGTCAGCGCGCGGATCGAGCCGGGCCAGGTCGCGGCGATCGTCGGGCCGTCCGGCACAGGCAAGACGACAATCGCCGGTCTCATCCCGCGCTTCTTCGACCCCCAGTCGGGACACGTGAAGATCGACGGTCTGGACGTTCGCGGCTTCACGCTGAAGTCGCTGCGCGACCAGGTGAGCTTCGTGCTGCAGGACACGCTGCTGTTCCGCGGGACCGTCTGGGAGAACATCGCCTACGGCAAACCCGACGCGCCGATCGAGGACACCGTGCACGCCGCCGAACTGGCGAACGCGCATGACTTCATCGTGAACATGCCCGAGAGCTACGCCACGATGGTGGGCGAGCGCGGCGTGACCCTGTCCGGCGGTCAGCGCCGGCGGATCGCGATCGCCAGGGCGATCGTGCGCAACACGCCGATCCTGATTCTCGACGAGCCGACGTCGGGACTGGATGCCGCGTCGGAGCAGCTGGTGACGCAGGCTCTGGAACGCCTGATGAAAGGTCGGACGTCCATCGTCGTCGCGCACCATCTCAGCACGATTCGGAACGCCGACGTCATCTTCGTCATTCAAGACGCGGAAATCGTCGAACGCGGAACCCACGAGGCGTTGCTCGCGAAGGGCGGTGTGTACGCCGAGTTGTACGCGATCCAGGCGAGCGGCAGCGGCGAACCGGAGCAGCGCTTTGACCAGGTCCGATGACACGTGGACGGTGTGCCGACCAACGAAAGGGAACGACGTGATGAGAGATGGCCAACGTTGTGCGGGCAGGCTGCGATCATGAAAGTCATACAAGCCAGAGAGCCCGGAGACCCCGACAGGATGGAGCTGGTCGACGTTCCAACCCCCGCGCCTGGACCCGGCCAGGCGCTCGTTCGGCTCGCGGTGAGCGGCGTGAACTTCATCGACGTCTACCACCGCTCCGGCGCGTACAAGGTGGACCGGCCGATCATGCTCGGCAGCGAGGGCGCCGGGACGGTCGAAGCCGTGGGCACGGATGTCGTCGACGTCGTACCGGGTGACCGCGTGGCGTACGTCATGGTGCGCGGGTCCTACGCCGAATACGCCGTCGTTCCAGCAGACAAGCTCGTGAAGCTTCCGCCCGGCATTGATTTTCAGGCGGCTGCAGCGGCAATGCTCCAGGGCATGACCGCCCACTACCTCACGCACTCCACCTTTCCGTTGAAATCGGGCGACGCGTGTCTCGTTCATGCGGCGGCTGGCGGCGCCGGCGGACTCGTCGTCCAAATGGCGCGGATGCGCGGCGCCCGGGTGTTCGGCACCGTGTCCACCGCGGAGAAGGCGCGGATTGCACGCGACCACGGCGTGGACACGGCCATCATTTATACCGAGCAGGACTTTGCGGCCCAGGTCAGGCAGTTGACCGGCGGCCGCGGCGTCGATGTGGTGTACGACTCGGTCGGAAAGACGACGTTCGCCAAGAGTCTGGAGAGTCTGCGTCCCAGAGGAATGCTCGCGCTCTTCGGCATGTCGAGCGGGCAGGTGGCGCCGGTCGATGCCGCCGTGCTCGCGAAGGGATCGCTCTTTCTGACGAGACCGAGCCTGGCCCACTACGTCCTGACACGCGACGAATTGCTGTGGCGCGCGGGTGACGTGTTGAACGCCGTGGCCTCGGGCGCGCTGAAGCTGCGCATCGACTCGACATTCCCGCTGGGCGCCGCCGCCGAAGCGCACCGCGCGCTCGAGAGCCGAAAAACGGCGGGCAAGATACTGCTCACGATCGGGTAACAACTCTCAACTCTCAACTCTCAAGGCTCAACTCTGAGACTTCAGCTTTCAGACTGAGCGTTGAGACTTGAGAGTTGAAACTTGAGAGTTGTCAAGGTGAAGGCTTCGCGAACCTCGCCGCGTCGATCGGGACATTGGGCCGCACCTCGCTCAACTCGAAAGTGTCCACGCCGGACAGCCAGGTGACGGTCCAGCGAAACGGCAGCTTCACGCCGGCGACCTCCCGGTAGTCCGCATAGTCGATCTGCGTGGGCAGGCGGCCGACCTTCGATGGGGCAAAACGCACCAACCGCACCAGCAGCCCCGACTCGCGATCGAAATAGAGCGAGGCGAGAGTTCCGCCGGGACTGGTCCCCTGAAGAACCTGGGCCGGGCGATCATTGATCGTCGTCACGGCGCCGGCGCGCCATCCGCCGAACGCCTGTTTGATCTGCGCTGGAAAGGACAGCTCCGCGTCCAGCCTGGCGCCGTCCAGTTCACCGCCGGTCAGCCCGAGCACGGGGATCGGTCTGTGTGGCGCCGCGATCCAACCGGCGCGGCCGTCGAAGGTCCTGATGCTGTCGCCATCGAGCGTATGGATGACCGTGGTTCGCTGACCTGGAGCTTTGGCAAAGATTTCGACGGGACGCTTGTCCCCCTCCGGCCCGTATCCGCCGCTGTTTCCCCTGGCGACGAAACTGGTGAGGCTGGCCAGCTTCGACGTCCCGCCGATCGCCTGAACATACTTGTCGAGAACCTGTTCGGCGGAAGGCGCGCCGGGCGAGGGCCGGACAACTTCGTCCGGCCCTTCCGGAGGCGCCTCTCCGTAGACGTCGGCCAGACTCGGCGTGACCCGGGGACGATCGGATCCCCGATGGCACGTGAAGCAGGTCACGACCTGCCGTCCTCCGAAGTTCGCCTGATTGATCGCGGCCATCATCGCCACCATTCGTCGCGCCGTCCGCTTTTTCGGAATGGTATCGAGGGCATAGGTGGCCCAGCCACCCGACCCGTCGTGACACGTCTCGCAGGACTCGCCAAGCGCGGCTGAAAACGCGCTCATCGTCCCCATGAATTCGTCCGCGGGAATGCCCTTGAGCGCCTGGACGTTCTTGAAGACGTTCTCCGCCATCAACGGTTTCTCCGCGGACGCGGCCTGGCCGCCTGCCAGGGCCGCGCACACGAGCCATACGACGGTTGTTGCCGATGCACAAAGGATCGCTCGCGATCCCGGTCTCATGTTGTGTCCCCTCGTTGATCGCACGAAGAGACAAATATACCTCGGCAGGCACCGCTCAAGCGGTGCCCTACTTTGGGAGAGAAGCTCTGGCGGTGCGGACGCGCGAGTGACCGTTTTCGATCTCGGACCAGGTGAACAGCAGCTCACCCTGGCCGTGCGCGAGCCTCGGATACTCTGTACCCGATACGCGAGCGACGCTGGCGGCCGGCGAGCGCGCGCCATTCTGTTCGACCCTGCGCACTTTCACCTGGGAATGCCCTTCGGTCGACTCGGTCCATGAAACCGCCGCGGAACCGTCGGCCAGCAGCTCGACATCGAGGTGTCCACGGCACGCCCCCTCGTCCACACGAATGGGTCGCGAGAACGTGCGGCCCGCATCGTCCGAGAAGGCGATGAACGCTTCGCCGTCGCTGGCGCCGGCCGTGAACCAGGCAACAGCCACATGACGACCTCTGGCATCCACCGCCGGGCCGTTGACAGGACATCCAGTGATCTTCCAGCCGTCGTTGTGCACCATGGCGGGTGCGCTCCAGCCGCCGTCGACCAGACGCGTCACGTAGATGTCCCGCACTTCCCCGGCGCTTCGGTCGCGGTACGCGGCGATCACGCCTTCCGCGGTCTCGGCGACCGACGTCTGGCAGCACTCACAGACGCGCGTATCGATCGGCGCCTCGCTGACCTCCCGGCCATCCGCGCCGTAGACCGCCGCCCACAGACCCATGCTTCCGTTCGCGCCATCCGGCGCGCCCGGGTCCGTCGCCCGTCCGTCCAGCCATATCACTCCGAGCCCGGAACCCGGCACCTGGAACAACGAACCGAAACCGTGCTGTGTTTTGGTCGAGTCGTGATGCGGCGTCGCCGGCTGCGACCAGGTGCTCCCGCCATCCTTCGACCACGACAGCAGCAACGCGTACGCCTCGGGGTCGTCGCCATACTGCCGGTTCCAGTGCGCGGCGAGCGTGCCGTCAGCCAGCGCGCGAACGGAGGGCACGTCCGCGGCATTCGTGACGAAGTCCGATCCCGACGCCACGACGCGGGGCTCGGACCATCCAGATGGAGTCCGCTCGGCGAATTTCAAAATGGTGCGCGCATCCGCCGTCTCGAGCCAGCTCAGGATGGCCCGGTCGCCGCGATTCGTCAGCTGAGGTGCCGTGGTGGTGCCGCTCGCCGGAGACGATACCGGTTGGACGGCTGGCGTCCATCCAGAGTAGGCATCCTTCGCACCCCCTGCCGGCGGCTTGCCGCATCCACAGATCGCCAGACAAGCGGCGCCGAGCGACCAGGCAGCGAATCTCGACTTCATTGAGCGCGAATCCCCTTCCCTGGTGAAAGGCCTTCCTGCACCTTGCCGTCGCGAACGACGAACGTTCCGGCGACCAGGACGTACCGAAAGCCTTCGGAATACTGTGCCGCGTTTTCAAACGTCGCTTTGTCGATGACACCTGCGGCGTCGAAGACCGAGATGTCGGCGTCGGCGCCAACCTTGATTCGCCCTTTCTCGCGCATCTGCGCGGACATCGATTCCAGGCGCTGGGCCGGCATCAGGGACGACTTGCGCACGGCATCCATCAGGCCGAGTGCTTTCTGCTCGCGGACGTACCGACCGAGCACTCGCCCGAAGGTTCCGGCAGCACGCGGGTGGCCCTTGCCGTTCTCGAGGATACCATCGCTGGCGATCATGACCAGGGGATGCGAGACGGCAGCTCGCACCATCTCGTCGGTGTTGCCGAACTGAATGACGAAGCCACCCTGCCTGCGATAGCGCTCAAAAGACTCGCGTGTGAGCCGTTCGCCGGTCGCCGGCCACAGCAGGCTGGAAAAGGCGTCAGGTTCTCGTCGTTCCCACCCGTCGTAGGCCGCCGACGCAATTTCCGTCATCGACGCGGTGTATGGATAAGCCTCGGTTGTGACATCCAGACCGCGAGCGCGAGCACCCTCAATCATCCGCAGGGCAAGGGGCGTCTTGGCCGTGGCGGCGCTGTTGATGTGCACCACGTGGAGCGGCGCGCCGGACACCGCGGCATTCGTGATCACCTCCTGCAATGAAGCGACGACATTGCCCCCGCGCATGTGCACGAATACCGGGCGTTTGAATCGTGCGGCCAGGTAGAACAGGTTGAGGATCTCGTCCGGAGTGGCAGTGGGCGTGTAAGCGATCCCCATGCCCATGCCGAGCGCGCCCTGCTCCAGTCCCTGTTGAACGGCTGCCTCGATCGCTTTCTGTTCCTCCGGCGTCGAAGGCCGGTTCATCGCCCCGTCTCGCGGCAGCAGGCCTCCGGTGTCTTTCATCACGGCCATGCGCGCCGGGATGTGGCCGGAGCTGGCGCCGAAGTTGATGAGCGACCTGCCCTCGCGCGAGGCATACCATTCGTCGACCGGCGAGACCCCGACCTCGAGCTCGAGCGCCGTCGTCACGCCGTCCATTGCTTTGTAGCGGTAGTTTTCCGGCGTCTGGCCGTGCGAGTGCAGGTCGATGAACCCGGGCGTCACGACGAGGCCCGTCGCGTCCACTTCGACGCGGCCGCGCAGAGGCGCGGCCGACAGCGCGGCGATCTTGCGACCGGCGATGCCGACGCTGCGGACGCCGTCGAACCGCGACTCCGGATCGAGCACGCGGCCGTTGTTCAGCACAACGTCATAGGTCTCGGCAGCCTGGATCGCCAGGAGCGCCGGCAAGAGCGCCAGCAGAAATCGCATCGGGTACCACCGTAGTCTAGTCGCGCGCGACGGGAGGATCAACGCGGGGCACGCCGAGGAACTGCGTCCGGATGTCCCCGTTCGCCCAGAGCGCCGCCGGCTCCGACGAATGGACAATCCTTCCCTTGCTCATCACGTGCACGTAATCGGCGGTCTTGACTGCAAATGAGGCGTTCTGTTCGACCAGCAGAATCGACGTGCCTTCGTCCTTCAGCCGGCGAATCAGCTTCCCCACCTCCGCGACAAGCATCGGCGCCAGGCCTTCGGTGGGCTCGTCCATCACGAGCAGGACGGGATTGGCGACGAGCGCACGCGCAATCGCCAGCATCTGCTGCTCCCCGCCGCTCAGCTCATCCCCACGATGACCCCTCCGTTCCGACAGGCGCGGGAACACGTCGTACACCTTCCGAACGTCCCAGCCAGGACGGTGTTCCCGTTTCTCGGACACGCCGGCGAGGGACCCACGCGTCCGCCCCGCAATCGCCAGATGCTCCTCCACGGTAAGCGACCGGAAAATTCGACGGCCCTGCGGAACCAGGCTGATGCGCAACCCGCAGATTTGATGGGGCGGCAGACGCGTGATCTCGGTATCGTTGAACACGATCCGCCCGGCACGGGCGGGCGTCAGCCCGACGAGCGATCGGCACAGCGTCGTCTTCCCCACGCCGTTCCGGCCGAGGACCGCCGTCACCCTTCCCGAGTCCACGTGCATGGTCACGCCCTGCAGCACGTGGCTGTCGCCGTAATAGGTGTGGAGGTCGAGGACGTTCAGCATTGCAACTCTTCAAGTCTCAACTCTCAACTCTCAACGCGCTACAACTGAAACTCGAACACGCATTCCAAATTCCAGATTCACAATTCCAAATTGCGATTCCGTCGACGCCTCGCTCGGCTGAAGCCTTCGCGCTCCCGGTGTCGACCCACCCGACCTGCCAGACCTACGCGACCTCACTCGACCAGGAGTCCCAGATAGCTCTCCTGCACGCTGCGGTTCGCGCTGACCATCTCTTTCGGTCCCTCCGTCAGGACCCGACCCTGATACAGGACGGTGATTCTCTCCGCGAAGCCGAACGCGACGTCGATGTCGTGCTCGATGAGCAGCACGGCGATCGACGGATCCAGTTGCCGGAGGAGCGCCTGCATGACGTCGCGCTCGCCGGACGAGAGGCCGGCCATCGGTTCATCCAACAGCAGCACGCGCGGCCGGCCGGCCATGGACAGCGCCACTTCGAGTTTTCGTTGATCGCCGTAGGACAGATTGCGCGCGAGCTCCCGCCGGAACGGGGACAGGCGATATTCGTCGAGCAGGTTCGTCGCGCGTTCGACCAGATCGGCGCACGACGAGAGCGGGCGATGCATCGTGAACCTTCGCCGGTCCAGGGCTTCACAGGCGACCAGCATGTTCTCGATGACGGTGAGGTTCGGGAAGAGCTTCGTGATCTGAAATGTTCTGGCGATACCTCGCGCCGCCCGCTGATGCGCCGCCAGACGGGTGACGTCCGCCCCGTTCAGGGTGATTGTTCCCGCATCCGCCCGAAGCTCGCCGCTGATGACATTGAACAGCGTCGTTTTGCCCGCGCCGTTCGGCCCGATGAGCGCATGACGCTCGCCAGGCTGAAGCGTCAGGTTCACGTTGTCGACGGCCTTGAGGCCGCCGAAGTGCCGGGAGACGCCTTCGAGCACGAGGCAGGCGGAAGACGTTTCCATTACCGCCGTGCGTAAAGCGGTTGTTTCAGATAGTCGGCGGGATTGTATTTCCAGAACTGCGACACCCGCGGGATGGTCTCGATCACCGTATTCTGGAGCTGACCGTTCACGCGCTCGACTCTTCGGATGTAGACGTTCTCGATCGGGTTGCCGTAATCGTCCAGCTCCAAGGGCCCTCGGGGAGCGTCGGTCAGCTTCACGTGCCGAAGCGCGTCGACAAGCGTCGCCGAGTCTTCCACGTTGCCGTGCACGACCTCCACGGCAGTGACGAGCCATTTGGCTCCCGTGTACATGCTCTCCGAGTAATAGCTCGGCACCCTGTTGTAGCGCGCACGATACGCCGCGACGAACTTCCTGTTTGCCGGCGTGTCCAGCGCCGCCGTGTAGTGAAGCGCCGTGACGACGCCGAGCGCTTCGTCTCCCATGAAGGGGAGCACGTGCTCGTCGGTTGTCGTGCCGGCGCCAATCAAGCGCACGCGTTGCTTGAGCCCGAACTCCTGGTATTGCCTCATGAACTGCAGGGCCGATCGGCCGAGAAACAGCGCGTACACGGCGTCGACGTCCCGTGGGATCTGGGCCAGATACGGCGCGAAGTCGTGCACGAAGACGGGGCACCAGATCTTCTGGGCCACCAGGCCGCCCTCGGCCTCGAACGTCCGCTGGAAGCCGCCGACCGATTCCCAGCCAAACGCGTAGTCGAGGGCAATCGTCGCGACTTTCTTCAGCCCGAGCGTGTGATAAGCATATTCACCGAACGCGTGGTTGGGTTGACTGCCGCTGTAACCTGTCCGCACGATCCATTTGCTCCGCCTGCGCTGCGTCAGATCGTCGGCGGATACGACCGGGTACAGCATCGGAATGCGCATGGCGTCGATGTACGGCGCGAGCGCATACCCGGTCGAGGACAACAGCGCGCCGGCCATCAGGTGGACCTTGTCCCGTTCAACCAGCTTCCTGGTCTTCGTGAGCCCCACCGCGGGAATCGCCTCGTCGTCTTCGATGATGACGTCGATCCGCCGGCCGTCGACGCCGGATCCAATCTCCTGCAGATACAACAGGAACCCGTTCAGAATGTCGCGGCCGTTCTGTGCGTTCGGCCCCGACAGCGGCGCGATGAACCCGATCTTGATCGGAAGTGCCTCAGGACGTTGTCCGACGATGACGTTGCCAGCCGCAACGAGCAGAACGACAACGAAGACGCTCCGCCGGGGAGCAAAACATCGGCGATCGGCGATCGGGCGATCGGCAATCTTCATGAGCTCGCTCGCCGGCGACGGCCCAGGTTCCACAGCCCCTGGGGCGCACCGAACATCGTGATGATGTAGAAGGTGCCCAGGATGAGCGGCCATCGCTGCGTGTAGGCACTGATCACATTCTTCAGCAGGACGATCGCGCCCGCACCGATGACAGGGCCCACCAGCGTCCCGGGCCCTCCGAGCGTCACCATCAGGAACAGTTCAGACGAGGCCGTCAGATCCAGATACGTCGGGCTCACGAACCCGTTGTAGTACGCCCAGACCACTCCGGACACGCTGGCGAACGCGCCCGCGATGATGTAACTCACCCAGCAGTGCAGCCATGTGTTGAACCCCAGGCTCTTCATGCGCAATTCGTTTTCTCGAATGCCTCTCAGCGTGAATCCGAACGGAGAACTGACAAGGAGCGCCAGCAGGGACGCGGACACGACGAACACGAGCAGCGTCACGTAGTAAAAGGCGACCGGCCCCGCGAACGGCAATCCCGCGTGCGCGTCAAGACGCGGGATGCCGGAGATGCCGTTGTCGCCGCCCGTCACGGGAATCCAGCGGTAGCTCAGGCCCCACAACACCATGCCCGATGCCAGAGTGATCATCAGGAAGTAGACGTCGCGGACATGGGAGACGAGCAGGCCGAGGAGCGTGCTCAGCAGCGTTCCGATTAGGATCCCGCTCATCACGCACGTCCAGAATCCCGCGTGGTAAGTGGTGGACAGCACGGCGACCGCATAGGCCGCTACCCCGAAAAAGCCCGCATGACCGAGCGACGGCAGGCCGGTGTACCCCAGGAGAACGTCGAGGCTCATCGCCAGCAGCGCAAAGATCAACATCTGCGTCAGCAGGCCGACCCAATATGACGCGAGGAACGGCGGCCCCGCGATCAACATGACGAGGATCACGGCAACAAAAGGGACGGCCTTCATGCCGGACCTACCAGACCAACCCGACCCACCCAACCCACCTGACCCAGCTGACCGACGCGACGTGACGCTCGGCTGAAGCCTTCGCGCTCCGGCGTCAGACCTACCCGACCCACCAGACCTACCCGACCTACCTGACCCACCCGACCTGACGCTCGGCTGAAGCCTTCGCGCTCCGGCGTCAGAGCTGCCCGACCCACCAGGCCTGCCCGACCTATCGGTAAGGGACGGTCTTCAGACCGTCCCGAATCATCCTCGTCCATACAGTCCCGTCGGCTTGATGGCGAGCACGATCACCATCGGTGCGAACAACGTGAAGTACGACAGTTCGGGAACCAGGGCCTTCCCGAAATTGTCGATCAGGCCGACGGCAATGCTGCCGACCAGCGCGCCCTTCAGGCTCCCCATCCCGCCGATGATGACGACCACGAACGCCAGCGGCAGGAGATCGAGATCCATGCCGGCATAACCGCCGAGAATCGGTCCGCCCATCACGCCGCCGAACGCCGCCAGGGCCGCTCCGGCCGCGAAGACACCCCCCGAGACGAGCGCCACGTTGATGCCCGTGGCCGCGGCCATCTCGGGATCGTCGACGGTCGCGCGCAGTTTCGCGCCAATCAACGTGTGTTCGTTCAGCACCCACAGCAGCAGGCCGACGACCGCGGCCACGAGCATTACGAACAGACGATACGCCGGAAAGACGATGTCGCGGGTTTCCACGGAACCTGCCAGCAGCGCCGGGTACGGCAGCGTGAACGGATCGCCGCCCCAAATCATGAAGGCCGCATCCCGGAACACCAGAGCAAACCCCATGGTCATCATCATCTGCGGGAGCGGTCTCGAGGCGAAGCGGCGCAGGAACAGACGCTCGACGGCAAGGCCGACGGCCGCCACCAGCAGGACCGCGGCGATCGTGCCGAGCAGGAGGCTGTCGGTCCGGGCGATGACCGTGTAGGCGACATACACGCCCAGCATGTAGAACGAGCCGTGCGCGATGTTGACGATTCGCATCACCCCGAAGACGAGGGTGAGGCCGCCGGCAATCAGAAACAACAGCGCAGCGGAGAACAGCCCGTTGAGGAACTGAGTAATGATGTAAATCAAATGGGCGCGTAGTTTATGATCAGGCCCGGTTACGCGCAACACACGCGAGGCAACACGTCACCACGAAAGCCACGAAAACACGAAAGTCACGAAAGTCACGAAAACGAAGGCGACGCTTTACCGCAAAGGCCGCAGAGCACGCAAAGAAACGCGCGCGGACTGTCCTCCCCTGCCGCGGCCGGCCGGCGGGGGCGGCAGCGGGGGCTGAGGTCCGAGCACCCTTGTCATCGCCGTGTAGGCGCACATCTCGTCGGCATTTCCTCCGCCGACGCCAACCGCCCCAATCAGCTGATCGTCGACGACGATCGGCAGGCCGCCGCCCACGAAATAATAGGCGAGGCCTGACGCCTTCCCGAGGTCGAGCCGGATCAGCCGGCCGTCGACGTTGTTGAAGCGCTGCGCCACCGCGCTGGACGAGGATCGCGCGTACAGCGCGGTCTTGGCCTTCAACAAGCCCGTCTCGACGCCGATCGGCAACACGCCGTCCATCACGTGCGCGTGGACGATGTCCCCCGTCGGGCCGAGGATGAAGATGGAAATGGATTGCGGAGGAGTGCTCGTCTTCGAGAACTCGACGCACGAATCAGCGATGGCTTTCGCGGTGTCGGCGTTGATCTGCATCTTCATCAGCGTCCGCTTCGCGACCTCGTTCGAGACCGTGACCTTCGAGAGCGGAGCGGGCGTCGCACCCTGGGCCCACGCGTTAGCGGTGACGAACACGAATGCAGCCGCCAATACTTTCCTGATCATATTTCTCTCTCCTTCGTCGGGACGGTCTTGAGGCCGTCCCCAATCGGAACTCGAACACGCATTCCAAATTCCTGATTCACAATTCCAAATTGCGATCCCGTCGACGCCTCGCTCGGCTGAAGCCTTCGCGCTCCGGTGCCGGAACCCACCCGACCTGCCCGATCTACCTGCCCCACCCGACCTACGCGACCCACGCGGCTTACCCGACCCACGCGAACCTGACGCTTCGGCTGAAGCCTTCGCGCTCCGGCGCCGGAACCCACCCGACCTACGCGACCTACCCGAGCCACTCGAACCTGCCGCTCGGCTGAAGCCTTCGCGCTACAACTGGAACTCGAACACGCATTCCAAATTCCAGATTCACAATTCCAAATTGCCATCCCACGCGACCTGCCTGCCCTACCCGACCTTGTTGTGCTCCATGATGATCTTCATTCGCGTGGCGCTGTCCGAGCCCAGCATGCCAATCGCCGCCTTCAACTCCTCGAGTGGCCTGACGTCGCTGACCAGCGGCTCCAGCCGCACGGTTCCACGCTGCACGAGCGCGATGGAGCTCGGATAGTCTTCGCTCTTGGCGACGCGGGCGCTGATGAGGGAAAGCTCCTTGAAGTACAGGTCGTAAAAGGGCAACGCCCCCTCTTGCGCCGTGATGATCCCGAACAGCAACACCCGGCCGCCGGCTCGAGCCATGTTCACCGAAGCGGCCACTGACGGGAGAATGCCGGTGGTCTCGATCACCGCATCGGCGCCCCGGCCGCCGGTGGCTTCGCGCACCTTGTCGATGGCGCCTTCACCGCCGGGCAACGTGATGTCCGCGCCGAGCGTTTCCGCCAGCGCGCGCTTCGCCGCGCTGCGCGTGACGCCGATAACCGGACTGGCGCCCCGCGCTTTCGCGAGCTGCACGTGCAACTGCCCCGTCACGCCGAGGCCGAAGACGACGACCGATTCACCCGGGAAAATGCTGACCTGCCGCTGCGCATGGAGACAGGTCGTCAGGACCTGAATCATCGGCGCGGTCCGGCTGTCGATCGAATCGGGCAGGTGGAAGACGTGGCTCGGCGGAGCGTTGAGGTATTCGGCAAAGCCGCCGTTCGTGTCGCGGCCAACCAGCATGCCGTTCGGGCACAGATGTGTCTGGCCGATCCGGCAATGGAAGCACGCGCCGCAGTAAAGCTCGGGGTCGATGATGACCCGGTCGCCGGGGCGCAACCGATCGGCGTCGCCGGCGTCGACGACCTCCCCGAACATTTCATGACCCATGATTCGCGGATAGCTGACCGGAATCGCACCGCTGAAAATCTTGAAATCGGTGCCGCAGATGCCGCTGTGTGTCACGCGGACCTGCACCTGGCTGGCGTCCCGACGTGGCCGAGCCACGTCATCGAGGACCAGATCCCCGGGTGCGCGCAGGACCATGGCTCTCATCGCGGAGTAATGAAGCTTTGCCTCGAGCGGCCGAGTGACGATCCGTTGGCGAGCGAATCTTCGCTACCAGTCACGCTGTGCGCTGCACGGCTTCGGGATTGACGGGATTGCGGGGCGCCTGTCCGCCGAGGACCCGGACGACCTCCTGGGCCGCCTTCACCTGCAGGTCCACGAGGGACTCTTCCGAATAAAAGCTGGTATGCGGCGTGATGATCACGTTGGCCCGGCCGACGAGCGGCGAATTCACAGGCGGTTCCTGCGGCATCACGTCGAGGGCCGCGCCGGCCAGCTGTCCCGCGTCCAGCGCCCGGGCGAGACCCGCTTCGTCCACGATCGGACCGCGCGCCGTGTTGATCAGATAAGCCGTCGGCTTCATCTGACCGAACGTGTCGTCGTTGAACAGGTCGCGAGTCTCGGGCAGGAGCGGGCTGTGAATGGAAACGTAGTCGGATACTCTCAGCAACTGTGAGAGGTCGACGCGCTCGACGCCTGCACGCATGAAGATCTCGGGCGGGACGTACGGGTCGAACGCCACGACCCGGATGCCGAACGCTTTCGCCTTGGGCGCGACCGCCTGCGGAATTCTGCCGAAACCGACCAGCCCGAGGACGCTTCCACGCAGGCGATGGATTGGAACGACGGCCGACATCGCCCACATGCCCGCGTGCACTTGCGCATTCGAAAACGGAATCTTGCGCACCAGCGCGAGCAGCAGAGCCATCGCGTGGTCCGAGACCTCGTCGATGCAGTAATCGGGCACCTTGGTGACCACGATGCCCGCCTCGGTCGCCGCCGCAATGTCCACGTTGTCGACGCCGATGCCGAAGCGGGAGACGATCCGGCAGCGCTTCATCTGCTGGATCATCTCCGCCGTGATTGTCGCGTACGTCACCAGAAGGGCGTCGGCCGCCGTGGCCGCGCGCACGATCGCCTCGGGCGTCGGCCCCTGCGCCATCTGCAATTCGGCGCCGATCGCCGACAGCACCTCGCGCGCCGGATCGAGGTTGGGGAAGACGGAGTCTGAAACGACAACCAGATGGGAAGACATTATGCCCGTGGTAGTCCTTGGTACTTGGTGCTTAGTCCTTGGTCCGTCCCTGGTCCCTGGTCCGTCCTCGGTCCCTGGTCCTTGGTCCTTGGTCCGCTCTTGGTTCCTGGTCCTCGGTCCCGTTCTTGGTCCTGGTTCTCGGTCCCGTTCTTGGTCCCTGGTCCGTGGCCGTTCTTGGTCTTGTCTTCGGTCCGTTCTTGGTCCCTGGTCCTCGGTTCATCAGTGGTCCATGGTCCCTGGTCCATCATGGCCGTGCGCGCACCAGGGACCGAGGCCGAGGACGGGACCAAGGCCTCGGGACGGACCAAGGACCCGGGACGGACCAAGGACCCGGGACGGACCAAGGACCCGGGACGGACCAAGGACCCGGGACGGACCAAGGACCCGGGACGGACCAAGGACCCGGGACGGACCAAGGACCCGGGACGGACCAAGAACCCAGTACCAAGGACCAAGGACCATTGTCACCGAGCCATCGCTTCTTCCATGTGTTCCATGCGCGTGAAGACGACGGGGCCTTTCGCCGTCACGAGCACGTTCTCTTCCAGGCGGCAGGTCTGCTCGAGCCCCGGATGGCCGGCGAATGTCTCGATCGCAAAGTACATGTTCTCTTTGATCTCGGCGGGAT
This sequence comes from Acidobacteriota bacterium, assembly GCA_003222535.1. Classification (GTDB taxonomy): domain Bacteria; phylum Acidobacteriota; class Vicinamibacteria; order Vicinamibacterales; family CAVVIG01; genus QHWJ01. The sequence continues at coordinate 14,191 of QHWJ01000372.1, read as the reverse complement.
ACTTCAACGAATAGGCCCGTGAAATCCACATGCCCTCATACAGCGTGATGCCGATGCTGTGCGCGAACTGCTGCAGCGTCACCGTCCCGTACTTGTCATCGTCGTATTCGGGGAACGCCTTCGCCACGTCCGCGGTCGTCCTGCCGGGCCGCAGGTTGTCGAGGCCGGCGTACATCGAGTCGTAGACCTCTCGATACAGATCGATTTCCTTCTGCGTCATCTTCGTCCCGTACGGGCCGCCGCACTTGAAGCAGCGCACGAAGTCGATGAAGTACCCGGACGGGCCGACCGCGTTGATGTCGACGATGACGAGGTCGCCCTGACGGATCAGCTTGTCGGTGGCCCAGCGTCGATAGGGGCTGGTGTTCCCGCCGGAGGCGACGATGATGTCGTAGATGATTTCGCAGCCGCGCTCGAGCATGAACTCGTGCACTTTCGCTTCGATGTCACGCTCGCGGACACCGGGCTTGAGCCACTCATACTTGATCTTCCACATCGCAGCGTCGCCGATGCTGGACGCCTGCTTCAGCAGCTCGACCTCGTCCCGCGTCTTGACGGTGCGCGCCCTCGAGATGGCCGGCCAGCCGTTCACCATGTTCAGGCCAGCCTGGTGAAAGGCTTCGAGGGCGGGCATGTCCAGGTTGTCGATCCCGATCCGCTCCTTCTCGACCTTGTGCTCTTTGAGGACGTCCATCACGCTCCCGGCCATCCGGCCGGCCATGTACGGGACCGCGCCCTCGGCCCATTGCCAGGTGATGGCGGGCCTGATGCGATCTGCCATCCACGGCAGATCGATTTTGGCGCATTGCAGGTCGGAGCCGGCTGTCTCGAACAGCACGGGCTCACCGTTCGCGGGCAGCACGGCGTAGCGAATGTTGATGTTGTATTTCCAATTGCCCTGATAGGACGCCGTGGCGTAGCGGATATTCGCGCCGGCGAACAACACCAGCGCGGCGAGGTCGTCGGCCTTCATCTGATCGCGCAGGCGAGCCAGTCGCTCGCGGCGCAGGCGGTCGAAATCGACGCGGTATTGCCAGTCGGCGCCAGTCTGGCTGTACAAGCGGCGGGGATCCCATTCATGCGGTTTGCCGATGAAACTGATGTCCATCCCGGAGTGCTTCTCGTCAGACTTGCTCATCTGATTGCCACCGTTCCCTCCTGAACAAATCGATTCAAAACGCGTGGGACTATACCACGCACCGTCCACGCCCAAAATGCAACCACGAAAACACGAAGGCACGAAGAAAAACACGACACGCGGATCGTGGGATTGTGCGCGCGTATCTGCCTTTGAGCGGTCAGCGGCGGGTGGCCGGCCCGGCCCACTGCCAGCCATCGGCGCGTCGCTGGATGCTCTTCAGATGCATCCTGTACTCGGTGGGATTGCGCGAGGGACTGCCGGTTATGATGACGCGATCGCCGGGTTTCAGCGTGTCCTCACTGATGCCCCACTGTTTGAGCCGCGGGGCACTGGCCCACTCCGCCTCAACCTGCCGCATCACGCCGGTCTCATCCCTGGCGTTTACGTGAACCCACGAGTGCGGATTGCGGTACTCGAACTGCACGAGATCGCCCTCAATCGACACGCTCTGGTCCTCGACGTAGTGGGCCGCGAACGAATGGTGGGCGGACGTCGACACACCGGGCGCCACGGCTCCAATCAGCAGGGTCAGCAGTGCGCGTCTCACGTGCTTCCTCCTCTCGATGCTCTACCTCCGATCCGCACGTCGAAGAGCCGCCGGGACCACGAAGACGCGAAGCTCTCGAAGAATCGAGAAGAAGAACTGATCTTCTTCGTGCTCTTCGTCGGTTTTCGTGTTTTCGTGGTGGCATTTTATCCGTAGCCGACGGTTTTCAAACCGTCCCTAGGAACCGGCGTGTCGCGATTTCGGAATCGATGTCGCTGCCGCCGCCGAATCGTCCATCGGCAGCCGGAAGCGGCGGACTCCGTCATGGGAATGCAGGGCGCCGGCGACCGCGCCGGCCGTTGCGACACACCCGATTTCGCCGACGCCCTTGGCACCATAGCCCCCGACTTCATCGGGAACTTCGATCAGGATGACATCGACCTTCGGCATGTGCTTCGCCCTGACGATGCCGAGATCGCGCAGCGACAATGAGTCCGGCGTGCCATCCGTGGACGTGAAGGTCTCGGAGAGCGCGTAGCCCAGCCCCATGTGCACGCCACCCTCCATCTGTTCGGCGCACAGCCTCGGGTTGATGGCGCGGCCGACGTCGTGAGCCGCCACCACGCGCTCGAGCCGGCCATCGTCCCCAAGGATGACCACCTGCGTGGAGTAGCTGAACGTCAAGTGGGTGGTCGGATTGGTGACGGCTTCAGGAGTCCCGGGCCTGGTCGTGAAATTACACACGTACTCCCCGGCGTACTCGCGACCCACGAGTTGCCCGAGCGCGTCCTCGTACGTGGTGTCCGGCTTCAGCCGGACGCTCTCGTCGAGATCGGCGGCCAGTTTCCGCGCCGCCTCCTGCGCCGCCGCGCAGCTCAGCGTCGTGGCGCGCGACGCCCACGTCTCGCCGCACCTGTTGCCGAGCTCCCTGTCCCAGCGAACGGTCATGATGTCCGCCGGCAGTCGCGTTTCTTCACAGACAGCCTGCATGGTCGCCGTGTAGACGCCCTGCCCCATTTCCGTGTAACCGTTGAGAATCTCGACGCGGGCGCCTCCGCCGAACGCTTCGGCGCCGCCCGACCGAGGGCGGGAGCGCGAAGTCGGGCCGCCTTCCACGACGCGAATGACGATGTGCCCGCCCTCGATCGTGCCGTTTCCAAGCCCGGTGCTCTTGATGCCGCAGCCGATGCCTTTGAATTTCGCGGTCTTGTACACCTTCTTCACGGCTTCGAGCGACGCCCTCATGCCGCGGACGCTCTCCCTCATGATCTGGCCCGTGCCGAAGGCGTCGCCGGGATTGAGGATGTTCCGTTCACGGATGTCCCACCCATCCACGCCCACTTTCTCCGCCAGGCGGTCCATGACGCCTTCCATGGCGAACTGCGCCTGGTTGCTGCCGAAGCCGCGCATGGCTCCGCTCGTGGGATTGTTGGTGTAGACGGCCTTCGATTCGACATCCACATTCGGGACTCGGTACGGCCCGCACGAATGGCACGCGGCGCGCAGCAGGCATTTGCCGCTCGTGCCGGCGTAGCCACCCGCATCTCCGAGAATCCGGGCGCGCACCGCCAACAGATGCCCGCCGGCGTCGGCGCCGACGGTGTACTTCAGCGTCATCGGATGCCGCTTGACGTGATGCTGCGTGGATTGCGCGCGCGTCAGCACGGTTTTCACCGGACGGCCCAGCAGGAGCGCCGCCACTGCGGTCTGCGCCTGAATCGACAACTCTTCCTTCGCGCCGAAGGCGCCGCCGCTGGCCGCGAGCACGATTTCCACATCCCCGGGTGGCAGGTTCAGTACTCTGGCGATCTGAAGGTGGTCGAAGACCGACCCCTGGCTTTGCGTGTGTACCTTGATGCCATTCCCCTGAGGAACCGCCAGGCACGCTTCCGGCTCGAGAAACGCCGGCTCGACCGGCTGCGTGACGAACGTCTCCTCGATGACATGCGCCGATGCGGCCAATGCGGCATCCACGTTGCCGCGGGAAAAGGCTGTGGTCTCGACGAGGTTCGGAGCGGGGTATAGCGTGTCGCCCGAATGGACTTGCGGCGCGCCTGGCGCGAGGGCAGCAACGGGATCCGTGACCGGCTCGAGCACCTCGTAGTCCACATCGATTTTTCCGGTCGCCTGTCGCGCGTGAAACGCCGTATCCGCGACGGCCATCGCGAGAAAGTCTCCGACGCAGCAGGTCGTTTCGCCGACAGCGACGAACACCGGCAGATCGGGTACGTTGAGCCCAGTACCACGTCCGCCCGGAACATCAGCCGCCGTGAACACCCGCACGACGCCTGGCATCGCCGCCGCGGCGGAGGTGCGAATCGCCAACACTCTCGCCCGCGGATGTTTGCTGAGCACGACCGCCCCGTGGAGCATCCCGGGAACGAACATGTCGCCGACGAAGGGCCGCTCGCCCAAGGACTGCTCCAGCCCGCCAAGCCTCGGAGTACACGTTCCGATCCCGTTGCCGTTGCCCTTGGTCCGGCTGAAGCCGGACACTAATGGAGCGTCGGACAACGTGGCGTCCGCCTTCAGGCGGACCGTATTGTTCGCGCCGTTACCCTTGACGAAGGCAGGATTGCGACTCAGCCCGAACTCTTCACCAAAGAACAGATGCCGTCGCGGCTCGCTGCGCGGAAGGCGTCCGCCATTCCTGCAGGCGTCGCCTGCCGTCTGAATGGCGTCGATGATCCGTCCGTAACCGGTGCAGCGGCACAGATGGCCGTCGAGCGCCTTTGCGACCGCCCGGCGATCGCTGGTCACCCCCCGCCGCATCAGCGAGGCGGCGCGAATGACGATCCCGGGGATGCAGAACCCGCATTGCACACCCCCTTCGAGCACAAACGCTTCCCCCAATATGCGGCGCGTGTCGTCGGCAAGTCCCTCGACGGTGACGACGTTATGGCCGGCCATCTGTTCCGGTTTGCGCAAGCAGGCCAGCGCCGGGTGCCCATCGATCAGGACGAGGCAGCAGCCGCAGGTGCCTTCCGGAGCGCATCCGTCTTTCGCCGACACCACGCCGCACTCTTCGCGCAACACGTCGAGGAAGTGCATCCCGGGCTCGTACGAGGCCGCTGTGATCTGTCCATTCAAGTTGAATGTGACGCTCGGCATCCCACGTCATGATAGCGCAGCCGGAGCCGGCCCCCGACGCAGCGCGTCAACTTTAGCGCGGCGTCATTAGAGGTGTTTGTCGTAGGGCGACCCTTTCAGGGTCGCCTCAGCGGGCCTGAAAGGCCCGCCCTACACGATGTCTGGTGCTCGGCTGGGTGTATCATCCCTGATTCGAGCTCCTATTCGGAGGCCACATGGATCAGCCTTGGAAAACCGACAAATGGTATGTCAGCCCCTTTTGCTTTCTGCCGGAGGTTCGGAAGAACTACAACTTCGCCCCGAACATCAGAATTCACGACGTCACGCTCCGCGACGGTGAACAGCAGACGGCCGTCGTGTTCCGCCGCGAGGAGAAAGTCGCCATCGCCCGGAAGCTCGATGCGCTCGGCGTGCACCGGATCGAGGCGGGGATGCCCGCGGTGTCCGATCAGGACAAGGCCGCGATACAGGACATCGCCGCGCTCGGGTTGACATCAGAAGTTTTCGGCTTTGCCCGCTGCATTCCCGACGAGATCAAAGTGGTGAAGGCGGCCGGGTGCAAGGGAGTCGTCATCGAGATCCCGGCCAGCGATCACCTGATCAGGAACGCCTACGGATGGACCGTGGACCGCGCCATGAAGTCCTCCATCGATGCGACGCTCGCGGCAAAGGAGGCCGGGCTGTATACCGTGTTCTTCACGATCGATGCGACACGCACCGAGCTCAATCGCTTCCTGGAGATCGTCGAGCAGGTGGCGACCGAAGGCCACATGGACGCGTTGACGATCGCGGACTCGATGGGCGGGTGCACACCGGACGCCGTGCGCCATGTCGTGAAGAAGGTGATCGAGCGGCTGAAGAAGCCGGTCGAGATCCACTGCCATCAGGATTTCGGGCTCGGCGTGGCGAACACGATTTCCGCGTTGACGGCGGGAGCCTCCGTCGCGCAGACCACGGTCACCGGCCTGGGCGAGCGGGCCGGCAACGTCCCCATGGAAGACGTCGTGATGTCGCTGCTCTGCCTGTACGGCATCGACGTCGGCATTCACACCGAGAAGCTCTGCGAGACCTCGCGGTTCGTTCTCGATCTGGCAAGAGTTTCGGTTCCCCGAACCGGCCCATTGTCGGCGACAAGCTGTACGAGGTGGAGTCGGGCATCATCGCCGGGTGGATCCGTCTGGCGCGCAGGGATCATCCGCTCGAGTTCGTGCCCTTCTCGGCGGAGCTGGTCGGGCAGAAACCGGTGTCGATCGTGCTCGGGAAGAACAGCGGCCCGCCGTCAATCGAGGAGTGGTGCGAGAAGCTCGGCGTCACGGCCACCGAGGCGGAGCGGATGACCATGCTCCAGCAGGTGAAGGCAAAGTCATTCGAAAAGAAAGACCTGCTGACGGCCGGCGAGTTCAGAGCGATCGTGGATCGCGTGCTGCAGAAAGAGTCCGTCTAAGAGCTGGAGCAGCCAGGTGAACGGAGTGTCCACCGTAAAGACCAAGGAGGCGGAAACATGAACAAGGAACAGCTCATGGCGCGACGTGATTATTTCAACCAGGTACACGGCGTCACGATGCGCGCGATCAGCGCGTTCACGGATGATGAGCTCGGCTTTCGACCACAGCCTGGCATGCGAACGCCTCGGGAGCTGATCTTTCACATTTGCGGTCAAGAGAAGCTTCTGGCGGAGGCGGCCCAACAAGGGCGATTCACGTTCGAGATGGCGAAGGGCTCGAGCCCGGAGGATCAATCGAACGCCTCAGCACTCAAAGGGCTCGGCACCGTGGGCGATGCGCTGGCGTACGCCGCTGCATGCCACCGGGCCGCTGAGGACATCTTCGGATCGCTGTCAGAGCAAGAGATCGCCCGCCCAATCGAGTCACCATTTGGAACACATCCGGCCTGGCAGTATTTCCTCTTCGCCTACGACGAGCACTGGCATCACCGCGGCCAGCTTTACACTTATCTCCGGCTTCTCGGGAAGGAGCCGCCGATGCTGTACGACTATCAAGCGGTCGGAGTGTGACGCGGTCTGTCCTGAGCCGATGTGTCGAAGGGCCTGTCCCGAGCGGAAGGATCATCCTTCGACACACTCAGGAACAGGCCCCTTCCTGCGCGTCAGCTCCCGACAGCGAAGCTCTTCGGCTTGGGCAACGGCATCTCTTCACGAGTTGGCCCGTAGAGACCGGTCGGACGGCCTCCAGCGAGCCGGCACATCAACGCCAGCTGGCCCCGGTGATGAACGGTGTGAAGCAGGATCATGTTCCACAGCAGATCCCGAACGGCGACCGGCCCCATCCCGAAGAAGGCCAGTTGTCGATCCAGATCCTCCAGCTTCAGCTTGCGCACCCGTCCAAGGGCGTCTTTATGGACTCGCTCGAAGGCGGGGGCCAGGTCCTCAATCTTCCGTGGCCGTTCGATTCCCGGGGGCCTTGTCTCTGGGGCCATTTGGCCCTGCTCGATTCCAAATGTGACGTACGCGTCACCCTCGGCCAGGTGCCACGCGAGCTCACCCAGTGAGCGTCCCGCGGGGTCAGGCCGGAAGTCGTATTGTTCGCGCGGCAATGCGCGGAGCAGATCCGCCGTCTTTTGTGCCTCCTTGTCCCACACGTCGATGAATTGCTGCAGTTCGTTGGTCGCCATCATGATCCTCCTCTCACCGGTAGTCGCGTGATGCGACAGGTGCGTCCGCGAGCACCAAGCGCCGGAGACTATATTAATAGTTGACCGGTTGTCTACCGCCTGCGCGCACGATCACCGCCCCGCCCACTTCATTCTCGACATCTTCATAATTCCTTCATCATCGGTTGCGACACTCACTCCAGACGTGATTTCTGAGGAGGACATCATGGGGAGCCGATTCGCATTCCGCTGGCTGACAGGATTGTTGATGGTCGCGATGCTCGCCGCCGCCGGTCTCTATACGTACAACCTCGGCGTGTCGCACGGCATCGCCGAGAGCGGCCGGGTCGCCGCCGCTCCAGGCACCGGCGTACCGGTCGTCATATGGCCCGGGCCGTGGGGGTTCGGCTTCGGGTTCTTCCCGTTCTTCCCGTTCCTGTTCATCCTGTTCTGGCTCTTTGTCGCGCGCGGACTATTCTGGCGTGGAGCGTGGCGGGGGCGGGTGCACGGCTGCGGCGGTGTTGCGCCCGAGCTCGATGAGTGGCATCGCCGCGCGCACGCGCAGCAGGGGACAAAACCTGAAGTCTCAAGTCTCAAGTCTCAGGTCTGAAGTCGAAGGTCGGAAGTCTGAAGTCGGAAGTCGGAAGTTTGACGTGAAGCACATCCTGGTCGTGGACGATGAGCCGCGGATCGCGGAGATCGCGCGGGACTATCTCGAGCGCGCCGGATTCAAGGTCACGACCGCCGGCAGCGGCGCCGACGCGCTCGCCTTCGCACGGTCCAGGCGTCCCGATCTCATCGTCCTCGACCTGGGACTGCCGCACGTGGACGGCCTCGACGTCACGCGGACACTGCGCCGGCAGTCCAGCGTGCCGATCATCATGCTGACGGCGCGCGTGGACGAGAGCGACAAGCTGATCGGGCTGGAGCTCGGGGCGGACGATTACGTGACCAAGCCGTTCAGCCCGAAGGAGCTCGTGGCGCGCGTGCGAGCCGTCTTCCGCCGCATCGATGCGGCGCCCGAGCGCGGCGACATCATTCGCGCGGGCGAGGTCACGCTCGACAAACGGCGGATGCAGGCGAGCGTGGGCGCGCAGTCGATCGATCTCACCTCGACCGAGTTCGAGCTGCTCGCGACGCTCGCGAGCCAGCCCGGGCGGGTCTTCACCCGCGCGCAGCTGCTCGACGCGATTCGAGGCGTGGAGGTGGAGTCGTTCGACCGCGCGATCGACGCGCACGTCAAGAACGTGCGGCGCAAGCTCGAACCCGATCCCCGGAATCCGCGCTACGTGCTGACGGTGCACGGCGTGGGCTACAAGTTCGCGGACTAGTGTGGTGAGCGCGATGTCCCTATGCACGCTCATGGTGAGCCTGTCGAACGCTCATGGTGAGCCTGTCGAACCATGAGCCCCGTTGGCGGCTCGTCCTTCGACAAGCTCAGGACGAGCGGAGTACAGAAGCGGCACGCACAGGAGACTCGAGGCGAAGACCAGTGCACGCTCATGGTGAGCCGGTCGAACGCTCATGGTGAGCCTGTCGAACCATGAGCCCTGTTGGCGGCTCGTCCTTCGGCAAGCTCAGGACGAGCGGTGTACAGAAGCGTCACGCGCAGGAGACTGGATGCGAAGACCATTCGGCCCACCGTGCAGGCCGCCGTGGTGGCCCGACAACGAGGCGTGGCCGTCTCGCGGTCCCGTGCAGCGCGGATACGTGACCCGTGTCCGGTTCTTCCGGCGGTTCGTCTGGCTGGCCGTGGCGATGCTGCTGTTCGCCGTGTGCGGTGTGCTGGCGCTCGCGTGGCTCGCCGCCACGACTGTCGGCATCGTCGCGTCATCTCAACGTGGCGCCGCGGTGATTCTGCTCGGCGGCGGCTTCGCTGTCGCGGTCGTCGCGATGGTGACGCTCGCGCGTACGCTGCGGCGCGTGGGCGTGCCGCTTGCCGCCGTGATGGAGGCGGCCGATCGCGTGGCCGCCGGCGATTATTCGACTCGCGTGGCTGAATACGGACCGCCGCCGATCCGCGCGCTCGCGCGCGCATTCAACGCGATGACCGAGCGGCTCGGGAATCACGATCGCCTGCGCCGGGATCTGATGGCCGACGTGGCGCACGAGCTGCGGACGCCGCTGACCGTGATGCAGGGCAAGCTCGAAGGGCTGCTCGACGGCGTCTATCCGCGCGACGAGGGCCAGCTGCAGCAGCTCCTCGAGGAGACGCACGTGCTGTCTCGCCTCATCGAGGACCTGCGGACATTGGCCTTGTCGGAAAGCGGCGCGCTGAAGCTGCAGACCGAGCCGATCGATCTCGGCGGCCTGGCGCGCGAGGTCGCCGGCTCGTTCGGCGCCGACGCGACCGCGCGGCACGTGACGCTCGAAGTCGACGCGCCGGACGATCTGCCGCCGATCGAGATCGACCCGGTGCGGATCCGCGAGGTGATCACGAATCTGCTGTCGAACGCGCTGCGCCACACGCCGCCTGGCGGATCGGTCGGCGTGCGCGTCGCGCCGCGTCCGAGCGGTGCCCTGTCCGTCGACGTCAGCGACACCGGAAGCGGCATGACGCCGGAGGCCATCGCGCGCGCGTTCGACCGCTTCTACAAGGGATCCGGGTCGCGAGGGTCGGGACTCGGGTTGACCATTGCGCGGAACCTCGTCGCCGCGCACGGCGGCGAGATTCACGCGTCGAGCGAGCCCGGCCGCGGCACGACGATCGCATTCACGCTGCCGACATCGCATGGAGCGCGAAGGCTTCAGAGCTTGTGAAGAAATACGACGTTAAACGCAGAACTCGCAGAATACGCAGAAAAACTCAAGGGCATTTTTCTTTGCGGGTTCCGCGGTTTCTGCGTCGTGATTTGTTCACAGGCTCCTCAGCCGAGCCGCCTGAACCGATGGAGCGCGAAGGCTTCAGCCGAGCGAGGAGCATCATGGACACCATCTGGCAGGACGTTCGCTATTCGGTCCGCACGCTGATGAAAATGCCGGCCTTCACGGTCGCCGCGATCGTGTCGCTCGCCATCGGGATCGGGGCGAACACGACCATCTTCACGCTGCTCAACACGCTGTTCCTGAACCCGCTTCCCGTCGCGCGGCCGTCCGAGCTCGTGGCCGTGCTCACGGTGGCGAGCCGGAACGCGACGCAGTTCGGCAATCTGCTGCCGCTCTCGTATCCGAACCTCAGGGATTTCAGGGCGCGCAATTCGGTGCTGACGGACGTCGCCGGCTACTCGCCGCCGCTCCCCCTCGCCCTCACGACCGGCCAGGAGCCGCAGCGCGTTTTCGCGCAGCTCGTGACCGGCAACTATTTCGATGTGCTCGGCGTGCGCCCGGCCGCCGGGCGCTTCTTCGCGCCTGACGAGGATCGCACGCCAGGCACGCATCCCGTCGCGGTGATCGGGTACGGATTGTGGCAGCGCCGGTTCGCCGGGCGGCCCGATGCGATTGGCCTCACCATCGCGCTCAACCGGCTGAGCTTCACGATCGTCGGCGTCGCGCCGGAAGGATTCAAGGGCGTGACGTCGATGTTCGGCCCCGAGCTGTGGCTGCCGGCGATGATGTCGGCGCAGCTGCAGCCGCGGCAGTCGGGCAGCTGGCTCGACGAACGCGCCGCGATCGTGTTCAGCACGGCGGGACGGCTCAAGCCCGGCGTCACGATCGCGCAGGCGGAGGCAAATCTGAAAACCATCGCGCGCGCGCTCGAACAGGAATACCCCGAGCCGAACACCGGGCGGAGCGTCACGGTGATGCCGCTGATCGAGGCGACGATTTTTCCAGGCATGCGCGGCCTGCTCATGCTGGCAGGCGGCGTGCTGATGACGATCGTCGGGCTCGTGCTGGTGATCGCGTGCTCGAACGTGGCGAACCTGCTGCTCGCGCGTGCGGCGGCACGGCGTCAGGAGCTCGCGATGCGGATCGCGCTCGGCGCGACGCGGCTCCGCCTGATGCGGCAACTCGTGACCGAGAGCGTCGTGCTCGGCACGGCAGGCGGGGCGCTCGGGTTCGTGCTCGGCATCTGGGGCCGCGATCTGCTGTGGTCCGCGCGGCCCGCGGTCGTCGCGAACAACTTCGTCGAGCTGAAGATCGACACGCACGTCCTGGCGTTCACGCTGATCCTGTCGCTCGTCACCGGGGTCGTGTTCGGCGTCGTCCCGGCGCTTCGCGCGTCGCGCGCGGATCTGGTCGGCGCGCTGAAGCTCGAACCGCTTTTCGCGGCGGGCCGCCGCAGGCTGAGCCCCGCCAACGCGCTGGTCGTGGGCCAGGTGGCGTTCTCGCTCGTATCGTTGATCACCGCGGCGCTGTTTCTTCGCAGCCTGCAGCGCGCGCACGCGGTCGACCTCGGGTACGAGACCGGGCAGGTGGCGGTCGTATCGGTCAACCTCGCGCAGGGCGGGTACGACGAGGTACGCGGGCGGCAGTTCGCGCGTGACGTGCGCGATCGCGTCGCGCTGGTCCCCGGCATCAGCACGGTGTCGTGGTCGACAAACCTCCCGCTCTGGGCGAACCTGTATCGTCGCATCTCGATCGAAGGACGGGAGCCGGCCAGACAGGCGGACGCGCCGCTCGCGATCGCCGTCACCATCGATCTCGATTACTTCAAGGTGCTCGGCCTCGGCGTCACGCGCGGCCGCGACTTCACCGACGCCGACCGCGAGCGGTCGATGCCGGTCGCGATCGTCAACGAGCGGATGGCGGAGCGGTACTGGCCGAATCAGGATCCGGTCGGTCGCACGTTTCGGTTCGACAGCGAAGCCGTCGCGCGCCATGTCGTCGGCGTCGTGAAGACACTCAAGTACCAGACGCTGGGCGAGACGCCGCAGCCGGCCGTGTACCTTCCGTTGAGACAGAGCTACGCCGACGGGCTCGTGCTCTACGTGCGGAGCACGGGTGATCCGTCGCACGCGATCGGCACCGTTCAGCGCGAGCTGCGCGCAATGGACGCGCAGGTGCCGCTCGAGAACGCGGCGAGCGTGGACGAGGTGATCGATCAGTCGCTGTGGATGGTGAAGATCGCCGCCGGCCTGCTGGCGGTGTTCGGCGCCCTGGCGCTCGTGCTCGCCAGCGTGGGACTCTACGGCCTCGTCGCGTATTCGGTGAATCAGCGACGCCGCGAGCTGGGCGTGCGTATGGCGCTTGGCGCGGGACGCGGCGATGTCCTGCGCCTCGTGCTCCGCGACGGCCTCTCACTCGTGCTGGTCGGCATCGCCGGCGGAGTCGGTCTGTCGCTCCTCGTCTCGCGAGCGATGGCGTCGCTGCTGCTCGGGGTGAAGGGGAGCGATCCGGTCAGTCTTGCCGGCGCGTCGTTGCTCCTCGCCGGCGTCGCGTTCATCGGCAGCTATCTTCCCGCGCGTCGCGCGAGCAGATTCGACCCGTTGATGGCTCTGCGTCAGCCGTGACGATCGCGAGGCTGTCTCGCCGCCCCGAAAGCCCCGGCCTCCACGAACCAGGTGGCCGGGCAAGAGAGGGTGGATCTACAACATCTGTTCGCCAACACCGGTGTTGACACGCTGCCCGGCCGATCCTAGCATCCGCGGCAGCACTCGATGGACTCGTGTTGACTCTGCGACGAGCTTGAGCGAGGGACATGATGCAACAGGATTTCGGTGTCGCGCGATTTACACGTCGGGATGCGATACGCGTGCTTGCCGCGGGCACGGGATTGGGCGCTTTGCCTGCATTGACAGGCGGATCGGATGTCCTCGCCGGGCTTCAACGAACCGGCGCACCGGGCGCGCTGACACGGCGCCTGCCGCGCGGCTCCATCATCCGAACGCTCCTGCGCGACGTGCCGCCGGAAGCACTCGGCACTGGCGCGGTGCTCTTTCACGAGCATCTGTCGATCAACCTCGGCGGACTCGGTCGCGGCGGGAGGCAAGGGGCGCCGCCCCTGGCGCCGGTGACGGACAATGTCGACCTGATCGCGCAGCTGGTCAACAAAGCCGGCACCGAAGGCGTGAGCTGCATCGTCGATGGCGGCCACACGGACATGGGCCGCAAGCTGGACGACCTGAGAACGATCGCCCGGCGGACCAACGTGCACATCGTCGCGAGCGGCGGCTTCTACATGCAGCGTGTGTATCCGCCGGATATCGCGACCAGGTCGGAGGATCAGCTGGCCGACGACCTCGTCCGCCAGGCCACGGAGGGTCGTTTCGGAGCGTTCGGCGAAATCGGCGAAGACCCGAACGGCGCTGAGCTGACGCTCGATGAGCGCAAAGTCTTCCGGGCCGTCGGCAAGGCCGCGGTCCGGACGGGTGTGCCGGTCTTTACGCACAATTCCTATGGAACAGGTCCCAACGTGCCGAAAGACATCGGCCTGCAGCAACTCGACATCCTCGAGTCGACCGGGTTGAAGCCCGACCGCATGGCCATCGGGCACACGTGCTGCCTCAACGATCCCCAGGTGGCGATTATCAAGGAAATCGCCAGGCGCGGGGCGTTCGTGGGCTTCGATCGCGTCACGACCGTACAGCAGATCATGCCCGACGAGCAGAAGGTCGCGATGGCTCTGGCGTTGCTTGACGCCGGTCACTCCGACAAGCTGCTGCTCTCCGCTGACTTCACGGGGCAAAGGACTCTGGACGCCGGCCCCGGATACGGCCGCACGCTCACGGTGTTCGTTCCGATGCTTCGCAAGGCCGGCGTCGACGAGGCGACGCTGCACGCGATCTTGCACGACAACCCCCGGCGGTTCCTCGCGTTCGTGCCGAAGAAAACGTCCTCGTCGATCGATTAGCGCATGAAGAAACTCTGGTTCTTGACGCTCGTGGCAATCGGGGCGGACGTGGCGTTTGCGCAGCGGGCCGACACGACGCGCAACCCGCTCGGAAACAGTCCCGCGGCGATCGCGGCTGGACAACGCGTCTATG
>QHWJ01000400.1 GCA_003222535.1 Acidobacteriota bacterium | reverse complement strand
CCGTGACCGGGCAGGTCCACCGCGACGACGTGATAGCGCCCGGCGAGCGCCGGAATCTGGAGCGACCAGTCGCCCGCCCGCGCTCCGAGCCCATGCAAGAGAACGACGGACGGCGTCGCCGCCGACGGCGGCCCGCTCTCGTCCCACGCGAGCGCGGTGCCGTCGATGTCGAGCGTCGGCATCGGCCCAGTGTACTGTGCTAGCCTCCGGGCCACGCGCGTCGAGGTCCGCGTCCGATGAAGGAGCTGCGCACCGAGATCGAGATCGCGGCCTCGGCCAACCGGGTCTGGGCCACGCTGACCGACTTTTCCTCGTTTCCCGTCTGGAATCCGTTCATCCGCCGGGTCGATGGCGAGCTTCGCGTCGGCGCCAGGCTCGTCATCCGGCTTCAACTGCCGAACGCCCGCAGCATGACATTCCGTCCGCGCGTGCTTCGCGTCGAGCCGGGCCGCCAGCTTCGCTGGCGCGGCCATCTACTCGTGCCCGGCCTCTTCGACGGCGAACACATCTTCGCGATCGAGCCTCTCGGTGCTGGTCGGGCGAGATTCATCCAGCGCGAGATCTTCACCGGGCTCCTGGTGCCCCTGTTCGCCAGACGCCTCGACAGCACCACCCGCCGCGGCTTCGAGGCGATGAATCTGGCGTTGAAGGCGCGGGCGGAGGGCGTCTGATGGAGAACTACCCGGTTGTGATGGCGACGTTCGCCGCCATCTACGCGCTACTGGCGCTCGGGCTGAACCTCGTGGGGGCGATCAGCGTCGCCGGCAGACCTTCGTGCCCCTGATCACCATTATGTATATGGTCCTGGCGCTGATGGCCGTTGGGACCGGCAACAACTACGGCGCGGTGCCGGGGGCCGTCCTGGTGGTCTTCGTCATGGAGGCGACACGCTTCGTGACGGCCTGGCGGCGCGCGCTCCGACCCGTGCAAGCAGAAGCCCGTCGATCCGGTTCCGCATCTCCGCGCCGTCGCCGAGGCGTTGTGGCAGTCGGGTCAGCCCAAACGAACGTCCGCGGCGCTCGATCGCGCGCTCGCCGCGGTCCTCGGCTCCAAGCTCTTCACCGTCCTGCGCTATCACGAGGACACCGGCGAGCGGAAAATCCGTGACGGCATCCGTCGTCGCGATGTTCCTCCGGTATGGGCCCGGCGTCTGTGGTTGCGGTCGGATTGTCGTCGCGCCGGCATCAGTTCATCCAGCCCGCTCGGCGGATCTTCTTCCGTTCCTCTAGCGTCCGCGCTCAAGGAGGCGGTGCCCGGCATTTCTCGCGTCGTATTGTCCCAGCGCGGCACGGCGGCGAGCGCGGCGTAGAGAAGCCTGCGGCGATCCGTCGCGCTCAACTGAACGCCTCGTCCGGACGCGCCTCATCCACCCAGATCACTTCTCGGCAGGTGACGCACTCGAGCCCGCGGCAGATCACGCGCGGCAGGTGCTCGACCGGGTGGTCGGCGTGACGATCGCGCCAGCGCGCAAGCTCGTTGGAGTCGATCATCACGGCATCACGGCAGGGTGCCGGTGTACTTGGCGCAAGGACACGAGTGGCTGCGCCGGTCGTGGACTATGACACGCGGCGATGCTCTGCGCGAGGAGCTGGCGTTATGAGCTCTCGAAAACCCGGCGCGCGAAGCCGTCCCTGTATCACCTCGGCGTAGCTGATCTCCGCATGGAGCTCGGGCTCCAGCCACACCACGCCGCGCCTTGCGGTCTTGTCGGCGAACGGCGATGTCTCGCGCACGGCGTCATGGTCGTCGGCGAGCAGCGCTGGGAGCGCGGCACAAACGGCTGGCGCATCGTCTCGGAGCGGGAGGAGGCGCCGGCGAAATAACGAATCGGCGATGTGCTCCTACGAGTCCGCTAACGTCTCCATAGGCTGGTGGGATCTCGGGTCAAGGCGGCAAGCTCCTCGTCGTGATCGGGCACGAAGTATCCGACCACGATTCCCATCGCCGCTTTCGGCAGCGGTCGTCCTGTTGGGTTGTCGTACACCGCCGTGGCCTTGATCGCATCGTCAGCCCCGATCCGATATCCGCCGGGCGACGGGAAGACGACGACTGGAATAGACCGCAGGCGCCCGTCTTCACGGAGCGAGATGTCTAGGGTGGCGATGTGCTCTTTGCGCGTCGTGTTCTCGAGCCGCAGCTGTCGCCCGTAATCGTGGATATGCCCGCCGACGCCGAGAAGCTTGCCTGAATGGGGTACGACAAGCTCGCTCCCTTTGACGTGGAGCCCAGGCGGAAGGTCGTAGATCGTCGCACCACAGTGTGTGACGAGGAACCACGCCGGATAGATGTTCGTGAGTCGGCTCGTGCCCGGGAGGACGTAATGAATGTGCACTTCGAGGTATGCGTTTGAGACTTCTTCGTCGGTCGGATTGTGGAACATGACTGCGACGATGATGCGCTGTTCTTGGGTGACACGATAGCCGACACCCGGCAGTCGCGGCCAATCGGACAGCTCGCTGCCCGCGGCAAACATCCGTTCCGGCTGCAGGGGGCAAAGGAAGTTGCGGCGGTTGAGGTTCAGCAGCTCGACGTGGTGAAGGAGGTGTCCGGGCCGCGGATTGCCGTCCTTATCGACCAGTCGCGGCTCGTATGCGACGTACCACGCGTCAAATGGCACCCGTATGGGCGTGAGCGGCGGGCTCATGTGCTCCGTCCGTGGGGGCATTTTGAGCGGTCCCACACGGACGGTGAGGACGCCAACGCCCGTGTTGTCCCGAAGCTCGATGCTCGCTCGAGTGTCCTGCGATGGATGGGCGTGATGCTGATGATGCTGCGCGGCGATCGGGGTGGCCCAGGCCAGAACGGCGATGCAGAGCGACAATCTCAGCAGCCGTTCGAGCGTCTGGCTTATGGCTCGCCTCGTGAGAACGCGATCTCCTCGCTGGCGTCGCGAGCGGGCACGGACAGCCGGAACGCGCGGACGGGATTCGGCACGTTCTTCAGCGCTTGCGGGCCGATGTCCTCCGCTTTGAACTCGCCGCCGATACGGGTCTGTGTTTCCTCGCTGATCACCACGGACCCGCCCTGCGCGAGCGCCGCCAGGCGCGCCGCGACGTTGGTGGTCGTACCCGACGCCGTATACGTCCACCTCGTCCCGGCCGCGCCCTCGATCTTCGTCGCGCCGACCGAAGCAAGCCCGGAATTGACCCCGACCTTCATCATGATCGGTTCCAGCCGATCGCTCATCTTTGCATTGATCTCCACCGTTCGTTGCTGGATGCCGAGCGCTGCCAGAACGGCGGCACGAGCGTGCTGACGCGGGTCGGCGGCCTTGAAGATGACCATCAAGCCATCGCCCGCCGTCTCGTTGACGTCGCCGCCGTGCTTCATGATCTCGTCGAGGAATGCGCCGAAATAGCGCTCGACGAGCCGATTGAGCTGATCTTGCTCCATCTCCGCGCTCAACCGCGTGTATCCCGTCATATCTGCAAAGAGGACCGACACATCGAGCTCTCGCTTGTCGAACACCGGAGCCTGAGGCGACTCCTCGATGAGCTCCTGAACCGTCTTGGGGACGAACTTCGACAGATTGGTCTTGATGCTTTCGAGGAGCTGGATGCGCCGGAGGCTCGTCTCGAGCTCTTCCGCATAGCGAACGACCCGTTGATGCTCGGTGGCATTCTGGATCGCGACCGCCGCCTGGTTGGCCATCGTGCCGAGCAGCTCGACATCCTCTCGTGCGAAGAAGTGGCCCGACTGCTTTTGACCGATCGCGAGCACCCCCGTCACCCTGCCGTGGTAGATGAGCGGGATGGCGAGGCTGATGCGGAGTCGGCTGAAGCTCTCGAGACAGACGTCCTTGACGGCGTGGTAGTACGGATCTTCTTCCAGATCGAACTTCGTGATCAATGTCTTCTGCGCCTGAAGGAGCTGCACCATGGGATCGTCGAAGCTCACCGCGACCGGTGTGCTCTCCGTATCTGAACAGGCATCATCCGTCAGAAAGAACGTCTGACATGTCTGTGTCTCGGGCTCGAGGACGACGACGCCCGCGGCCTCGACGAACATCTCGGTGCGCACGGTCGCCGCGACCTGCTTGACGATCTCGTCGACATTGAGCATCGACGTCAGGGCATCACTGACGACGCTGATCGTCTTCTTGTAGTCCGAGCGCGCGCGGAAGAACAGACGATCGACGACGTTCTGAACGTTCTGGCTGACGGGGTTGAAGAAGAACACGATCAGTACCGCGAAGAGCAGGGGATAGATCCGGTCGGCGTACTCGCCGAACACGGGATGGGCGAGGCTCTTCATCAGCGTCTGCATCGAAAGGTAGGCGACCGCCACGATCCCGGTCATCACGCCGTAGCCGATGGCGCGTTTGATGTGGACGTCCGCGTCGAACAGATTGTGCTTGGCGATGGCATAGGCAACGGACGCCGGGAAGACCACGAGCGGGATGGCGAGGAAATTCTGTTGAATCGGCACTCCCGCGAAGAGCGAAGCGCCATGCGCGACGGCCGGAATCGGGAACGCGAGGGCCGCGCCGAACAGGATGACCTTCGCTCGCTGGCTCGCGAGCGCTGAGGTCTTCGCGAAGTACGCCCACAGACTGGCCAGCACCAGGGCCAGCGTGCTGAGGATCAAGTACAACATGATGAAGCGGTAAAAGCGCATGAACGGCAGTGCCGGATAGAGCACGAGCAGCCCCGCGATGAGCACGGTCGCGAGGCCATACGGCAGCCACTGCAGCCACGGTCGGCGCTCGATCGCCGCTCGCTGTTCGGGGAACACGAGGCTCAGATGAAACAGCGCGCCCGCGAAAAACGCGAGCGCGATGAAGTGCATTCTCACAAAGCCGAGGTGCGTGGCCAGCAGGTCGAAGGCGCTGATTCCGTATACCCCGACACAGAATGAGAGCAGTAAGAACGCCCAACTGGCTCGCGTGGCGGGTTTGAGCAGGAATACGACGGCACCGATCGACATGTAGGTGACGCCGGCCACGGTCATGAGTCCGAACGTGGCGGCCAGATCGAGCCACGTGAACCGCATCGTTGCGACGGTGGCTTCGAATTGTTGGCCGTCACGCTCGAGGACATACCTCATGGCGCGGCCCGGCTGCGCGCGGAGAACGATCTCATCCAGCTCCGCCATCGAGCCGACGGGACGCCCGTCCACCTCAAGAACCTTGTCCGGGTATTTCAGCCCCGCGCCGATCCCGGTCCAGGTGTAGCGGCCGACATTGCCGATGACCATTCGCTCGTTGATCAGCGCGCCGGGGAAGACACGATCGATCCACTGAACGCTCGCCACCGCGCAGATCAACGCTGTCAGGAGGACGACCGCGAGCATCGAAAAGAAGGCAATGCGAGTTCCTCGGGACATGAGCGAAATCCCGGGGAGCTTGCCCCGCTGGCCGCCGTCGCGAGGACGCCACTGGCTGATCCCCGCCGCGGGCGAGGCGGGTGTCGGCACGCCGACGGATGCGCTAAGTTGTTGCACGGCTCGTGACCGGCAGGAGTCGCCGGAAACGGTTGCGGAGTCGTGACGGCACGGCAGCGCCGCCGAGCATCAGTCCGACCGCGGCGAGCGGTCCGGCAGCGAACACGTCACCGTACCGCGTGTAAAACGTGCGCGTTGTCGTGAGCGGCACGTCAGCCACCAGCACACCGCTGACGAAGATGGCTTTGCCATCGGCGTTGCGCACGCGACCGACGACGCGGCCCAGTGGATCGATGAACGCGGAGATCCCAGTGTTTGCGGCGCGCACGACGGCAATTCTGTGCTCGGCCGCCCGGAAGACGCTCATCGCCAGGAACTGGCGGGGAGCGGCGGTCTCACCGAACCACGCCTCGTTCGTCGCGTTGACGATGACGTTGGCGCCGCGCTTGACGACCTCTCGAACGAGATCCGGGAAGATGTTCTCCCAGCAGATCGTCGCTCCGACCATGACCGGACCGGCGGGCAGGATCGTATAGTCGACCGCGGAAACGAACGCGCCGAATGCGGGAACGACCGGCCGCGGCCACGCCACTCGACCCGGCAGCGGCTCATACTCGGCGAACGGCACCAACATCATCTTACGATAGTAACCGGCGATCTCGCCGTTCGGGGCGAAGAGCACCATGCTGTTGTAGTGCTTGTTCCGGAGCGCTTTGTCACTGAACTTCGCGTATTCGGAGCTGCCGACCAGCAGGTGCGTGGCGGTTTCCCGCGCGAGCGCCGCGACCTTGTCGCGCAGCGCGGGATCGTGCAGAACGTCCCCCGGCACGGCGGTTTCGGGCCACACGATCATCACCGGCCGCTGTGTGGCGGCTTCACGAGTCAACCGGCCATACTCGTCCAGGATGCTCTGACGGTGCCTGCGATCCCATTTGCGGTCCTGTGCGATGTTGCCCTGCACGATCGCGACCTTCGTCGTGTCCGCATCGCGGTAACGCGCGATCACGACGGCGCCGTGAACGAACGCGCCGATGACCAACACGGCGGCGATGATCGCAGCGCGGGGAGCGCGTATCGCTGCCTCGCGAGTCGCAACCGGTTGGCGCATGCGTCGACCGGCGTCGAGCAGCGCCTGCGCGATTGCCGTGTTCACCAGGACGATCAGGAAGGAGAGACCATGCACGCCGGTCAACGAGCTCAGCTGGACGAGCGCGAGAGAGGCGTGCTGCGACTGCCCAAGCAGCAGCCACGGCAAGCTGAGAAAACCGACGTGCGATCGAAGATACTCGACGGCGACCCAGACACACGGTGCGACCAGCGCCAGGGGCAGCGCCATGCGCCGCCGGATCCAGCACACGCCAAGGCCCCACACCGCCACGTGCTGGGCGATGTAGAACCCTGCGAGCACACCAGCGAGCAGCTTGAACGTCGGCACCGTCCATATCCAGCACGACATGCCGAGGACGAAGGCGACGCCGGCCGAGCATCCGAGGGCATAGCCCTGGAGCGGTCCCTTGCCCTCGATTGCCAGCAACAGCGGAACCAGTGCGACCCAGGCGAGGACCCCGAGATCGAAGTTCGGGAAACTGAGGATGAGTAGCGAGCCGCTAAAAACCGAGAGAAGGAGGCTTTTGGTGGCGACCGAGGATACTATCCGACGGAGGAGGTCGCCCTCCACCCTCAGCACGACGGCGGACCTATCCCATCGCATTCCAAAGATGGCCGGGCGCCACGCCATTGGGGTTCCCTTCGCCATCGTGTCACGTTGTGCCGTCCTGCCTCGATTCCCGCGCCTCCCGCGCGCAATTACTGGAGGACGAAGATCACCAGCTTGTTCATTGCGGCCGAGTAATTTGGTGTGCCCGGTACCTGATTGTTTTCGAAGGTAATCGATTGGCAGAGTATCTTATCCGGCTTCTTTGTGTCGGTCACGAAGCAAAGCTTGAGCTGTGCTGTGGGATCGAGGCCAAACACTTGACGGATCGTAGCGCCAGTCGCGTCTGTCGGCCCGGCGGCGAGAATGTCGCATCCCGCCTTTTCCGGGGTCGGAAACGACGTTGCTCCGATATGGGCCCGGAATATCCCTGTGATCGTCTTGAACGACAGCGTGAGTGTAGCATCGGCACCGGAGACCGCGCCGGTGGAGGGATTGAAGTCGAACATCTCGAGGACGCCGGAGCCGACGATCGTCGGCTTGCCATTCACGACGGCCGTGCCTCCGTTGTCGTTGGTGACCGTGCAGTTGCCTTCCCCACCGCCGCCGGCTCGCCCGTCGAGCGCGAACCCGAAGACGAGCGAGACAATTCCCAGTACGGTCAACGCGAGCTTCGCGAGTCTCATTGAGTTCTCCTCCGTTCCGTGGCTACGGCTGTCTGATCGTCACGCCGCCGACGATCGAAGAGTTCGCCAGCGTCGGGATCCTGAACGTGTTGAAGCCGCTGCTCTTGCTGTCGATGACCTGCATGAAATCCTTGTCCACGAGATAACCCGTGCCCGCGCAGTCGTGGTTCGTGCAGGTTCCGAGCACCGCCTTCTGTTTCACTCCGTGAAGCAGCTCCATGGTCACGTAAAACCGCATGACCTCCGCGACGACTCGCCGTTCGGCCTCGGTGCGAGCGCACCGCCCCCCATTGCAGGACGTCATCTCGTCGAACGTCGTCGTCCACGTTTTACCGCCGTCGGGCGTCGTCTGTATCCGGAGCGTCCGTGTTCCCCCCTTTGGGATCAGGCCCAGCTGACCAAGCGCGGTATTTGTATTCTTCATTCGAAACTCGATGCGTTTTGAATAAATCGTGCAGGTCGTGGCGTCCGTCGTGGTCCACGTCGCCAAGGCGTAGGTGGTAAGCACCTGCATGTTCTGGGACTCGACGCACCGGATGCCCCGCTGTTCGTTGGTGCTGAGGCGCCACTTGCCTGCGGCAATCGATGCCGACGGGAACGCCCTCGTGATGTTTGCGGTGACCCGCGTCTGATCGATGAACTGGGTGATGGTCGCCTCTCCGCTGAGGCCACCCGTCAGCGTGATCCGCGCATTACCCGCAGCCAGGAGTTGGTTGAACACTTTCAAGCCGGCGGTCAACGTCACCGTGCCGGGGCCGGTGCCCGACGCTGTCAGCGACGCGTCGGGGCTTTCGGAGACGTCGTAGACGGCGTTCAACGTGATGACTCGGTCGAGGTCGGCCGGTGCGATGCCGGCGAGAGCGGTCCCGGGTGCCGCCAGGAACTGTAAATCGAGGTCGTCGATCGCCGCGTTGTACACACAGCTCGAATAGCTGTCGACCCACTCTCCAGTTGTGACGGTGCCGTGAGCCGAGGGCGGACCGAACAGGTTGACGAAATGCAGCCGAGGGCCTGGTGGGTCCGTCGCAGTGGCGGGCACCGCCTTGTCTAGGTTTGGGCTAAAGAGAGAGCGGGCGGCGTTCGGATCGGGAACGTAC
>QHWJ01000371.1 GCA_003222535.1 Acidobacteriota bacterium | reverse complement strand
GCGTCGTGTTGATCCTCTACGCCGCCGGCCTGGTGCTCGCGTCGGCCGCGCTCGTGTCGATGCTGATGACGGGCCGCGAAGCGGCGCTCCTTGTCGTCGCGCTGCTGCTCGCCGGAACCTTCGGCATCAATCGCCTCGGCTACGACGAGTTCGCGATCATCCGCAACGGGACGGCGATGCGCGTGTACGAGGTGCCGGCCTTCAACAAATCGATGTTCGTCGTCTTCTTCGATCTGCTCCTGGTGGCGACCGCCACGTGTTGCGCGATCGGTCTGAAAACGGACAACTGGGGATTTGCGGCGATGCGGGCGCCGGCCATCGCGATGATCGCCGTGCTGGCGCCGGTCACGGTGACGGTCTTCTCGTGCATGGGCTTGTATCGCGGGACCTGGCGGCTCGCCGGAGTCGAGGATTTCGTGCGCCTCGGTTTCGGCGTGATCGGCGCCACGCTGGTCGCCTTTGTCGTCTGCTCCACTTTCGTGTCGGCCGGCACGTCGATCTCGGTCTTCGTCATCTATGCGCTCGTGAAGGTGGCCTTCTCAATCGGCTCCCGCGGGTCCTATCAGATTCTGGACGCGAGCCACCGGCGGGCTCGCGCCGAAGGCGCGCCGGCGCTGATCTATGGCGCCGGCCGCAAAGGGGCGAGCGCGCTCCGTGAGCTCCTCGCCGACTTCGCCGCGCCGCTGCGCCCGGTGGGCTTCATCGACGACGATCCTGGCAAATCCGGGAAGGTGATCAACGGCGTGCCGGTCGTCGGATCGGGCCGCACGCTCGAAAAGGCGATTCGCCGGTTTGCGGCGGGGGCCGTCGTCATCGCGTCGGATGCCCTTCCGGCTTCGCGGGTGTCGCAGATCGGCGAGCTCTGCGATCGGATGGGCATCGCGATGTTGAGAATGGAGATCAGCTTCGATCACTGTGCCGGACAGGCGCTCGTGCCGAGCCCCGTCAGCGCGCCCGGCGCCGCGGCCGCGTTGGCCGGCGCACGTGCCACCGGTGTCGACGCCGCGGCGCGCGAATGCAACTGTCCGACTTGCGGCTCGAGCCCGCTGATGCGATCGCACGCGAGGAGCATCGTCGAAGAGTTGCGAAAGCGGATTTCCTCGCGGCGCCTGTTCCGGTGTCAGGCCTGCGGCTGGCGCGGCTGGAGCCGGGTCGACGACACCGTGAGGTACGAGCGGTATCCGACGCCGCCGTCGCAGCTGATGCCGGAGTTCGACGCCGTGGACGTCGTGCTGCAGTGAACCGCCAGGCGACGCAAGTTCGAAGTTAGAAGTCAAAAGGTAGAAGTGAGAAGTCGGAAGTCAGGAGTCGGACGTCAGAAGTCTGCGGCGTACGCGGTCGTGACCGCAATCGTCGCCTGGGGTGTCCTCGCCTTCGGGGCCGTCTATCCCTGGAGCTACTGGCCGCTTCTGGCGGGATGCGCCGCCGCCGGAGTCGTCGTTGCGGTGGATCGCCGCGCGCGGGCGCGGGTTCCACGATCGATCGTCGCGGGACTGGCTGTGCTGGCCGGCGCGGTCCTGCTCCAGCTCACGCCGCTGCCGGTCGAGCTCGTTGCCCGGGTCAGTCCGGTCACCACAGAAGTGCTCGCTCGGTACGACCTTCAGTTCGCGGCCCGGTCGCACGGCCTCATCGACTCGGCAGGCCAGGCGGCGTGGTGGCTTCGTCTCCAACCGTTCTCGATCGACCCGGCTCGGACGCGGATGGGGCTCGCGTTCATTGTCGCGTTCGGCGTGCTGCTGCTGGCGGTGGCCGCCACGGTTGATGGGTGGATCGAGGCGCTCGTGCGCACGGTCGTTGGCTTGGGCGTCACCATCGCCGTCATCGCGCTCGTGCAGAAAGCTGTCGGCAGCGACCAGATCTACGGATTCTGGACGCCCCAGTCGGCGGACGCGCACCCGTTCGGCCCATTCGTCAATCGCAATCACTTCGCCGGCTGGATGTTGATGGCCATCCCCCTCGGGTTCGGCTACTTCATCGGCCTCGTGGATCGTGCCGCGGCGACCGTGAAGCCAGCGTGGCATGCGCGCCTGGTCTGGCTCTCGACGCCGGCGGGCAGCGGCCTCGTCGCCGTGGGCTTCGCCCTGAGCGTGATGACGATGTCGGTGCTGTTCTCGCTGTCACGGTCGGGCGTCGTCGCTCTGGCAGTGGCGCTGCTGGCGTTGGCGTGGCGGGCCGTTCGGAAGGTTGGCGGCCGGCCGGTCATCGGGGCGTATGTCGGTGCCGTGGCGGTCGTGTGCATCGGCTGGGCGGGAACCGACACCCTGGCCTCCCGATTCGACGAGTTCCAGAGCGCCGGCCTGGGCGGCCGTGCGGCCGTCTGGCGCGACGGGTGGACCGTCGCCCGATCGTTTCCGATTGCCGGCACCGGACTGAACACCTTCGGCCAGGCGATGCTGTTTTTTCAGACCTCCGACCCGGCGGAACATTTCGCCGAGGCTCACGACGACTACCTGCAGCTGGCTGGTGAAGGTGGCTTGCTCGTGAGCGGGGCGGCGCTGCTCGTGCTCACGCTCCTCGTTCGAGAAACGCGTCGGCGGTTTCAGGAGCGCGCCGACGATGCGACCGGCTATTGGATCCGTGTCGGTGCCGTGACGGGTCTGGCCGCGATTGGGCTGCAGGAAATAAGCGATTTCAGTCTCCAGATGCCCGGCAACGCGGCGTTGTGCTGCGTCCTCGCCGGGATCGCGATTCGGCGTCGGCGGAACGATCGGCGTGCCGGTGCGGCAACCCCCGCAACAGGAGGCTTTGTGCAAACGTGTCCTAAATGCAGTTCCCCACGCGTTCATCGGTCACGCGCCAAGACGCGCGCGGAGGAAGTCTGGAAATGCCTCCGCTTCAAGCAGCTGCATCGCTGTCATGCGTGCGGCTGGAGGGGCTGGGGCAAAACGTCGTCGCTCACTCCGAACCTGCGACTCCCGGCGAAACAGAAGTCAGGAATCTGACGTAAACGCCAGATGCGCGTGGCGTTCGATGTCGACGGCGTCGTGGCCGACCTGCGATCCGTCCTCGTGCGGGAAGCCGAGGTGCTGTTCGGTCGCGCGCTCTCGATTGCCCCGGACGTGGACGAAGATCACCCGCTCGAGGGCTTGAACCATCGCGAGCGGCAACGGCTCTGGCGCCGCATCGCGACGATCGAGAACTTCTGGGAAACGCTCGGGGAAACTGAAGAGGGGGCTGTCGCGCGGATTGCGGCGGTCGCGTCGACGCGCCGCTGGGAAGTCCTGTTCCTCACCAAACGCCCTGCGACCGCGGGTGCGGCGGCACAGACACAGACGCAGCGCTGGCTGTCGGCCAAGGGCTTTCCGCTGCCGGCCGTTTACGTCGTCCGCCGCTCGCGCGGCCTGCTCTGTCGCGGAGCCGCCGTACCAGCGGGACCAGCCGTCACACGTGCGGCGCCCGTCACGCTGGTCAGATCAGTCGACGAATGCCTCGAGGTCCTCGCGGCGATGGAGCTCAGAAAGTCTGAAGTCTGAAGTCTGAAGTCTTGCTCCGAGACTTCAGACTTCAGACTTCAGACTTACACTCTCACTGCGAGTCATCAGCGACCTGCCTGCCGCGCGATCCAGGCGCTCCGTGCGACGAGCGCCGATTCCGCGCCGGTGGCCGCGATTCCAAGAATGAAGGCGGCCTTGGGCCGCGTCCGGTGCAGCCGCTGGAGCTGATAAGCGAACAGCGCCGTCAGCGCGCTTTTGGTCGCCGCGAAGGCCACCGGAGAATCCTGCCACATCGCCCCAAAGGCGGCCTCGCGCGCCGTCCCCCGTCCAATCTGATACATCGACACCGCGACGTCGGTGCCCGCCGCGGTCACGAATGAGCCGAGCACAAAATTAAATGCGGCGCCGTCGCTGGCGGGCGTTGTCGCACGCGGCGCCGGCTCCGGGCCCGGAGTGCCGTCCTCCGCTCGCGGGACGGCGCTGGACGACAGCATGAATATGAGGGCGGCGATGGCCACCTTCGCAAGTCCGCAACCGAATCGATCGAGACAAGCATGATGTGACTGCATCGCGGTACCTCCCTCGCGAACGGACTGTTCGCGACTGTGCGAGCGTGTGCAGGCACGATAACCGACCGCCGCCACGGAGACAATCTTCTTCCGCAGCAGATCGGAATTTAGCAAAAGATCTGGAGAGATTGATCGCCGTGATCAGGCAGAGGAATGTCTTCCCCCGGCGGTTGACCTCTTGAAACGGGCCGGACTCTTACGGAACTTGACGCTCGGCCCCGACGCGGCGCGCCTCGGCGCCCCGTCGAATCTGGCGTCGAACGGCCGCTTCCGCGGAAGCGGCAGTTTCCGTTTTGATACCTTTTAGTCTGCTCCGCATCGCCCTGCAATCGCGGCCATCCAACCCCTCCGAGCAGTTTCCCGCCCAAAACGTCGTGATGCAAAAAGGATAATCTGGCGATTCGATTGCACACAATGATGACGACCTGCATGAAGCGCGAAGACAACTACGCGTCCGGGGGCGATTGGCGCCTCTCGTACGACAGCACGGAGACGATCGTCCCCAGGCGTGAGGGACGCGCGCTGCTGGCCGGCCCATGGGACTGGCTCGAGCAGCTGCGGCTCCGCTTCGACCTTCCGATCGAGATTCTCGACAAACGGCGTCACTACGTGCTCGCACCCGCGCCCACCCGTGTTCGAGTTCCTGACATTCGCGCCGCGATCACCCCTCCGGACGACGAGCGGCTCCGCGAGGCCGCGGCGGCCGTGTTCCGGACTGGCAAGGCGCGGTCCTTCGCCGCTGGCGGACTTCATCTTCGCGTGTTCCCGCTCTTTGCCGGCCAGCAGGTGCCGCGCGGCGTCGTCGGCCTCCTGCTGCTCGGGACGGAAGCGCCAGTCGCCTCGGCGCCTGGTCCTGATCCGGCCGAAGAGGTCGATCACCGTCTGGATGCCGCGGGACAATGGCTGACGGCGGCCGTCGAGGCGACCATCGATGCCACGGCGCTCCGGAGCGACGAAACGCACGCCGCCGAGCGCTTCGGCACGATCATCGACCTCGTCGAGGCGTTCGGGCGCATGGATGACGATCGGCAGCTGATCGACCTGACGGTGGAAGCCCTGGCGATGTGGTATGACGCGGACGTCCGCGGCTACCGCCAGGACGTGTCGGGCCAGTTCGTGCTCGAGGCGTGGCTGCCGGGCCTCGACGTGTCGCAGGCCGTCCGGTCTCTTCCCGGCAACGCGGTGTGGGACCACGACGAGGTGTTCCGGCTCGAGTCGCCGCGCGACTTCGAGGATCTGGGGTGGGACCCGGAGCTTGGCGACACGTTGTTCGTGCCGCTGGCCGTCGAGGATTCCACCGAATGGGTGTTGACCGTGTCGGGCGTGACCGAGCCGTCCATCGAGGCCACACTGACCCTGCTGCGCCGCGTCGTCAGCCTGCTCCTGGCCCAGCTCGATCGCGACGCAAGCAGTCGTGTCGCGCGGATGACGGCGGGCCGGCTCGCGCTGTGCGACGCGCCGTTCGACGAGGTCGTGCGAATGGGCCTCGAGACGCTGGCAGGCAGCATCGGCGCCTCCGGATCACAGGTCGCGATCTATCGCCAGGGCCAGGACGCGCCGGCGACGTTGATCCGATGGGGCACGATCCAGCGCGATCCCGGATTGGTCGAGGTGGGCCAGGACAGCGCGACTCCGCATGGGATTGCGTCGTCGGCCGTCGCCGGCCCGGGGGTGACCGCGGTCCTCTGGTGCGAGAAGCCGATCGAGGCCTTTTCGACAGCGGACGCGCGGATCGCCCACTCGGTGGCAACGACGTTTGGCAACTGGTTTTGCGGAACGATCATCAAGCGCGGCGATCCCGTCGGAGAACAGGCGCCCAAGCCGTCGTCCGATCTCATGGAGCGGATGCGTGAATCGGTCGACCGGCGCGGCCGGATCGTCTTCATGGGCTCGCTCGCGATCGTGGCGCCGGAATCGGACCTGCCGGCAGCCGTGGAGCTCGATGAGCTCGAAAAGATCGTGCGGCGCGGCGTGCGTTCGTCTGATACGATTGGCGTCCTGTCGGACCGGGCCGTCGGCGTCCTGCTGGAGGGCATCGACGACCCGACAGGACGTCTTATTGTCGACCGGATTCTTCGCGTAGCTCAGAGGCACGGACTTTACTCCCTGCGCATCGGCATGACCACATTTCACGCGTCGTCTGATACAGTCGACGCCATTCTCGAGCAAACCTTCTCAAATGCCCGCCGCGGCGGCGCGAAGGCTTAGATCATGGGTCAAAAACATCGCCTTGGCGACCGGCGGCAGCATATGCGGTTCGATGTGTCCGGGCAGCTCTGGGCATCGCTCGAGAAGGTCGACCCCGTGGCCCTTCGGAACATCGGGGAGGGCGGGGCGCTGGTCGAGGCGCGGCTGCCTCCGGGGATACGCACCCCGCGGTTGGCGCACGTCACGTTCGGGGAAAAAGGCCCCGAAATGAACGCCGTCATCCGACATGTCTCGGCCGTGTCGCCCGACGACGAGGGCGATCTGTGCCGCGTGGGCCTGGAGTTCGTCAATCCCTCGCCCGAGAGCCGTGAGGGCGTCGAGCGCTTCATCCGCGAGTGGAGCGACAAAGCCGGATCGTAGCGTCGGGCGCGGCATTTGTTTCTTCCTGTTCCAAGTTCATCCAGAAGAGCGACTTTTGTCTGCCGGTACCGGGCTATTCCCGTTCCGTCCCTGCCGCGATTTCAGGCGGTCAGGGCGCATCTCCCGCTGTAACCTTCACGTTACGGCGCATTTTCAGGCAGACTAACCTCTCCCACGCGGTGGCGATCTCTTTGCAGTAGCAGAGATCGCCTGGGCGCCACCCCCGGGTTTTCAACCGAGAAATTACGACGGTCCGTGGTGGACGTCATCATTCGGGACGCCCGAATGATGCCGTGACGTCATCACTCTACGTGTGACTGATTGGAGACTGGACAGGATGCAACCAGGGCTTGAACGGCGACGCGGCCCGAGATTGGAGCTCGGGGCCCCACAGGAACTCTCGCTGGAAGTGTCGATCGCAGTTCAGGTGCTGGACATCAGCTTGTCCGGGGTTCTGCTGGTATCGAAGACGGAAATGGCCGTCGGCGACCGCGCCGAGCTCAAAGCGGCCATCGGAGAGCGGTCGGTCAAACTGGCAATTGAGATACGACGTGTCAGCGTGGAAACCGCCACGCGCAGCGGACACCGGTATCGCGCAGGAGCGGTGTTCACGCCAATGAGCGCGGAGCAACGCCTAGTGCTCGAGCAGCTGCTCGGGACGGAGCCTTTGTAATGGCGAGCAGAGCATTCGCGGGACATGCGATGAGGAAGGGCGTCATTGCCCGACTCGAAGGCGTCAGTCCCCAAATCGTGGAGCTGCGTCAGGAGATCGAGCGGGTCGCCCGGTCGGACGCGAAGATCCTCATCACGGGCGAGAGCGGCGTCGGCAAAGAGGTTGTCGCGCAGTGCGTGCATGCGAACAGTCCGCGTGCGCATTCGACCTTCGTCGCGGTCAACTGCGGAGGAATGCCGGAGACGCTGCTCGAATCCGAGCTGTTCGGCCACGTCCGCGGGAGCTTCACGGGCGCCTACCGGGACAAGCCCGGAAAGCTGGAGCTCGCCCACGACGGAACCGTGTTCCTCGACGAGATCGGTGAGATGACGCTGCGCATGCAGGGTCTCCTGCTGCGCTTCCTCGAGACCGGCGAGCTGCAGAAGGTGGGCGCCGACGGCGGCGGCCGCCTGGTCAACGTCCGGATCATCGCGGCGACCAACCGCAACCTCAGGGACCTGATCGCGCAGGGCGCGTTTCGAGAGGACCTGTTCTACCGGCTCAACGTGATTCATCTCGAAGTGCCGCCCCTTCGCGAGCGGCGCGACGATATCGCGGTGCTGGTCGAGTATTTCGTGCAGCTCTTTGCGCGCGACAGCGGCTGCGCCATCAAGGGCATCACGCCGGAAGCGATGCACATCCTGTCGCGGTACTCGTGGCCGGGCAACGTGCGCCAGCTGGCGAACGTCGTCGAGCGGCTCGCGATCACCGGCCGGGACACCGCCGCGACGGTGGACGACCTTCCCGCGGAGGTGCGGGTCCAGGAGGGCGTCGCCTTCAAGCCGAAGCGCGAGCGGCGGCGGACGGTGGCCGACGATCTCTATCGGCGGCTGACCGAAGAGCACGAGTCGTTCTGGTCGTGCGTCTATACGCTGTACATGGATCGTGAGATCACCCGCGGCACGTTGCGCGAAGTCGTGCGCAAGGGTCTCGAGGAAGCCCGCGGGAACTATCGCATCGTGGCGCGGCTGTTCAACCTCGAGGCGCGCGACTACAAGCGTTTCCTGAACTTCCTGCGGAAGCACGATTGTCAACTGCCGTTCAAGGAATTCCGACAGTAGGGGCTTATGCGGACCATCACATTACTGACATTGGTCGCCTCGATCGCCGGGGCTCGTACAGGCAGCGCGCAGATCCCGGCAGGCGGAACCCAGCCGTCCGCCGTCGCGGCGCCGGCGGCGCGGGTCGCGCCGGTGGCCGGCGCGGTGTCGCCGCCCTCCGATTACATCATCGGCGCCGACGACCTCCTGAGCGTCGTCTTCTGGCGGGACAAGGACATGTCGTCGGATGTCGCGGTCCGGCCTGACGGGAAGATCTCGCTGCCGCTGCTGAACGACGTCCAGGCCGCGGGGTTGACGACGACGCAGCTGCGCGATCGGCTCACCGAGAGCGCGAAAGAATACATCGCCGAGCCGAACGTCACGATTGTCGTGCGGCAGATCAACAGCCGGAAGGTGTTCATCACCGGCGAGGTCCAGAAGCCCGGCCCCTACGTGCTCGGCAGCTCGACCACCGTGCTTCAGCTCATCGCGACGGCCGGGGGCGTGCTGGAATACGCGCACAGCAACAAGATCATCGTGATGCGAACGGAGAACGGCAGGCAGACGAGCCACCCGTTCGACTACAAGGGTGTCATCTCGGGGAAGAATCTGCGCCAGAACATCGAGCTGAAACCGGGCGACACCGTCATCGTCCCGTAACGCGTCCCGTCTTCCCGTCCAGGAGCCAACGTTGATGAACGCTTGTCGTGCGGCTGTCCGTGTGTGCGCCGTCATCGGCCTGTGTGCCCTGTCGAGCGATGCGTGGGCGCAGCGCGAGACCGGGCCGTTCGGGAACCTGTTCGGCAGCCAGCCGGGCGGCGACGTCAATCAGTCCTTGAGCCTCCGCTGGTCCGCTTATGGCGGGCGCGACGATGTGCTTCGCGACCGGGCGCAGGATCTGGCGGCGATCGACGACCGGTATCGCACCAGCGGCGACTACGGCGGGCTCTCGGGTCAGGTGGCGTACACGAGAGGCGCCGCCGACAACCGCTTTTCGCTGTTCGGCTCGACGAATGCGCGTGCGTACGGCGCGCAGCACGACATTCCCATGCCGACGTTTTCAACCGGCACGGCGTTCAACACCGCGGCCGGAAAACGCACCCTGCTGAGGGGCACGCTCTCCGCGTCGTTCGCCCCGTATCTTCAGCTCGCTCCTTACATCACCGCCGATTCGGAGACGGGCCCGTTCTCCTTCGGGTCTGCCGTGGCGACCGGCCGGAGCCTCGCGTGGGGCGGCGACTTCGGCGTCACGCACCATCTCTCGGCACGGACGACCCTGACTATGGACGGCGGCTGGCAACGAGGTCAGTTCGCGCGCGCGGCGGCAAGCGAGAACCGGACCGCGCGCGGCAGGGTGACGCAGAATCTCGCGGCCGGCTTCGGCGTTCACGCGGGCTACGGCTACCAGGACGCCCGGTTCCCCTTCGGGGGCACGCCGGCGGTGACGACGCTCCACAACCTCGACCTCGGCGTCGACTTCAGTCGCGCGCTGTCGTTCTCCCGGCACACCAGGCTCAGCTTCGGCACCGGATCGTCGATCGCGGGGACCACGCTCGGCAGCTCGCAGTATTTCATGACGGGCCAGGCGACGCTGGAGCAGGGTATCGGCCGCACGTGGGCGGCGTCGGCGGCGTACAACCGCTCGTCCCACTACACCCAGGGGTTCCGCGATCTGCTGTTTCTCGACGCGTTCACCGCGGGCCTCGGCGGCCAGATCGCGCCCCGCGTGCAGCTCTCGAACACTGTGAGCTGCTCCTTTGGAACCGTCGGCCTGGGCGCGACGGCGCCGAGCATCGGGTCCTACACCGGATCGACGCGGCTGGCGATCGCGCTGTCGCGGCGGGTGGCGCTGTCGGCGTCCTACACCTACTACCACTACGACACGCCGCTCGGCGCTTCGACCCTGCCGGGGATTTCCGGACAACTCAACCGCCAGGCGTTCATGATCGGCCTGAACGGATTGATCCCATTCATCAATGACGTGAGGCCTCGCCGTGATTCCAGGTAAGCATTACGGTCCGCGCGATCTGCTCGCCATCGCGCGCCGCCGCAAGTGGCTCATTCTCCTGCCCGCCCTGACGATCTCGATCGGCGTGGGCATCTGGTCGCGCATGCTGCCCGACCAGTACCGGTCCGACACCCTGATTCTCGTCGTGCCGCAGCGCGTGCCGGAGAGCTACGTCAAGTCGACCGTCACCGCGAAGATCGAGGACCGTCTGCAGTCCATCACGCAGCAGATCCTCAGCCGCACGCGCCTCGAGCGGATCATCCAGGACTTCAATCTCTACGCCGAGAAGCGCAAGACTGGAATCATGGAAGACATTGTCGAGCGGATGCGGAAGGACATCGAAGTCCAGATCGTGAAAGGCGATGCCTTCCGCGTCAGCTTCATCGCCG
Source organism: Acidobacteriota bacterium (assembly GCA_003222535.1). Classification (GTDB taxonomy): domain Bacteria; phylum Acidobacteriota; class Vicinamibacteria; order Vicinamibacterales; family CAVVIG01; genus QHWJ01. The sequence goes on along the minus strand of QHWJ01000371.1, from coordinate 18,696 downwards.
ATGATGCACGGACCTCGATGAAGGTGACCGAGCGGCTGGCGTCGCTGTTCATCGAAGAAAACCTCCGCGACCGCGAAGTGCTGGCGGAAGGCACGAATCAGTTCCTCGAAGCGCAGCTCGAAGAGGCGCGGCGCCGGCTGATCGACAACGAAAAGAAGCTGGAAGACTACCGGCGCCTGCATGCCGGCGAGATGCCGAAGCAGCAGGACTCGAACCTGCAGGGGCTGCACAACATCGAGATGCAGTTGCAGGCCCTGCTCGATTCGATGAACCGCGACCGCGATGCCCGGCTCACGATGCCGCCGTCCCCATCGGGCGATCCGATGTCCAGCGGCACGGCGGCCGATCAGCTTCAGGCGGCGCGCGGAGCGCTGCGGAACCTCGAGGTCCGGCTCGCACCCGCTCACCCTGACGTGCTGCGGATGAAGCGCATCGTCGCGGATCTTCAGCAGAAGGCGGACGCTGAAGAGAGCATGCGTCCGGTGTCGGCCGGTCCCGTCACGCGCCCCGCGACGTCCGCGGAGCTCATGAGAATCAGCCGTATGAAGGAGCTGGTCACCGAGCGAGGGAATCTCGATCGGCAGGTCGCGTACAAGCAGGCCGAAGAGAAACGGCTGCGCGCCGCGATGGCCGACTATCAGAAGAAGCTCGAGGCGGCGCCCACTCGCGAGGCGGAGATGTCCGAGCTGATGCGCGACTACGAGACGTTGCAGACGATCTATCGCACGCTCCTCGCGAAGAAAGAGGACTCGAAGGTGGCCGCCAACCTCGAGCGCCGCCAGATTGGCGAGCAGTTCAAGATTCTCGACCCCGCGCGTCTCCCGGAAAAGCCGTCGAGCCCGGATCGGCTGCGGATCAACGGCCTGGGGCTGGCCCTGGCGCTCGGTATCGCGCTCGCGCTCACCGGGCTGGTCGAATACGAAAACGAGACGATGCGGTCGGAAGAAGACGTGCGGTTCGTGTTGAACCTGCCCGTGCTCGCGACCATTCCGCTGGTGGCCCAGCCGCGATGGCGCGCGATCTGGCGCTGGCGGCTCATCGCGGCCTCTGCCACAGGGGTCGCCGTAGTCAGCGCAGGCGTGTTGTTTGCGTGGCGGATGCTGAAGTAGAACATCATGTACGAGACACATTTCGGACTCCGCGAGAGACCGTTCGACCTGACGCCGAACCCGCGATTTCTGTTCATGTCGCGGCGGCATCGCGAGGCGCTCACACACGTGCGGTACGGCCTGGCCGGGCGGCCGGGGATTACCGTGATCGTGGGGGAGGCCGGCCTCGGGAAAACGACGCTGCTGCGCACGGCGCTGAGCGCGCCGGACGTCCCGGCGTCCCGCATCGTCCATCTGTCGAATCCGACCCTGACGCGGCCCGAGTTCTTCGAGTACCTCGCCGCCGGATTCGGCTTCGCCCCCGAGGCGGGCACCTCCAAGACGCGGTTCCTCCGTTACCTCGAAGTGGCGCTGCTGCGCCCGGATGCCGGCGTGATGGCCCTGATCGTGGACGAGGCCCAGAGCTTGTCGCACGAACTGCTCGAAGAGGTGAGGCTGCTCACGAACGTGAATGGCGCAGGCGATCGAACGCTGGCGTTGATGCTGGTCGGTCAGCCCGAGCTCGCGGTCAGGCTGTCAGAGCCGCGCCTCCGGCAATTGAAGCAGCGCGTCACGCTGAGATGCGAGCTGATGCCGTTCGAGCTGAAGGAGACCGCGGCCTACATTTCCACGCGCGTGCGCTGCGCGGGCGGCAGCGCCGACGGGCTGTTCACGCGCGACGCGATCATCACGATCCACGAGCGGTCGAGCGGCATCCCGCGCACGATCAACGTCATCTGCGAAAACGCGCTGATCAATGGATTTGCCGCGGATGTCAGGCCGGTCGGACGCGACATCGTCCTGGAGGTCTGCCGCGACTTCGATCTGGGGGAGAAAGCCACGCCCGCGCCATCGCCGGTGCGCTCGCCGGCGGCCGAGGCCGTCATGGCGGTCGCCTCGGGAACGGCAGTGGCGCAGTACGCGGCGGCCAGACCGAGCGATCGTGGCCCGGAGTCGCGGACGCTGTTCAGCGGCTTCAACCGCGCGCGACGGTTCTTGTTTTTCTGAGGATACATCGATGAGTCGACTCGAAGATGCGTTGAGACGGGCCGAGCTCGCCAATCGGCAGGCAAAGATGAAGACGGAGGCTGAGGCCGCCGTCAAGACGCCCGCCGTGGCGGCGTGGAGCGAGCCGGAGGCCGTAACGGCGCCGTTCGCCGCGGCAGGGAGCGAGCCGGAGAGCGCAGCGGCGCCCCCCGTTGTGGCGGCGTGGAGCGAGCCGGAGACCGTAACGGCGCCGCTCGCCGCGGCGGCGTGGAGCGAGCCGGAGACCGTAACGGCGCCGTTCGCCGTGGCGGGATGGAGCGAGCCGGAGAGCGCAGCGGCGCCCCCCGTCGTGGCGGCGTGGAGCGAGCCGGAGACCGTAACGGCGCCGTTCGCCGTGGCGGGATGGAGCGAGCCGGAGAGCGCAGCGGCGCCCCCCGTTGTGGCGGCGTGGAGCGAGCCGGAGACCGTAACGGCGCCGTTGGCCGTGGCGGCGTGGAGCGAGCCGGAGAGCGCAGCGGCGCCCCCCGTCGTGGCGGGATGGAGCGAGCCGGAGACCGTAACGGCGCCGTTCGCCGTGGCGGGATGGAGCGAGCCGGAGAGCGCAACGGCGCCCCCCGCCGTGGCGGCGTGGAGCGAGGCCGTAACGGCGCCGTTCGCCGTGGTGGCGTCGAGCGAGCCGGAGACCGTAACGGCGCCGTTCGTCGTGGTGGCGCCGAGCGGGCCCGAGAACGTACAGCCGCCGTTGCCGCCGTTGCCGACCTGGGACTTCGACGGATCCGTGGCGGCTGCCGAGCTCGTGGAAGCGCCCGACGAGCCGAAGGTGGTCACCCCGAGCGACTGGAAAACGTACCGGTTCGGCGCCGTCGCGTCGCGGAAGACGATCGTGGATCCGGACGTCGAGTCGTCGCTCGTCGAGCAGTACCGGCGGCTGGCCGCAAGCCTTCATCACGCCCAGCTGCAGCGCAACGTGCGCACCGTGATGATCACGAGCGCCGTCGCCGCCGAAGGGAAGACCCTGACGGCAACGAATCTGGCGCTGACGTTGAGCCATTCCTACAAGCGGCGCGTGCTCCTGATCGATGCGGACCTGCGCCGGCCGACCGTGCACGAAGCGTTTCGAATTGCCAACGACACCGGCCTTGTCGACGTCCTGCGCAAAACCGAGACGCGCCGGCTGCCGCTCTGCCGCGCCTCTGAAACGCTCTGGATCCTCACCGCCGGCATGCCCACGTCGGATCCCATGAGCGCGCTCGCATCCGAAGAGATGAAGCTGCTCCTCGGGGAAGCGATCGAGCACTTCGATTGGGTCATCGTCGACTCGCCGCCGGTCGCGCTCCTCTCCGACGCGAACCTGGTGGCGGCCATGGTGGATGCCACCATCCTCGTCATCGGTGCGGCGACGACGCCCTATCCGCTCGTTCGTCGTGCGGTCGAGTCGGTTGGCGCGAGCCGGATCATCGGCACCGTCCTGAATCGGATCGAGCGGGGTCAGATGGTCGGCGGGTACGGCTTCTACGACTATTACGGATACGGGACCAGGGATGACGGCGCTCGCAAGGCTGGAAAGGCCGACGCCGCGCGCGAGGCCGCGATGGACGCCGCCTGATTGGGATTGCAGATCCCGATGTATTCACCCAGTTCCCGTTCGATCGTGCTGATAGCCGGCGAAAGCTGCCTGCTGGTCGCCGCCGTGGCGATCAGCGGCTTTCTGCGGCTCGGCGACGAAGCGTGGACGCTGCTCGCGTTCGACGATGGTCTGCTGAAGCTGCTGCTCGTCGCCGCGGTGTATCAGCTCTGCCTCTACTACAACGACCTGTACGACCTCCGAACGATCGGCGACGGCCGCGATCTCTTCGTCCGGCTGGTTCAGTCGCTGGGCACGACCTCCCTGGTGCTCGCGTGCGTCTATTTCTGGTTCCCCGATCTCATCATCGGTCGCGGCGTCTTCCTCATTTCGACCGGCTTTTCCCTGACGCTGGTCGTCGGCTGGCGGCTCGCGTTTCGCTGGCTGTCCACGCGCGCCACCAGCGAGCGGCTGCTGCTGGTGGGCACCAGCCGGGCGACCGTCGACCTCGCGCGAGAGCTGTTCGAGCGCAGGCAGGAGCTTGGCGTCGACATCGTCGGATTCGTGGATCCTGATCCGGCCCGACTGGGCATGCCCGTGCTGAATCCCGGCGTCGTCGGCACCATCGAGGACATCCCGGGCCTGGTCGAGCGGCTCCATGTCGACCGGGTGGTGGTCAGTCTGTCCGACGCGCGCGGCAGGCTGCCGATGGACACCCTGCTCACGGTGCGCCTCGACAGCGGGGTGACGTTCGACCATCTCGCGTCCGTGTACGAAGAGTACACGGGAAAGATTGCGGTCGAGAACCTGCGTCCGAGCTGGTTCATCTTCTCGTCCGGCTTTCGGAAGACGCGGCTGCTGGGCGCCGAAAAGCGAATGCTCGACCTGATCGCTTCGACTGTCGGCCTGGTCCTGGCGGCGCCGATCATGGCCGTGGTCGCCGTGCTCGTGAAGCTCGGATCGCCCGGACCGATTCTCTATCACCAGCGCCGCGTCGGCCTTCAAGGGCGTCAGTTCACCGTTCACAAATTCCGCACGATGCGCCAGGACGCCGAGGCGGCGACGGGCCCCGTCTGGAGCCGCCAGAACGACAACCGCATCAATCGCGTTGGCCGTTTTCTCCGCCGCAGCCGGCTCGACGAGCTGCCACAGCTCTGGAACGTGTTGCGAGGAGAGATGAGTCTGGTCGGACCGCGGCCCGAGCGGCCCGAGTTCGTGGACAAGCTCACGGCCGAGATCCGCTTCTACGGGCAGCGCCACGTCGTCAAGCCCGGGCTGACCGGGTGGGCGCAAATCCGTTACACCTACGGCGCGAGCGTCGAGGACACGATCGAGAAGCTGCAGTACGACCTGTTCTACATCAAGAACCTGTCGCTGGCGCTCGATATCGTCATCATTGCCGAAACCGTCAAGACCGTGCTGATGCGCCGAGGCGGCCGATGAACGGCGGGTGCGTGTCCGAGAAATGTGAACACGCTCCCAGGAAGATGTCCGGCGCCGCGCCGCGGGAGATCGTCAACGCGATGACCGTCGACGTCGAGGACTACTTCCAGGTATCGGCGTTCGACCGCGTGGTGTCGCGCGCGTCGTGGGGCGAGCGCGACAGCCGGGTCGTCGCGAACACGCGACGCCTGCTCGAGCTGTTCGCCCGGTTCGATGTCCGCGCGACGTTCTTCGTGCTGGGCTGGACCGCCGCACACGCACCCGAGCTGGTGCGACAGATCGCCGGGGCCGGGCACGAAATCGCGTGTCACAGCTACCATCATCAGCTCCTGTACACACTGACGCCGAAGCAGTTCCGCGAGGACATCCGCGAGGCGAAGTGCACGCTCGAACAGATCGCGGGCCAGGTGGTCGTGGGATTCCGCGCGCCCAGCTATTCGGTGACGCCGTCGAGCCTCTGGGCGCTCGACGTCCTGATCGAAGAAGGGTACGCCTACGACGCGAGCATTTTCCCCGTGCACCACGATCGCTACGGTATTCCCGATGCGGCGCGACACCCGCACGTCCTGACGAGGCCGTCAGGAGCGCTCCTCGAGATTCCGGCGTCGACCGTGCGCCTGGGCGGCGTCAACCTCCCCATTGCCGGCGGCGGGTACTTCCGCCTGCTTCCATACGCGTGGACGCGCTGGGGTATCCGCCGCGTGAATCGCCTCGAGCGCGAGCCCGTCGTGTTTTACCTGCATCCCTGGGAGATCGATCCCGAGCAGCCGCGGCTGCCCGTCGGTGTTCAGACCCGCCTGCGGCACTACGGCGGGCTGTCCCGAACCGCCGGCCGTCTGGGTCGTCTGCTGCGCGATTTCAAGTTCGACTCCATCTCGTCGGCGTTGAGCTTCCGTCCATCCTTCAACCTCTAACGGACGCGATCATTGCCGCTTCGAGCAGCGCTCCAGGCACATCCGGAGATGGCCGGTCAGCGGCGGACACGGCAGCGCGAGCCGCGGCACGAGAAGCCGTGGGCCGAACCGCTGCCGATGCCGGCGTCCATGCGCCCCCTGCTCTTCCTCGTGGTCGATACCGAAGAGGAGTTCGACTGGAACGCCACGTTCTCGCGGCAGGCGGCGCGCGTGACGTGCATCAGGGAAGTGGCCCGCCTGCAGGCCGTGACCGCCCGCTACGGCGTCAAGCCGACCTACGTCATCGACTATCCCATCGCGACCGATCCCGTCGCGGCCGGCGTGTTTGGCGCGCTCGTGGACGCGGACGCGTGCACCATCGGGGCGCACCTGCATCCATGGGTGAACCCGCCGTTCGTCGAAACGGTCTGCTCCGCGAACAGCTACGGATGCAATCTCGACCCCGGACTGGAGCGGCGCAAGATCACGGCGCTGAAGGAGGCGATCGGGGATCGTCTCGGCGTTGACGCGAGAGCTTACAAGGCCGGCCGCTACGGCTTCGATCCGGCGACCGCGGTCACGCTCGAGGCGCTCGGGTTCGACGTCGATCTGAGCGTGAATCCGTGCATGGATTTCTCCGCGGACGGCGGGCCCTCGTTTACGACGCTGGACGCGCGGCCGTTGACGTTCGGAGGGTCGCGCACCCTGGTCGAGATTCCATGCTCCACCGGATTCGTCGGCATGGCCCGCACCGCCGGCCGCGTACTGCACGGTTTGGCATCGACGCCGGTCGGGACCAGGATGCACCTTCCGGGCGTGCTGGCCCGGCTCGGGGTCCTCGACAAAGTGATGATTTCACCCGAAGGGTTCACGTTCGACGAGATGCGTGCGCTGGCCTCGCAGCTCTACGCCGACGGCGTTCGTACCTTCTCGCTCACGCTGCACAGCCCCAGCCTCGCGGCCGGGCATACGCCGTACGCCGCCACGGCCGGCGACGTCGATCGGCTGCTTGGAACGATCGACCGCTTTCTCGAGTTCTTTCTCGACACGCTCGGAGGTGTGCCGTCGACGCCGGCGGGATTCTACCGGCAGGTCTCGAATGTCCTCGGAAAGCGGACAAAAGTCCGGCGTGGGCGCGACTAAAGCCCGTTTCGCGGAGCCGGAGCGCGAAGGCTTCAGCCGAGCGAACGACGTTCGCCTGAAAGGCTCACTCTCCAGGAATGTGCACTGGCACGCCGTTGGCTAAACATCACTCGGTTACTCCAAAGAACCGCTCGCGAGGAGTCAGCAGATGAAGGTGCTCGGGATCTCGCCGCTCGACAAGGAATCCACCGTCACGCTTGTCGAGGACGGCGTCGTCACATACGCGGCTGCGGAAGAACGCTTTACACGGACCAAGCAGCAGGATGGCTTTCCGTGGCGCGCCCTTGGCGACGCGATGAGCGCGACCGGCACGTCCGCCAGTGACATCGATCGCGTCGTCTATCCGTTCCTGCCGTGGGAAGAAGAGACCCGCCTGTTCGAGCGGAACCTCGCCGGGGAACGGGATTTTCTCGACGAGACCGAAGCCTCGGCGACCAGCGATGCCCTCCGGCTGGCGCTCCGCCGCGTGCCCTCGGAACGGGCGCCGGTGCCGGGTCTGCAGGATCCGAACGAACGGCTGGAGAAAGGCCTGTTCAAGACGCTCGCGTATGAGGTGCTCGGCAACGAAGGGATCGTGTCCCGCAACGTCGCCAAGCGCGGCTCGAGCCGATGGGGACGTGAGGCGGCGGCCTTTCACCGGCGCTGGCAGGAGGATCTCGAATCGGCGCTCGGTCAGCTCGAGCTCGGCGACAAGCTGAAGCGGGTGGAACACCACAGCACGCACGCCGCCAACGCGTACTTTTACAGCGGCTTCGACGAAGCGGTCGTGGTCAGCCTCGACGGGTACGGCTCCGGGCTCGCCGGCAGCGTGAGCATCGGTCGCGGCGGGAAACTGCAGCGCATCCACTCGCTCGAGTACCCGCATTCGCTCGGCACCTTCTACGAATCGGTGACCTCCGCGCTGGGCTTCAAGGCCGGGCGCCACGAGGGCAAGATCGTCGGCCTCGCCGCGTACGGCGATCCCGGTGTCCTGGCCGAGGTCCTGATGCAACGGTTCTGCATCTCGGATGGAACGTTCCGGATCGTCGAGAACAACAACCTGTTTTTCGCCCGGCTGCTGGCGTCCAAGTTTCCCAAGATCGACGTCGCCGCCGCCTACCAGAACGTGCTCGAGCGGGTCGCGGCGGGCTACGTGGCGCACTACGTCCGGCTGACGGGCATTCGCAACGTGGTGCTGTCGGGCGGCGTGGTCGCCAACGTCAAGTTGAATCAGCGCGTGAAGGAGATCGACCGCGTGTCGGGCATCTTCGTCCACCCGAACATGGGCGATGGCGGGTGCGGCACCGGTGCCGCGCTCCTCGAGTTTGCCGGACAGCAGGAGCTCGGCGGCCGCCTGACGAACGTGTTTCTCGGACCCGGCTTCTCCGAGGACGAGATTATCGATGCGCTCAAGCGCGCGCAATTGCCCTTCACCCATTACTCGGTGATCGAGCCGAAGCTGGCGATGCTGCTCGCCGCCGGCAAGGTCGTCGCCCGGTTCGACGGGCGGATGGAATATGGTCCCCGCGCGCTGGGGAATCGTTCGATTCTCTATCACGCGAAAGAGCCGGCCGTGAATCAGTGGCTCAATCAGCGCCTGGGACGCACCGAGTTCATGCCGTTCGCGCCGGCGACGCTCGCCGAGAAACGCGCCGACTGCTACCTCAACACGTGCGGGGGGGAGTACGCCGCCGAGTTCATGACGCTGACCTTCGACTGCACCAACGAGATGAAGCGCGACTCGCCGGCCGCGGTCCACGTCGACGGGACGGCCAGACCGCAGCTCGTGACGCCGCAGTCGAATCCGGGATTCCATCGGATCCTGAATGAGTACTACAAGCTCACCGGGATCCCGACGCTCATCAACACCAGCTTCAACATGCACGAGGAGCCGATCGTCTGCAGTCCCGACGACGCCATCCGGGCGTTTCTGCAGGGCAATCTGGATTACCTGGCCATCGGCTCGTTTCTCGTGCCGCATCCCTCGAGCCGCCAGTAGGGTGTCACCCACATGAACGTGCTCGGCATAACCGGCCGCCACTGCCACGCCGCGGTGGCGCTCGCCGTCGACGGTACGATCGCCGCGGCGGCGAGCGAAGAGACGTACGTGCGCGTGCCCGGCGTCGGATACGAGCAGACCGGCGGATTTCCCTCCCGCGCCGTCGAGGCCGTGCTCACGCGCGCGGGGTTGACCATCGCGGACGTGAACCGGCTCGCGATCGTCGACGAAGCCGCGGCCGATTCGACCGGCGACGATGGCGCGGCCCTCGACGACGTCCCCGCCGCATGGCGAGCGACGATCGCGGCTCTTCCGGTCGGCAAGATCGACCCGGTCGACGCCGATGCTCGACTGTCTGCGGCGGTCACTCAGGCCGACGATGTGCTGGTCTTCACGCTCGATCCGCCGGCCGTTGCGGCCTACGGACGCACCGACGGTGAGCTGCGGCTGCGGGGACGCGCCGGCGGCGTCGATCGTCTGGCGTGCGCGGCGCGATCGCTGGCGCGGGCGCTGGGCGCATCCGGCGCCAATCCGTTCCTCGCCCTCGACCGGCTCGCCGGACGAGGCGAGGGCGAATTCATGCGCGAGATGGAAGACGCGCTCGGCTGGGGTCCACATGGCGTGATCGTCGACCAGGAGCGGCTCGCCAGAGTGACGCACGACCTGGTGGGCGCCGCTCCCACCGACGACGATCTGTGGCTGATGAACATCAAGGCCCAGCAGCGCCGCTCCGCGCTGGCCGCGAGCTTCATGGATCGGCTGGCCGCGGTGGTCCGCGACGCGACACGACGTCTGTGCGGCGAACGCGTGTGTCTTGGCGGCGCGTTGTTCGCCAGCACCCGTCTGAACACGAGCCTCGTTCGTCTGCTGGGCGACGGCGTGACGTTTGCGCCGATCCCCGAGTCGGCCGGCCGCGCCATCGGGGCGGTTGCCGGTGCCCGTGGCGCCGACAGCCTCGCCGGCCTGGGTCTGGGCGCGACGTTCACGGAGAGCGAGATCAAGGCGACGCTCGAAAACTGCCGCCTGGACTACGTGTACGAGCCGGATTGGCGGCGCCTGCTGGCGCGCGTCTCCCGGATGCTCTCGCGCGGAATGGTCGTCGGCTGGTTCCATGGGCCGACGGTATTCGGCCCGCGATCGCTCGGCACGCGCAGCGTCCTGTGCGATCCCTCGACCGTCTACGCGCGCGAAAACGTGAACGAGTACTTGAAGCGGCGCCCCATCGACGAGCCGCTGCCGGTCTCATTCGCGCCCGGGCGCGCCGACCAGTGCCTGGCGACGCCGGTCCGATCGCCGTTCATGCTGCTCGATGCGGTCGTCAGGACACCGTGGCGCGACCGCGTTCGCGCCGCGCTCGATCATCGCCACGAGCTGCGCCTCCATACGATCACGGCCGACCAGGCGCCCGAGCTGGTGGACCTGCTGGACGTGCACTTCGAGCGTGCGGGCGTTCCGGGCCTGATCAACACGACGCTGAGCGGTCCGGGGGAGCCCATTGCGGGCAGCCCGCGCGATGCCGTGCGCACCGTCTATTCGTCCGCCATCGACGCGCTCGTCATCGGGCGTTTTCTGCTGATGAAAGACTACTGGCTGCTGAGGAGCGATGCCAACTGAAGTGATGACGCGGGTGCACACACGCGACAGCGCGGCCCGGTCCGGGATCATCGTCTCGGCGGCGCCATCCATCGAGGCGTGGAACCGCTTCGTCGCGGCGCAGGGGGCGAGCGGTTACCACGCGTGGGAGTGGAGGGGAGTGTTCGAGCGCGCGTTCGGGCACGACACTATCTATCTCGCCGCGCTCCGGGACGGGCAGATCGAAGGCGTGTTGCCGCTGGTGTTGATCGACAGCTGGCTCTTCGGCCGGGGGCTCTTCTCGCTCCCGTTTCTCAACTACGGCGGCGTCGTGGCGGAGGGCGAGGCAGCCGCGCGCGCGCTGCTTGCCGAAGCCTCCCGCCTCGCGAAGGATCGAGGCTGCCGCTCGCTCGAGCTGCGACATACGACGCAGCAGTTCGCCGAGCTGCCGGGCAGGCAGCACAAGGTCGCCATGCTGCTCCCGCTTGCCGACGAATCGACGCAAATGTGGAACGCGCTCGATCGCAAGGTGCGCAATCAGATCCGCAAGGCGCAGAAATCGGAGTTGTCGGCGGAGTGCGGCGGCATCGAGCTGCTGGACGATTTCTACGGCGTGTTCGCGCGCAACATGCGCGACCTCGGCACTCCGGTGTACGGCCGGCGCCTGTTCGCGGAAGTGTTGACGACGTTTCCGAACCGGGCGCGCATCCATGTCGTGCGCCGCGCGGGCGCCGCGATCGCGGCCGGCATCACGTACCGGACGCGGTCGACCTTGGAGGTCCCCTGGGCCTCGTCGCTGCGCGAGCACAATTCGCTGTGCCCGAATCACCTGCTGTACTGGTCGATCATCGAGCATGCGATCGGCGAGCGTTGCACCACGCTCGATTTCGGCCGCTCCACGCCCGACGAAGGCACGTTCAAATTCAAAGAGCAGTGGGGCGCCACGCCGCGGCCGTATCATTGGGAGTACTACCTGCCATCCGGCCGGCCGTTGCCCAACACGAGCCCGAGCAATCCGAAGTTCAACCTGGCGATCGCCGGGTGGAAGAAGCTGCCGCTCGGCCTCGCCACATGGCTCGGGCCCTCCATCGTCCGCTGCATTCCGTAGACGACCTCCTGGCCTCCTAAGTACAGCAGTTCGTAATTACGCTGACGTATCGGTTTGGACAAGCCACTGAGACACTGAGACACAGAGAAGGCGCTCGACGCGGTCGGCCTGCACTGCAGGCCGAGCCGTGAGGCGCGCAAACCGCAAACGAACGACTGGGCCACGGTCCAGTGGTCGTTCGTTTGCGGTTGGCACGCCTCGCCCGCCGCTCGGCGGCGCCGCGTCGAGCGCGCTGCCTGAAGCGTGTTCTTCTCTGTGTCTTTGTGTTCTCTGTGGCCAAGTATGTCGTCGTGTTTCTGAAATGGGGCACCGATCGCCGTCACGAAATACGTCACTGTAATTGTGAAATCGAGTACTAAGACAGCTCGAAAACTTCCTTCATCCGCCGCGACATTGGCTTAGAAGATGTCTGGGCCGAAGACTTTAGTCATCCACGGGAGAGACAACGCTCGCCGATGTCGCCGGTTCGCTGCGAAAAGGCGCCGTTCACGGCGACATCCGGCCTGCGCAGCGCCCGATCTCGGGCGCACCTTTTGCTACTTGCCCTTCAGAAGCCGCGAGGACCGGACACGGACCGCCGTGCCGCCGGCGGTCGTTTGGAGGAGCTTCAGCTTATGCGCATCCTGGTGACTGGCGGAGCCGGATATGTCGGATTTCCTTTGTGTCAGAAGCTGCACCGGCGCGGCGATCACGTGATCGTCGTGGACAGCCTGGCCACGACCGCCGGGCGGGAACCGGCGCTGGCGGCGTTCGCCGACATCAAACGTGTGGACATCACCGATCGCGCCGCCTGCCTGTCGGCCATCGTCGAAGCCGAGGCCGAGGTGGTGGTGCACCTCGCCGCGCTGCATTTCATTCCTGACTGCAACCGCCGCCCGGCCGATGCGGTGCGCATCAACGTGCTGGGGACGCAGAACGTGCTCGACGGGTGCGCGGCCGCGCCGAGCGTGCGGCGCGTCGTCGTGACGTCGAGCGCGGCGGTCTATCCCGTCTCGGACTGTTTCATGCGGGAGACCGCGAAAGCCGAGCCGTCCGACATCTACGGCATCACGAAGGCCGTGAACGAAGGGCAGGCTGCGGAGCTCGCGCGCGCCACCGGCATCTCGACTGTCGCCGTGCGGCTGTTCAACGTCTTCGGCCCGGGTGAAACCAATCCGCACGTCGTGCCGGCGATCATCGACCAGCTGCGCGCCGGGAAGCACCGGCTGGACCTGGGCAACGTGTCGCCGAAGCGCTGTTACGTCTACGTCGACGATGTGGTCGACGGGTTCGAAGCGATTGCCGGCGCCGTGCTGCCCGATCGCTTCACGACGCTCAACCTCGGCACGTCGGAGGAAGCGAGCGTCGGCGAGCTCATCGACATGATGTCGGCGATGCTGGCGACCAGGCTGGAGGTTGCCAACGACCCCGAACGCCGGCGCCCGTCGGATCGCCAGTATCTCCGGTGCGACCCGACACTCATCAAGTCGCTCACCGGCTGGCAGGCCAATCATTCGATTCAGGCGGGACTGCGCCAGCTGCTGGCCTCCGAGCAGCTGCTGTGATCGCCGGCATCGACGCGACAGCCGCGCTGACGGGTTCCCTGTCAGGGGTCGGCTATCACATCATCCGGCTGCTGGAGGCGATTGACGCGCAGCTGCTCCCCGGGGATCGGCTGTGCGTGTTCTATCAAGCCGTCGATCGGGAGGCTCGCAAACGGGCGGCGGCGATGCTGCCGCAGTCCGCGCGCATTCAGCCGGTACCGGTGCCGTTCGTGAAAACCACCCTGCACAAGGCCCACCGGTTCTTCGCCCGCGTGATGCTCCCGGCGGCGGTGCGGCGGCATCGCTGCGACATCTTCCACGGCCCGGCGCACATCGTGCCGCCGATTCGCCGCATCCCGACAGTCGTCACGATCCACGATCTGGCGTTCTTCAAGCACGACCTCTCCGAGGCGTCGTTCGCGGCGGCGCTCCAGCAGGCCGTCGCCGAAAGCCTCGGCACCGCCACGGCGGTCATCGCGCTGTCCGAGAGCACGCGCCGCGATATTCACGAGATCGCCGGCCGTTCGGCGGGCGTCCGCGTCATTTACGGCGCCGGCAACTTCCCCACAGCGGATCAGGCCGCGCCGGCGGCGGGTGATCGCGCCGAATTGGCCGGCCTGCGTGTCGCCGGGCGGTACGTGCTGTACGTCGGCGATTTCAATCCTCGCAAGAATGTGCCGTTTCTCATCGAGTCGTTCGCCCGGCTCAAGCGAGATCCGGGCTTTGCCGACGTGCAACTGGTGCTGGCGGGCAACAGCCGTGACGCGAAGCCGGCGCTCGAGGTGCACGCGGGGCGCGCCGGGCTCGGCGGCTCCGATGTCGTCTTCACCGGCCGGGTCTCGGACGACCAGCTTCGCCTTCTGTATCGCAACGCGTCGGCGTTCACGCTGTGCTCGCTGATGGAAGGGTTCACGCTCGTGACGCTCGAAGCGATGGCCTATGGCGTGCCGGTCGTCGCCACCAACACGAGCTCCATTGCGGAGGGCACCGGCCTGGCCGCGGAGCTCGTGCCGCTGGACGATCCGGAGGCCGTGGCGCAGGGCCTGCGGCGGGCGATGGCTCCCGGTGCCCGCAGAGAGGAGATGCGCCGGATGGGGCTCGATCGCGTCTCGCGCTTCTCCTGGGCGTCCACTGCCAGCCAGACGCTCGCGCTGTATCGCGAGACGGCGAGAGATGCAAACCGGAAGGCCGCAGCATGAGCGTTCGAGGCCTCGATCTGATGTTGGACGCGGCGCGACTTCGGCTGGCTGGTGTGAGGACCTCCGCGTTCGATTACACGATGCCGATCGTCGTGTTCGGCGTGTTCACGGCGATCGAGGGCCAGCTGCCGCAATCGTGGTATCCGTTTCTGTATCTGATCAAGGTGTGCGCGGTCACGCTGAGCCTGGCGATGTGCCGCAGCGTCCTTTCCGACATACGTCCGTCATGGCGTTTCGTCGCGCCGGCCGTGATCGTCGGTGGTGCCGTCTTCGCCGCGTGGGTTGGCATCGACAAGTGGGTGCCCTATCCGCATCTCGGCACACGCGTCGGGTTCAATCCGTTCGAATCCCTCGAACGCCCGGGCGTCGCCGCGGCATTCGTGATCGTTCGCCTCTATGGGCTTTGCCTGCTCGTCCCGGTCATGGAGGAGCTGTTCTGGCGCTCGTTTCTGCTGCGATATCTGACCGCGACGGAGCATTTCGAGTCGATGGCCGTCGGAGCGTTTTCATGGAGCGCGTTCTGGCTGGTCGCCCTCGTCTTTGGAGTGGCCCATCCGGAATGGTTGCCGGCGGTCCTGACGGCCTGCGCGTACGCCTTGCTGTTGCGTCGGACCAGGAGCCTGTTTGCGGTCGTTGTCGCCCATGCCGTGACCAATGGGGCGCTCGCCATCTACATCCTGCTCAGCCACGACTGGCAGTACTGGTAAAGGGCGCCCGACCATGAACACCGCAGGAGTCGTTCCGTCCCTTCCCGCAAGCACGTGATCATGCGAGCCATCCCTGCCATCGCGGTGCCGTCGAGCGCGCGTCGTACCGAGCGGTCCGGCGAGCTAAAAGAGGCGGCTGCGCAGGCGGCCGTCATCACGCTGGCGCCCGTTCATGCCGCCGACGGCGCATTCGCACGGTGCAGTGAACCGATCACGTTCGGTGTGTCGCTGCCGCGCGGGTGGTGTCACGCGGCCGAGGATCTGGCCCTGACGCAGGCGGGCGGCCGCGTCATGCCGATTCAGGCGCGGACGCTCGACCGGTGGAGCGACGGCAGCATTCGATGGGCTCTGGTCGACACCTTCGCGCGGACCGACGCGTCCGGCACCGCTTCATGTCACCTGACTGCCGGCAACCGGCAAGCGCCGGCCGCCAGTCCGCGGATCTCGGTGACGACAACCGGCAACCGCCTGGTCGTGGACACCGGCATCGCGCGATTCGGTCTTCGCCCGTCGGGTCCGTCCCTGTTCGATGGCGTGTGGCTGGGCGCCGACCCGATCATCGATGCCGATCGCACGGGCCTCGAGATCACAGGTGCGGACGGCCATCCCTGCGACGTCACCTTCGAGGAGTTGTCGGTCGTCGAAAGTGGTCCGCTCAGAGCCGAGATTATCGCGCGAGGAAACGCGGCCAGACGAGGCGGGCGCCAGCTGCCGCTTGCGGTCAAAGTCCGGCTTCAGTTCTTCGCGGAATCCGCCATCGTCCGCGCATCCGTCGGGCTGACGAACCCGAATGCCGCGCGTCATCCGCAGGGCTTCTGGGATCTTGGCGACCGGGGCTCGCTGTTCCTGAAGGACGTGCGCTTCACGCTCGCCCTGCGGCCCGCGGAGAAGCCGGCCGACCTTCGATGCTCACCGGACGTGAACCAGCCGCTCGAACCGATGCGGCAGCCGCTTGAGCTCTTCCAGGAATCGAGCGGCGGTCCCAACTGGGCGAGCCCCGCACACCGCAATCGCCACGGTGTGGTGCCGGTCTGTTTCCCAGGCTATCGTCTCGTCTTCCCTTCGGCCTACCGCACCGGATCTCGCGCCACGCCGATCGTGTCGCTCGAGCGCGATGGGGCGAGGCTCGCGGTGGCCGTGCCGGGCTTCTGGCAGAACTTCCCGAAGGCCATTGCCGTGGCCGACGACAGGGTGGCCATCGAGCTGTTTCCTGGACAGCACCGCGACGTCCACGAGCTGCAGGGCGGGGAACAGAAGACCCACGACTTCGTGATGGTGTTCGGCGACGATCGTGTGACCGCCGACCCTCTCGCGTGGGCGCGGGCCCCGCTCGTCGCGTCGGTCGACGGACCGCGACGCGCCCCGCATTCTTCAGGCCCTGCCTCCGCAAGCGAAGGAACGGTCGGTCAATACGAAAAGATCGTTCGCGGCGCGATCGACGGCGAGCAGTGCTTCGAGCGCAAGCGGGAAGTCGCCGACGAGTACGGCTGGCGGCACTTCGGCGATCTCTACGCCGATCACGAGGCGGTCGGCCACCAGGGTCCGGAGCGATTGATTTCCCATTACAACAATCAGTACGACGCGCTGGCGGGTTTCGCCACCCAGTACGTTCGAACGGGCGATCGGCGCTGGTGGTCTCTCATGGACGATCTGGCCGCGCACGTGGTCGACGTGGACCTGTACCACACCGACGGCGATCGGCCGGCCTACAACCACGGCTACTTCTGGCACACCAATCACTACGTCGACGCCGGCATCGCGACCCATCGGGCGTATTCGCGGGAATCGGGTCTGCCTGGAGGCGGGCCGTCGGCTGAACACAACTACACGACCGGCCTGATGATGCATCACTTCCTGACCGGCTCAACGGCCTCCCGGGATGCGGTGATTGAGCTCGGGGACTGGGTGCTGGCCATGGACGACGGCGCGCGCACGCCGTTCCGCTGGCTGGATGCCGGCCCCACGGGGCTGGCCAGCGCGACGTATTCGCCGGATTTTCATGGACCAGGACGCGGAGCGGGCAACTCACTCAACGCGCTCGTCGACGCGCACCGGTTGACCGACGACATGAAATACCTCCGCAAAGCGGAGGAATTGGTCGGTCGGTGCATTCATCCGCGGCAGGATCTCGAGGCGATCGGCTTGCGCGATCCCGAAAGCCGCTGGTCGTACACGGTCTTCCTGCAGGCGCTCGGTAAGTATCTCGAGCACCGATCCGAGCGGGATCTGGTTGACGAACAGTATCAACTCGCGCGCGAGAGTCTTCTTCACTACGCCGGGTGGATGGCGGCGCATGAAACCCCGAATCTGGATCGATCCGGGCGACTGGAGTTTCCGACCGAAACGTGGGCGGCACAGGACATCAGGAAGGCGGCTGTCTTCGAGTACGCCGCAGGACATGCGTCCGATCCCATGACGCGGGCCACCTTTCTCGAGCGCGCCGCCTTCTTCTTCGACTATTCCGTGATGACGCTGGCTGCGAAGCCCACGCATACTCTGACACGCCCGATCGTGCTCCTGCTGGCCTACGCGTTCCAGAGGCCCACGCTCGATCTCTCCTTAGTGGCGGGCATGAGCGTCGACTCCCGAGTCCCTGCCGGATTCGTTGCGTATAAAAGGCGGGTCATTCGAAACATGGCGGCAGTGGGCGGCCTGGCGGCGGTGCTCAGTCTGGTGTCTGCGTTGGCATTTCTCCATCCCTGGTAACGCGAGCCCTTCAAATGGCCCCACTGAATCACGCTCTCAATAGAGCCAGCTTGTATCCATCTGATGCGACAATTGTCAAATTCCGAGAAGAGACTCTTGTCTCCACGAGTGCTTGTATCGCGCCGGCAAAACACCATCTAACTTATACCTCCGAAACGGTTTACATGCGTTCTCGACTACGTGGAATCACTCTTGCTGAAGAACGGGCATCTGAAGTTGATGACTGTTCGACTCAAGAGGGACCTTATGGACACACTGCCGGTCGGCCACGCCCAGACGAAGTACAACGGGGCGTTTTATCAGACTATTTCGAAGAGCTCCAGCGACGCGGCCGCGGAGGTCGTCCCCGAGATCGTCAGGCTTCTTGCTCCGCGCTCGGTCGCTGACATTGGATGCGGCACTGGTGCGTGGCTGGCCGCCTTTAAGAATCATGACGTGCAAGAGATATGTGGGCTCGACGGTCCGTGGGTGGAGGCCGATCAGCTGGAGATTCCTCGAGAGTCCTTCCAGAAGATCGATCTGTCGCAACCGTTCGTCGCGCCGCGGCGGTTCGATCTGGCCATGAGTCTGGAAGTGGCTGAACACCTGCCAGGCGAAGCCGCGGACGGCTTCATTCGTTCTCTCACCAGTTTCAGCGACTGCGCATTGTTTTCAGCGGCCATCCCGCACCAGGGCGGCACCGACCATCTCAACGAACAATGGCCCGAGTACTGGGAACGGCGATTCAGCGATGCCGGCTTTGTCGCGTTCGATTGCCTGCGTCGCAGGTTCTGGAACAGGGAGGC